>CP133959.1:2045466-2386378 GCA_036251705.1 Orbaceae bacterium lpD01 | reverse complement strand
CTGTTTGGCTGCTGCGCAAGCCAACTGGTTTGATTTACCTTCCACAAAACTGACAAAGGTGTGCTTAGGATTAATACCCGACTGATAAGCTAACTCTACTTGGGCGGTTTGATTACTTTTCCAGGATGGAAGCACTTGCTGTGGTGCGTTACTGGCTGCAGGACTATTGGCTGATGCCGGACTATTGCGGGCGACTTTAGTGCCGACCGCTAAGTGTAAAGAGGGCGCTTCAGGGCCAAATAACTGCGCTAATAACTGAGATATGCGCGATAGATACTTATTCTTGACCCAGTCCAACACGAAGCGATTAGGTGCATATAGCGACAACTTATTATCGTTAAGCTCGGCCTGTAAAGGGCGAATCCACATGTTGAATTCTGTTGATGGGAGCGATTCTTGTAGCTGCTCCAGACACTCTTTCCAAACAGAAACTGACACAGTGACCTCGATTTTTTAAATATAGATTTTACACACAAAACTTGGGCTTGATTATACCCTAGATTCTGGATAAAAGGCGATAGATTTAATCGAAATTACAAGTTATTCACAACTTTTTTGAGTCGGATGACCCGACATTCAGTGTAGCGAGCGTGAAGAACAAGAGAATAATGGAAGACGCGGGAATAAAAAAACCCAGTATTATACTGGGTTTTTCGTCACGATAAATAACTTAAAATAAATTATTTAAGGTTGTTCACTTCAACTTCTGGAAGTGTTTTATCGATGATTTTACCTTGTGCAGTTTTTTCAATAACAACTTCTTTAACATTAGTTGCTTTAACTTCGATTTCTACACGACGGTCAGGTGCATAACAAGCACGTAGTTCAGCACCACGAAGATTATTACATTTGTCACCCGTTAATGGCTCTGATTTACCTACACCACGAGCAGTGATAACGTTAGCCGGTACGCCTTTAGCAACTAAATAATCAACAACGGCTTGTGCACGTTCTTGAGAAAGTTTTAAGTTGTAGTTTGCAGAACCGATTGGATCAGTATGACCAATTACGACGATAGCGCCGTCAGTTGGGTTGATTTTAACTAATGCTTTTAATAAACCGTCAAGTGCAGTTTGACCTTCTGGTTTTAATGTTGCTTTTGCATAATCAAATAATACGTCTTCGTTTAATACGAAACGGTTTTCTTGAAGTGCTAATGCAACTGGTTGTGGTTTAGCTGTTGGGCCGCCTAAGTTATAAGAAACACCTAACGCAAGTAATGCGTTATCTGGACGGTAGCCAGCTGGGCCGTCGTTACCGATGTTGTTAACCCATTGGTAATCAATACGTGCAGATAAGTTATCTGTTAATTTATAGTCGAAACCACCAGCATAGACAGGAGAGATTGATACGTCGCCGTTATCATATCCGTTGCCTTTGAATTTAGTGTGATGGATGAAACCACCAGCACGAACGTAGAAATCTAAATCATCAGTGATGAACGATAAAGGGTAGCTTAATTTACCTGTTAAAGATGCACCGTGAACAGTGAATTTAGAGTTTTCTAAATCTGCTGAGTTGCTGTTATATTTAGCACGACCTAAGTAGTCATAACCTAATTCGATTGCCATGTACGGGTTTGCTTGATAACCAAGAAATAAACCGCCGCCAACACCGTTTGAAGATTTATCAAAATCGTCACCAAGTGAAGCGTTATGGAATGAAGTCCAACCCACTTTACCACCTGCGTAGAAAGTGTTTGAAGGTTGTGCAGCGATTGCTGCTGTTGATAAGCTTGCAATTGCCACTGCTAAAGCTAGTGTAGTTTTTTTCATTTTAAACCTCAATTAAATAATTTGTTTTGAGATGAATATATTATCCTTTGGACAACCTATCATAAAGATAAATATAATATAAGTCATGTAGTTTTTTATGGTTGCCCTATATTTTTATCAAAAATTACGGTTTTTTGCAATTTATTTCCTATTTAAAATATCGATTGCTTTGATTAGGTGTTCAATAGTATCTCTTAAAACATCCGATATCACTAAGAAATCGGCTTCAAGACGTTTTTCTATATCAGCACGATCAATATCTTCGTTTTTATCCAGTAAGCTGGCATCATATTTAAGACGCTTAATCGTCATATCACTTTGTAAAATGAAATTTACATAGGCTTCTTCAATCAATTTTAGCTTGGTGACTTGTTTACCCGCATCAATATGCATAATAATTTCTGCTGACGTCAGCTCTTGTTGTTTACAACGGATGATACCATTACCATCTAATGGATCTTTCAACTCAGCTTCATCACCGAGTATAAAAGGCGGGAGCGATTGATTCTCTTTGACCCATTTGGTTAAGAGTTGTTCCAAGGGGATTTCGCTGTCTAATGGAATGAGTGGCAATGATCCCAGACATTTACGCAGTAGCGCTAAGAGATCTTCGGCTTGTTTGTAACTGGCGCTATCGACAATGACTCGCTGACTTTTGGTATCGATCCACAACCAGTAATGATTATATTTACTGAATGCTCTCGGTAATAAATCGATCAGCACTTCTTCTTTCAGGGTCTCTTTCTCGATCTTTTTCAGTTTTCGTTGTTGTGTCTGTTCTAAATGATCGATTTTAACCTGTAAAGCTTGCTTAACCACCGATGAAGGGAGCATTTTGGTCTCTTTCTTGGCTTTGAGCAAAAACTGTCCTTGCATCTCCAGTACTAAATTATCATTAAGACAAGGGGATACCCAGCCAAATTTACTCATGTCCTGACTACCGCACGGGATAAATTGCATCGATTTGAGTGCCGTTTCTAAGGCCTCTTTCGTCAGTATGGTCTCTTTACTAAATTGGTAAACAATGGCATTTTTGAACCAAAGCATAATCTCTCTTTCCTTTTTGAAAAACATCGGTCTTATTCTAGCATAAGACAGGTGATTATTTTGTGCTTATCGACTTATTTTGCGTTTAGTCATTAGTTGTGATTGAAGCCGGATCATAGCGATAAGGATCGCCTAAAGCTGCGCCTTGTACGCCAAATTCTCTTAAATTTTTATCTATCGCGTTCATCGATTCCCAGTGGTTACTACACCACTCTGGTGCCAAGAGCATCGGTTTTCGGGCATTGGCAGAAATACGATGGAATATGATCTGCTTGGGGGTATGACGAATTAATTCGCCGGCGATATCAACATACTCACTTAAGGATAAGGGGGATATTTTACCTGCTCGCCAGGCTTTGGCCATAATACTCCCTTCAACAATATGCAATGGATGCAATTTAAGCGCATCAACACCGCTGTCGAGCACTTGTGAAAGAGTGGCTAAATTGTCATGGGCTGTTTCGCTGGGAAAACCGATAATTAAATGAGTGCAGACTTTGATACCGAACTGGCGGGCTTTTTGTACGGTTTGATGATAGTCGGCATAGGTATGACCACGATTAATTCTTTTTAATGTTTTATCATGCGCGGTTTGCAGGCCCAGTTCTAACCAGACTTCGTAGCCCTGTTGCTGATAGCTTGCCAGCAAGGCTAACGCTTCATCGGGGACACAATCTGGCCGGGTGCCGACGCAGAGTCCAACAATATCAGCACTTTTCAAGGCGGCTTCATACATATTTTTTAACTGTTCAACTTCCGCATAGGTACTGGTATAAGCTTGAAAATAGGCTAAATACCGTTTGGACTTTTTCATTTGCTGGGCTTGCGTGGCCAGCTGCGCCTCAATACTTTGTACTTGTATGGATTCATCAATAATCGAGGCAACATTACAAAAGGTACAGCCACCTAAACCTATCAAACCATCGCGGTTTGGGCAGCTAAATCCACCGTGTAAGGTTAATTTATAAATTTTTTCACCATAGCGCTGGACTAAATCTGATCCAAACGTATTGATCACTAAATGTAACTGCATTGATGATGTGTCCTGTTATTGCCGATCACGCTTGTGCACTGATTTAATGCAGTGCTGCGCTAGAATTGTGCTCACTATTTAAATGAGTGCATCTATCATTAATTATATTAATAACTCAGGAATGGGTTATTAAAATATTGATTAATGATGAATATTTATTTGACCCAGTGTCTATTTAACGCTAATTTTTTAGCCATATAGTATGGCGGTAATAGGCAGATAACAAGTATAACTTTGCCGATTTCTGTCATCATTTTTAATGCTTATAGGCGGTTAAATCGCTTGGTCTTGGTTTAATGAATCTCACGGGTAATCATCTGAGACCGATTAAATCTGTTAATGCCGCAAAGCGATATATGCCATATCAGCATATTGAAGACTAAAAATATTGAGAAGCAATGTGCAACAGATTTCAGAATAGACTATTAGCAATGTCCATGCTTAACGGATTGGGAGAGGCACTTTTATGTTATATAATCAGGAACACGAGAAGGACAATTGTGGCTTTGGCTTAATTGCCCATATTAAGGGCAAATCGAGTCATAAAGTTGTGCGAACCGCCATTCACAGTTTAGCCAGAATGCAGCATCGTGGCGCAATTTTATCGGATGGTAAAACCGGCGATGGTTGTGGTCTGCTAATGCAAAAACCAGATCGCTTTTTTCGTCTGATTGCAGAAGAGAAGGGCTGGCGCTTAGCCACTAACTATGCGGTAGGCATGCTCTTTTTAAGTAATGATGAAGGTGAAGCCAAAGCGAGTCGAGCAATTGTTGAGGAGGAGTTACTCAATGAAACCTTATCCATTGTGGGCTGGCGTGAAGTACCGATTGACACCAATGTGCTAGGTGAGATAGCTCTGTCATCATTACCTCAGATTGAGCAAATCTTCATTAATGCACCGGCCGGCTGGAGTCACATTGATTTAGAGCGCCGCTTATATATGGTGCGCCGCCGCATCGAAAAGCGCGTTAAAGATAAAACCTTTTATGTTTGTAGTTTGTCTAATCAGGTCAATGTGTACAAAGGCCTCTGTATGCCGAAAGATCTGCCGCAGTTTTATCTCGATTTATCTGATTTGCGTATCGAGACCGCTATCTGTTTGTTCCATCAACGTTTCTCAACCAATACCATGCCGCGTTGGTCCTTAGCGCATCCGTTTCGTCACTTGGCTCATAATGGTGAGATTAATACCATCAAAGGTAACCGTCAGTGGGCCAAAGCGCGGGCTTATAAGTTTAAAACTCCATTGATTCCTGATTTGCAGGAGGCGGCGCCTTTTGTCAATGAAACCGGTTCCGACTCCAGTTCACTCGATAACATGCTGGAACTGTTTTTAGTGGGCGGCATGGATATTGTGCGGGCTATGCGTCTTTTGGTACCGCCAGCCTGGCAGAATAATCCGGATATGAATGACGATCTCAAAGCGTTCTTTGATTTTAATTCGATGCATATGGAGCCTTGGGATGGTCCAGCTGGTATTGTCATGTCGGATGGCCGTTATGCGGCTTGTGGACTTGACCGTAATGGTCTTCGTCCGGCCCGTTATGTGATTACGAGCGATAATCTGATCACCTGTGCCTCTGAAGTCGGGATTTGGGACTATCAGCCCGATGAAGTGGTGAAAAAAGGGCGAGTAGGACCGGGTGAATTACTGGTCATCGATACCTTAGAAGGTCGTATTTTACATTCCGATGAGACCGATCATGATTTGCAAATTCGTCATCCTTATAAAGCTTGGTTGGCCAAAAATGTCAAACGTCTGGTACCATTTGAAGAATTGAGTGATGAACAAGCGGGTCAGCGCGATTTTGATGATCTGCAGCTACGCACCTATCAAAAACAGTTTGGTTACTCCTTTGAGGAGCTGGATATTGTGATTCGCTCTTTAGGCGAGAATAGCCAGGAAGCAACCGGTTCAATGGGCGATGATGCACTATTTGCCGTGTTATCAGATAAGCCGCGCTCTATCTATGATTACTTCCGGCAGAAATTTGCTCAGGTTACCAATCCCCCTATTGATCCGCTGCGTGAAGCGCATGTGATGTCGCTGGCGACTAGTATCGGTCGTGAAATGAATGTGTTTGCTGAGGCTGAAGGTCAGGCGCACCGCGTCGCCTTTAAATCGCCAGTATTACTCTATTCCGATCTGCAGCAGCTCCAGGCATTACAGTCTGAACACTATCGACATGAAATCTTTGATATTACGTACGATATTGATGGCAGTTTACAAGATGCGATTGAGGAGCTGTGTGCCGAAGCTGAAAGTAAAGTACGTAATGGCTGTGTGATGTTAATTTTATCGGATAAAAATATTGCTGCCGATCGTTTACCGATTCCGGCGCCGATGGCTGTTGGCGCGGTGCAGCAGCGCTTGGTTGAACAAAATTTACGTTGTGATGCCAATATTATCGTTGAAACCGCCAGTGTGCGAGATCCACATCAGTTTGCGGTATTGTTTGGTTTTGGTGCGACGGCGATTTATCCTTATCTGGCTTATGAAACCCTTGGACAGTTTGTGGATAATGGCTCGATTAAAGATAAATCTTATCGTGATGTCATGCTTAATTATCGCAATGGGATTAATAAAGGCCTCTATAAAATCATGTCAAAAATGGGCATTTCAACGATTGCTTCTTATCGTTGCTCAAAATTATTTGAAGCGGTCGGGCTACATGACAATGTGGTTGATCTGTGTTTTCAGGGCGTGGATAGCCGGGTCAATGGCGCCGATTTTGACGATTTTCAGCAGGATTTATTTAAACTCTCCCAGCAAGCATGGTCAAAGCATAAACCTTTAGACCCGGGTGGGTTATTGAAGTATGTCTATGGCGGTGAGTATCATGCTTACAACCCTGATGTGGTGCAGTCATTACAAAAAGCGGTGAACACTGGCCGTTATGAGGATTATCAGCAGTACGCGAAATTTGTGAATGAAAGACCGGTTGCGATGCTGCGGGATCTATTAAAACTGAATCCACCGAAAGAAGCTGCTATTGATATTGCCCAGGTTGAATCTGAAGCGTCACTGTTTAAGCGTTTTGACTCAGCGGCGATGTCAATTGGTGCATTGAGCCCTGAGGCGCATGAGTCATTAGCCGAAGCAATGAATCGGCTTGGTGGTTATTCGAACTGTGGTGAAGGTGGTGAAGATCCAGCCCGATACAATACCATCAAGGTTTCGCGAATTAAGCAGGTTGCCTCAGGCCGTTTTGGTGTGACACCGGGCTATTTAATGAGTGCTGATGTGATTCAAATTAAGGTGGCACAAGGAGCAAAACCGGGCGAAGGGGGCCAGTTACCTGGCGATAAAATTACCCCTTATATTGCCCGCCTGCGTTTTTCAGTGCCGGGCGTTACGCTTATTTCCCCCCCGCCTCATCATGATATCTATTCGATTGAAGATCTTGCTCAGCTTATTTTTGATCTTAAGCAGGTTAACCCGAGGGCGCTGGTTTCGGTTAAGCTCGCTTCTGAGCCAGGCGTGGGCACGATTGTGACGGGCGTCACCAAAGCGTATGCCGATATGATCACCATTTGTGGTTATGATGGCGGTACTGGCGCTAGTCCATTAACCTCGACTAAATATGCCGGTTCACCGTGGGAGCTGGGGCTGGTTGAAACCCAACAAGCGCTGGTTGCAAATGGCCTACGCCATAAAATTCGTCTACAGGTTGATGGCGGTCTTAAAACCGGCTTAGATATCGTTAAAGCGGCGATTTTAGGTGCGGAAAGTTTTGGTTTTGGGACTGGGCCGATGGTAGCGCTGGGTTGTAAATATCTACGCTTATGCCATCTGAATAACTGTGCTACCGGTATTGCTACCCAGGATGAAAAATTGCGCCGTGATCACTACCATGGTTTACCGGACAAGGTCATGAATTACTTCCGTTTTATTGCGCGTGAGACTCGAGAAATTATGGCGGAACTGGGGGTGAGCCAAATCGTTGATCTGATTGGCCGTACCGATTTACTCGTTGAACTTGATGGCATTACCGCCAAGCAACAGAAACTCGATTTATCTGGCTTATTGAAAACCGTCAAACCGAAAGCTGGCTGCGCTGTCTATAATACCGATATCAACCCACCTTTCGACAAAGGTACCTTAAATCGAGAGATTTTAGAACAAGCAAAATCGGCAGTTGATAACAAAGAGACTAAACGGTTACATTTTGATATTCGTAATACCGATCGCTCAGTGGGGACAACGCTATCCGGTTATATTGCCGAAAAATATGGCGAGCCTGGTGTAGCCAGTACACCGATTCAGATTTTTTTTCATGGCACCGCCGGACAAAGCTTTGGGGTCTGGAATGCTAACGGGGTCGAATTAAATCTGGTGGGTGATGCCAATGACTATGTCGGTAAAGGGATGTCAGGGGGCCGAATTGTGATTCGTCCACCAGTCGGTTCGGCTTTTGCCAGTCATGAAGCGACGATAGTAGGCAACACCTGTTTATATGGCGCAACGGGTGGTAAGCTCTTTGCTGCTGGGTGTGCTGGTGAACGTTTTGGGGTGCGTAACTCTGGAACTATCAGCGTGGTTGAAGGTATCGGCGATAATGGCTGTGAATATATGACCGGGGGGATCGTCTGCGTCTTAGGGAAAACTGGGGTCAATTTCGGTGCGGCAATGACCGGTGGCTTTGCTTATGTCTTGAATGAAGATCGTGAATTTTACAAACGCGTTAATTATGATTTGGTCGAAACCATCAACGTAGAAGGATTAGCGATTTATGAAGAACATCTACGAGGTTTGATTATGGAACATGCCCAGTTAACTGAGTCTGCCAGAGCGGAACATATTTTGAGTCACTGGCAGAGTTACGTCGGCAAGTTTGTGTTAGTCAAACCGAAATCAAGTGATATTAAAGCGCTACTCGGTCATAAAAGTCGTTCAACTGCTGAATTGCGAATTCAGGCACAATAAGGAGAGATAAAAATGAGCCAGAATGTTTATCAATTTATCGACCTACAACGTGTTGATCCGCCGAAGAAAGCGCTGAAGATTCGTCAGGTTGAGTTTATTGAAATCTATGAGGGATTTTCACCGTCGCAGGCGCAAGCACAATCAGATCGCTGCCTTGCTTGTGGTAATCCTTATTGTGAATGGAAATGTCCAGTACATAACTATATTCCAAACTGGCTAAAACTGGTCAACGAAGGAGCAATTTTAGCCGCTGCCGATCTCTGCCATCAGACCAATAGCTTACCTGAGGTGTGTGGTCGTGTCTGTCCACAAGATCGATTATGTGAAGGCGCTTGTACCCTGAATCAGGAGTTTGGGGCGGTGACCATTGGTAATATCGAACGTTATATTACTGATGAGGCATTTAAATTAGGCTGGAAACCGAATCTGCACGGGATTGAGTCAACCGGCAAGCGGGTGGCGATTGTCGGGGCTGGTCCAGCGGGTTTAGCGTGTGCAGATGTACTGATTCGCCATGGCGTCACACCGGTCATCTTTGATCGTCATAGTGAGATTGGTGGTCTGCTGACATTTGGCATTCCCGCTTTCAAGCTGGATAAAGAGATTATGACCCATCGCCGTCATATCTTTACTGAAATGGGAATTGAGTTTCGATTAAATACCGAAGTGGGAAAAGATATTGCTTTGCAGGCGCTGCTCGATGAGTTTGATGCCGTTTTCTTAGCGGTAGGCACTTATCAAGCGATGCGGGGTGGTTTGGAGCATGAAGATGCACCGGGTGTTTATTCAGCTCTGCCTTATCTAATTGCCAATACGCAACATATCATGGGCGTCTCGACGCCCGATTATATCTCGATGCAAGATAAAAAAGTGGTGGTATTAGGGGGCGGGGATACTGCGATGGACTGCGTCAGAACTGCAGTTCGGCAGGGCGCCGCCAACGTCACCTGTGCTTATCGTCGTGATGAAGAGAATATGCCGGGTTCCAAACGCGAGGTGAAAAATGCGCTTGAAGAGGGCGTCAACTTCCTGTTTAATGTTCAGCCCGTGAGTCTGGAACTCGATCAGCAGGGGCATATTTGTGGTATTAGAATGGTAAAAACCGTGTTAGCGGAACCGGATATGCAGGGTCGCCGTCGTCCAGTCATTGTTGAAAATTCGGAATATCTGCTGCCGGCCGATGCGGTGATTATGGCCTTTGGTTTTAAACCTCATCAGATGGATTGGTTAGCACCGTTTAATGTTGAGCTCGATGCACAAGGCCGAGTGATTGCGCCTGAGCAACAAGCATTTCAGACCTCAAATCCACAAATTTTTGCTGGTGGTGATATGGTCAGAGGCTCTGACTTGGTGGTGACCGCTATCGCGGAAGGTCGCAAAGCCGCTACGGGCATTATTACCTGGTTAGATATCTAATCTGAGCTGTGGCGGCTTAGGTCGCCACAGCGTCTTATCGGCTTGGGGTTGATTAAATGGGTTAAATTGCTTGCTGATGCAAGTTTTTTTCCAGACTGCGGTGACGTGTTTGGACTTGACGCCCCTTACTACGGAACAGCTCAGCGAGTTGTTCAACAATATAGACCGAACGATGTTGTCCACCAGTACAGCCAATCGCAATCGTTAAGTAGCTACGATTATTTCGTTCCAGCATCGGCATCCACTGCTGTAGATAGTTATTCGTTTGATAGATAAAATTATTCACATCGGATTGGTGGCCTAGAAAATTGGCCACCGGCTGATCTAACCCAGTTAACGGCCTGAGCTGCGGATCCCAGTGTGGATTAGGTAAAAAGCGCACATCAAAGACAAAATCCGATTCCGTTGGAATACCGTATTTAAAGCCAAATGACTCAAACACAATCGTCAGTTCGCGATCTTTTTTACCGGTTAATCGTTCACGCAAAATATTCGCCAGTTCATGCACGGATAACTGCGTTGTATTGATCACTAAATCGGCACTTACGCGCAAAGGTTCAAGATATTGGTATTCCAGATCGATAGCGTCTTCAAGCGAGTGGTTATGACTACTTAATGGGTGCTCTCGTCGGGTTTCACTATAACGACGAATGAGCGTGTTACGATCGGAATCAAGAAAAATCAGCTGAGGTGTAATGGATGCGGGCAGCTGTGCGAGTATCTCATCAAGCTGCTCTGTACTGGCCGGCAGATTACGAATATCTAAACTAATCGCAACCGGTGTATTATTATCACTGAGTGTTTTAGCCAGCTTTGGCAACAAGATGATCGGCAGATTATCGACACAGTAAAAACCCATATCTTCTAACGATCTTAATGCAATTGATTTTCCCGAACCACTACTACCACTAACGATGACGAGCAACATGGTTATCTCCGTGAGTCATATCTAATTAATCTAATATTTTTCGCTGATGAGAGGGCGGAATCGCTAAAGATTCGCGATATTTTGCCACGGTTCTTCTGGCGACAATCATACCTTGTTTTTCAAGCAATTGAGTGAGTTTATTATCACTGAGTGGTCTACGGCTATCTTCGACTGCGATCATTTTCTTGATTAAAGCGCGAATCGCGGTAGAGGAGGCCTCACCACCACTATCGGTATTCACGTGGCTGGAAAAGAAGTATTTCAATTCAAAAATACCACGTGGGCACTGTAAATATTTTTGTGTGGTGATTCGTGAGATGGTCGACTCATGCATCTCTATGGCTTGTGCCACATCAGAGAGAACCATCGGTTTCATCGACTCTTCACCATATTCGAAAAAAGCCTGCTGGTGGGTCACAATAAAATGACTCACTTTTTGCAGCGTATCGTGACGATTTTCGATACTTTTGATTAACCAATTTGCTTCTTGTAAATGACGACGAATATATTGACTATCACTGTCGTTGACATTTTTTTCTAAGGCCGCGTACTGCTGATTAATCTTCAGTTGCGGTATGTTTTCGTTATTTAATCTGACTTGCCACTGAGAGGTCTGCTTATTGACTAGTACATCGGGTATTATATATTCAGGGGGTTTCGTATTAATCTGCTCACCGGGATAAGGGTGTAACTGTTGAATTAACGTCATGGCCCCTTTTAGCTCCTCTTCTTTAATGTTCAAGATTTTCTTTATCGTCCGAAAATCACGTAGCGCAAGCAGTGACAGATGTTGGCTAACAATACGCTGACTTTCTTGTAAATAGGGGGTATCTGATGGTAGTTGATTTAACTGAAGCTGCAAACACTCCGGTAAGTCGCGTGCGCCGACCGCAATCGGATCAAATTGCTGAATACGTTTGAGTACCGTTTCTATTTCAGCCAGCTCTATGTCGACATTACCCTGCGCTTCCTGGATCTCTTCTAGTGATACGGTTAAGTAGCCTTGCTCATTAATGGCTTCGATAATGGTTGCACCGATAGTGCGATCTTGTTCACTAAATGGGGTTAATTCGAGTTGCCAGGTCAGATAATCTTGTAAGGTTTGATGAGTCTCTCCTTGATAAATCGGGAGTTCATCGCTGCGATAATCTGAATGGGTCCCTGATGGGGTTCCCGCGGTATAAATATCTTCCAGTGTGACATCAAGCGGCGTATATTCCGGAATCTCATTTTGCTGCATTAATTGACTGGTATCAAGATGCTCATCCGGCGGTACATCATTAAATTCAATTTCAGTAAAGTTATCGGTAATTTCCAGTAAAGGATTATTCTCTAAGGCTTGCTGAATTTCCTGACGCAATTCAATGCTGGATAGTTGCAACAAGCGTATCGCCTGCTGCAATTGTGGTGTCATTGAGAGTTGTTGAGAAAGCTTTAACTGGAGGCTATATTCCATAAGTTGGCAACTTTGTTATAATCTAAACTCATCACCAAGATAGACGCGCTTGACATGATCATCATTCAGAATACTGGTTGGTGAGCCCTCGGCGATCAGATGGCCTTTACTCACAATATAAGCACGTTCACACACATCTAATGTCTCACGGACATTATGGTCAGTAATTAACACCCCTAATCCGCGATCACGTAAATGTTTGATGATATTTTTAATATCGATGACCGAGATCGGGTCAACACCAGCAAACGGTTCATCTAACAAAATAAATTTGGGATTGGCCGCCAGCGCTCGGGCAATCTCAACGCGACGTCTTTCACCGCCTGATAAGGCCTGACCTAAGCTGTTTTTAATATGGGTAATATGAAACTCTTCTAATAGCTCTTCAACGCGCTCATGTTTCTCTTCATCACTGATATCTTTGCGAATCTGCAAAATCGCCATTAAATTGTCATATACCGTTAATCGCCGAAAAATGGACGCTTCTTGAGGGAGATAACCGATGCCCATTCTGGCGCGTTCATGCAATGGCAACAGGCTAATATCTTGCTCGTCAATACAGATGCGACCCGCATCCAATGGCACGATACCGACGACCATATAGAAGGTGGTGGTTTTACCTGCGCCGTTGGGACCTAACAGACCGACAATCTCACCTGAATCTACACTCAAGCTCACATTCTCAACGACCCGACGATGTTTATAGACTTTTGCTAAATTTAGCGCTTTTAATGTTGCCATAATGATTATTTTATCTCAGTAACTTGATTTGGGACAATAATGGTTTTCACCCGACTTTTCTCATTGCCTTTGGCCATAATTTGTTGCTTAGCGATATTATAGGTGATTATCTGACTAACGATAGTATTATCTTGTTGAGTTAACTTGGCATCTCCTTGCAGGGTAATGATGCCGTTTTTGACATCATAAGTTAATGTCTCCGCCTGACCATCGACTAGTTTATTATTGGCCAGTACCTGATGAAATTTAACCGGCGTACCATAAGCGGTAATACGCTGTTCAGCTTTATTCTGCACATTATTGATCGTCATCCGATTCGCATTCACTTTTAAGGTGCCTTGTTCAACCATGACATTACCGGTAAAGGTGATGGTATTGTTTTGAATATCAATTTCTTGATTATCTGCATCAATACTAATCGGTTGATTATTCACTACTGTAGCTGTTTTTTGCTCTGCATTGACGATAGTGGAAAATGACAAAGCTAAGGCAAAACATAAGCTGATCGGATATATTGGTTTCATAAGTATTTATCGGCCTTTCAATGAGCATCAATTGTTGTAGAACGTTTTCACATTTTCTAATAATTTGGCGGTTTTGGTTTTCAAATTACCGGTTAATTTTTGACCCGTAGAGTAAAAACCGACTCCATCAATCGTGACTTGATCGTCAGATTTGACCGTCTGTGTAATTAAATTGACTTCCGCACTCTCAGTGGTAATGCGTTCAAGCTGATCATTAGGCACAAGATTAATTAACTTGACCTCACCGTTTAAATAGAGCACGCGCGCTTTGCTCAGACGCGCCTCTTTGGCTTGAATATTCCAGGATAATGTTTTGTTTTGGTTGTAGAGCGTTAAATCGGGTTGAACAAAATAGGTATCACCATTATCGGCAAAGTGCGACACTTGCTGAGCGGTTATTTTGTAAATCACTTCACCGGCAGGATCGTAGATAGTTGTCACCATAGCCTGGCTTTGATAAGTGGGCGATTGTGAGATATCTAAAGTCGATGGCATCTGCTGAGTCTGTGTCGGTGAAAAATAGTAATACACGCACACAGCCAGTATAATTAATAAACCATAAATGATATTACGCTTTGACATGTATAAATGAGTGACCTGTTCTGTCTATAATCGGCTTATTCTACGCTAATTTTTATTAAAATTTAACAGACTTTTAATAGCGAATATCAAATGAGTCCATTTTTTCAGCTAGCATAAACGGTTGTACCGTGAAATCATCAATATGTGCTGCACGAGGACCTCCTTGCCTTATCCAGCTAATCAGCGCTTGTTGCTTTGTTTTATCACCGCCAACCAGAATTTCAACTTCACCATTTGGTCGGTTACGGACATAACCGGTTAAACCAAGATTTCGGGCTTGATGATAAGCGGTGTAACGAAATCCTACACCTTGTACTAACCCTTTGACTTCAATCATAATGTAATTGTGTGTCATGCGTTTCTCACTAAAAAATTAATTTTAACTTAATAATTGTCGCTTAATATAACCTTGAACGATATAATGCATTAAGAATAAATCCTTTAAAAACAAGCTAAATTCAAAGTTATCAGGCTCAATTAGCCTAACTTTTTATTTCAGCATAACAAAAAATTTGTCAGAATAGCTGGCATTAATCGTATAAATTTGGAAAATGATGTTATCAATTATTTTTCATTATTGAATGTATTTCTTATCAAATACCTGAGGATCAAATGGTTATTACAAAGTTTCTGAAAATTAAATATTTTGTGATTTTGATTGCCCTGATTGTCGCGGTGATTATTCTCAAATCAATCTTTTTCCCCACGCAAGAAAAACCGAATTATATCACCGCGCCGGTATCACGTGGCGATATTGAACAGGTCGTGCTTGCTGATGGTACCATCAGCGCTTTTAAACAGGTGAGTGTGGGTGCGCAGGTGTCTGGCCAAATCAAGAAGCTCTATGTTGAGTTAGGCCAGACGGTAAAAGAGGGCGATCCCATCGCGGAGATTGATGACCTATCACAGCAAAATAATTTAAAACAGAGCGAAGCCTCGTTAGATAGTCTGCTTGCGCAGCGTATGTCTAAAGAAGCACAATTAAACAATAATCAGCTGACCTACAACCGCCAATATAAATTGATGCAGGATAAAGTGGGTGTTCAAGCAGATTTAGATCAGGCTAAGACCAATCTTGACTCGACCAAGGCGGATATAAAATCGCTCGATGCCGATATTGTCCGAGCGCAAATTGCGGTTGATACCGCAAAACTGGATTTAAGTTATACCAAAATTAATGCACCGATGGATGGGGTGATTGTTGCGATTCCTGTCGAAGAGGGACAAACGGTTAACTCAGTACAAAGTGCGCCGACGATAGTGAAAGTCGCGCAGTTAAATAAAATGACCGTAGAAGCACAAATTTCTGAAGCGGATGTGATTAAAGTTAAAAAAGGCATGCCAGTCTATTTTAGTATTTTAGGTCGTCCTAACCACTTTTATCGCGGTTTAACCTTACGTGATGTTGAGCCAGCACCAGATTCAATTAACAGTGAAGCAACCACCAGCAGTTCATCTACTTCAACGGCGATCTATTACAATGGCTTGTTTGATGTGGATAATCCTGATGGCGTATTACGTATCTCTATGACTGCGCAAGTCTATATTGTTTTAGCTTCGGCTAAAGATGCGTTACTGGTCCCCTCAACGGCGATAGACACCGACCCTAGTGATGATAGCAAAGGAACCGTCAATGTGATTGATGCCAGTGGCAGCATTAGTCAGCGTCAGGTGACATTAGGTATCAATAATAATATTCAAACTGAAGTGCTGTCGGGTTTGCAAGAGGGTGAAGAGATTGTTGTGAGTGGTCTTATGCCTGGGGTGGGTAGTAATGGTATGCCACGACTTCGAATGAGAATGTAATCATGAGTACCCCTTTAATTCAGTTAGATAATATTACCCGTGAGTTTCCGGCCGGCGATGGCGTTATTCAGGTCCTCAAAGGGATTAATTTGACGATAAATGCCGGCGAAATGGTGGCGATTGTTGGTGCATCAGGCTCAGGTAAATCAACCTTGATGAATATTCTGGGTTGTTTAGATAAACCGAGTTATGGTCAATATACCATCGGTGAGCGCGTCACCGGGCAGTTATCGGCCGATGAGCTGGCTGAGCTGCGTCGTGAACATTTTGGCTTTATTTTTCAGCGTTATCATTTGCTTAATGCGCTGACAGCCGAAGGCAATGTTGAAGTACCTGCAATTTATGCCGGTACGGCCCGCGAAAAACGCAAAGAACGTAGTGAAGCGTTACTCACGCGTCTTGGTCTTGCCGAGAAAATTCATAATAAACCGACTCAATTATCGGGCGGACAGCAACAGCGTGTCAGTATCTGTCGAGCCCTGATGAATGGTGGACAGATCATTTTAGCCGATGAACCGACGGGGGCGCTGGATAGACAAAGTGGTAAAGAGGTGATGCAGATACTACAAGATCTGCATAAACAGGGTCACACGATCATCATTGTTACCCATGATCCACAAATTGCGCAAAATGCGCAGCGCATTATCGAAATTAGTGATGGGCATATTATTGCTGATACGGTTAATCCAGACTTTGTCCTACCTGCCGATCGTCAGGTACAAGAGATTCATATCACTAAGACCAATGATAATTTTGCCTCTAAACGAGATCGCTTTTTTGATGCTTTTAAAATGGCGCTATTATCGATGGCTTCCAATCGATTAAGAACCTTTTTAACCATGTTAGGCATTATTATTGGTATCGCCTCGGTGGTCTGTGTGGTGGCTTTGGGCGAAGGCTCGAGACAAAAAATCCTACAGGATATCAGCAGCATGGGGACCAGTACGCTGGAAATCTTCCCGGGCAGCGGCTTTGGTGATAGAAATGCGGGGCGAATAACCACCATGCGGGCAAGTGATGCCGAAGTTTTGGCTCAGCAAAACTATATTCATAGTGCGACGCCCAATATTCAGACTAGTGTTAATTTTCGGGTTGGTAATCAGGCGGTTGTTGGTACGGTCAATGGTGTGGGTCAGCAGTTTTTTGCGGTACGTGGCTACACCATTACTCAGGGACACGGTTTTGATGATAAAGAGATGCTCGAATCAGCACAAGATGCTGTGATTGACCAAAATACCGTTAAACAGCTGTTTCCTAATCAAAACCCGATTGGCCAGATCATCCATGTTGGTCGTTTGCCAGTGAAAATTATTGGGGTGGCTGAGCGTGAGCAACAAGGGTTTGGCAGCAATGAAAATCTGAATGTTTGGTTACCTTATACGACGGTGATGAATCGAATGACAGGCCAATCAAGCCTGCGTAGTATTACTGTTAGGGTAAAAGATAATGTTGATATGGAGAATGCTGAGCAGGCGGTCACTAAATTATTGACCCAGCGCCATGGCGCCAAAGACTTCTTTGTGTTTAATACTGATAGTGTGCGTCAGATGATTGAGTCAACTACCGCAACGATGACGTTGCTAGTATCATTAATCGCCTTAATATCACTGATTGTTGGCGGGATTGGTGTGATGAATATTATGTTGGTTTCGGTCACTGAAAGAACCAAAGAGATTGGTGTGCGGATGGCGGTAGGTGCGCGCTCAAGCGATATCTTACAGCAGTTTTTAATTGAAGCGGTATTGGTCTGCTTAATCGGCGGTACGTTAGGGATTTTATTATCCTTGTCGATTGGTCTTGTCTTCTCCTATTTTGTCTCCAGTTTTGCCATGCAATTTTCGATTTTTTCGATCATAGCTGCCTTTACCTGTTCAAGTTTGATCGGGATTATTTTTGGCTATTTCCCAGCAAGACGCGCAGCAGGTCTGGATCCGATTCATGCCTTAGAACGAGAATAAGGGGGATTGTTGATTAATTGAGTCAGTTTTGCGTTAATCTGGCAAGTCATAGTCAGCAAATGACCAAGGTATAAGGCGTTTTAGTGGTTTGCAGCGCGGTAAAACGCGCTGCCTGATCGTAATGAGTGAAGGGCTTACTGCATCTCTGTTGCAGTAAGCTTTTTTGCTTTATAAATGAGCAGTATGCCCAGTAAAATACCTATCCCAAAGAGTGCCACAACATAATATGCAGCGGCAAAACCAGTCGCAAAATGAGTCAGCAAGGCAATCAAGAGTGGGGTTAAGCCACCGGCGATCGCATAAGCGACATTAAATGAAAATGACACCCCGCTATAGCGTACCGAGGCCGGGTAGCATCGCACCATAAAGTAGGCAAAAGATCCTACCACACCCACAGTAAAACCAGCCAAGATATAGGTCACCCAGAGTAACTCTGGTCGATACTGTAAACTGGTATAAAATGCAGCAATAGCCAATACCGCTAATGCACAGCCCCAGCTGATAATTTTACCAATACTGATTTTATCTGCTAAACCACCATAAACGATACATCCGACAATTAAACCGATAATCGCCAGCGCATTAGCCTCTAATGCCACTTGCGATGAGATATTAAACTGGGTTTGTAAATAGTTCGGGGTCATTAAGATGACCACCATAATACCAGCCGAGAGCACCCAGGTGAGCAGCATCGAAATAATGGTCTGTGGTAAGTATTTGGCGATCACCACCATCACGGGAATCGCTCGGTCTTTTTCATGTTGACGCTGTTTTTGCATCTCAAGGAATACCGGCGTCTCTTTTAACCAGCGTCTTAGAAACATCGCAATGAATCCGAAAATACCGCCGAGTATAAAAGGTAAGCGCCAGCCGATGGTCAACATACTTTCCGCCGAAAAATAGCGGGTCACCATCACTGAGACTAATGATCCCAATAATATACCTAAACTGAGTCCGGCGGTTAAAATGCCACAGGCAATGCCGACGCGGTGATGGGGAACATGTTCGGCCACAAAGGTCCAGGCACCTGGGACTTCTCCGCCCACGGCTAATCCTTGGCACAATCGCATCAGTAGCAGCAGTAATGGCGCAATAATGCCCGCCGATTGATAGGTTGGTAGGCAACCTATTAGCAACGTAGGCAAGGCCATCAATAGCAGGCTGAGTGTGAACATCTTTTTTCGGCCAAATTTGTCACCAAAGTGTGCCATCACAATACCGCCAAAAGGGCGAATTAAATAACCGGCAGCAAATATACCATAAGTCTGTACTTGTGAAAGCCACACTGGCATATCACTGGGGAAAAAGAGGTGACCTATGAAAATCGATAAGAACATAAAAATGATAAAATCATAAAATTCTAATGCACCGCCTAAAGCGGCTAATGAGAGGGTTTTATAATCTTGTAACGTTAATGTTGGTTTAGATGTTATTGTTATCGGAGTGGACATAGTTAAGCCTGTAAATTTAATTTTACGTTATTAGAATAATCTGTAAATGATTATACCCGTTCAATAACGAAACTCAATATCAGACTGGCGATAACCAGCGGCAATATCAATGCACTATGGTTATCGCAAAGCGACTTATCGTATTACTATATCGGTGAGCAGTAAGGTTAACGTATAGCGCTTTTCGGTCGGAAGGCCTGGATGATGTTTTCATCGGTTTCCAGATAAGGCCCTCCGAGCAGATCGATGCAGTAAGGTATACTGGCAAAAATACCATTGACCACCACTTCACCAAGGTCATTTTTAATGCCGGCTAAGGTCTCTTTAATCGCTTTAGGTTGTCCTGGTAAATTCAGAATTAAGGTCTTTTTACGAATAACGCCAACCTGACGAGAGAGAATGGCGGTAGGCACAAATGCCAGACTAATTTGACGCATCTGTTCACCAAAACCGGGCATAATACGATCGGCAATCGCTAAGGTCGCATCCGGCGTGACATCACGCAGGGCCGGTCCAGTGCCGCCAGTCGTTAAGATGAGATTACACTGCTGATTATCCACTAAATCGATGAGTACTTGTTCTATTTGTGGCTGTTCATCGGCAATCAAATATTTGCTAAATTCACAGGGATTGAGGATCGTTTGACTTAACCAGTTTTCGAGTTCAGGTAAGCCTTTATCTTTGTAAATACCGGCACTGGCTCGATCTGAAATAGAGACCAGGCCGATTTTGATTGTGTCTGTTGTCATAAGTCTTTTTCTCTTTTATGTGATTGCGATTTAACCTAACAATCTCTAATATATACACCCAATCATCGGTGAGATGGCGTGTGTATCTTGCTTAGCCTGATTGTGTTATCTGATGCTTAATCAGCCGAAATAACGCGGTCACCTCGGCGTTGTCTTTTCCATTCAATGATTCTATATCGCTAACAACGCCGTAGCATCACTGCAGTGTTGATGAGTGAATGGTGATTATGGCATATCACCAGATAATCAGTAAAATGATAATCTGCGGCCGAGGCTTAAAATAGCGTATTCATCCTCTTGAGGCATCATTTTTATCGCGATTAATTTTTATAATGAACCCTATTAGTGAACCATAATGAAAAAAATAAAAATTTCTATCTTGAGTCAAATCTCTATTGTCCATCTGGTCAGCCATATCCATATGATGGTCTTACCTGCATTAATGCCGTTAATTTCAACTACCACAGATCTGAGTTTTGTGGACGTGGGCTTTGCCATTGCGGTTTTTAATGTGGTTTCGGCACTGGTGCAGTTACCAGTTGGTTTTATGGTCGATAAATTTGGTCCTGCCAAAGTATTATTGGCCGGGCTTCTGCTTGGCAGCGTGAGCTTTATCTCGCTTTTCTTCTTCTCTCACTACTATTGGTTAGTGGTGGCCATGGCGATGGCAGGACTGGCGAATGCCGTTTACCATCCGGCAGATTATGCCATCTTATCGCGCAGTATTACCGATAAAAAAATGGGCCGTGCTTTTTCTGTACATACCTTTAGTGGTTTTGTGGGTACCGCAATTACGCCATTTTTAGTACTCTTTTTAGCCAAATCGATCAATATTGAAACCGCCTATTTTGTCGCGGGTCTGATTGGTCTGATTGCGGCAATCGTGATACTGCCAACCGCCTTGAAACCGGCTTTACCGGCTGCTGTATCAGTCCGGCCAGTGGTTGAACGTAAAAAAGCGCTATTGTCACCCACGATTTTTCTGCTGGTGGTGCTATTTTTACTGCTAAGCTTAAGTATGACCTCAATCCAGTACTTCTCGGTATCGGCACTGGTGACCGGGTATGGCATTGTCCTTAATCAAGCCAATACTGCTTTGACGGCATTTTTAATCGCTTGTGCGGTAGGCGTTTTATTTGGTGGGCATTTAGCCGATAAAACCCAGCGACATGGCCTGATTGCCGCCATCGCGCTGATTGTCACTGCGATATTAGCCGCTAGTGTGGCGACCTCAAGTTTTTGTGCCCTATCACTGATTTTTATTTTGGCTATTATGGGTTTTTTATCTGGTATGATCATGCCTTCGCGGGATATGCTGGTGCGAGCCGCTTCGCCAAAGGGCGCCGAGGGACGGGTATTTGGTATTGTTTCAACCGGTTTTAATCTTGGCGGTATTATTGGGCCGTTACTCTTTGCCTGGATTATTGAAGGCGGTCACGCCCGTGGTATCTTCTTGAGTGCGGCACTCTTTATGGTACTGACCGCAATCATCGCCGTATATCAAGAGTGGCAAGGCGCTAAAACCCACAAGATTGCTTGATGGATCAATCAGGCCGGTGGTATCCACCGGCCGATTCTGTGACTGATTAGTCAGCGCGCTCATTGAATCAACACGATGATGCGCGTTGAGTATATCCCTGTTTTACTGATTTTCTGCTATAAACGTTGAGTGTTTGAATTGGCGAATATCTTCTCCCAGTCCTTGCGCAATCGCTTGTTTAATTTGTTGCTCCGCTTCTGCTGCATCGGCACCGCTAATCATAAATTTAAGACGATGTGTCGATTTTACCCCTAGACTGACGAGTTTCATCAAACTTTTGGCATTAACAATATGATTTGAGCCATCCAGATTAGTGACCTGAATATCACTGACAAACGGTTTGATCACTTTAGCCAGCATGGAGGCCGGACGAGTATGTAAACCATGTGGATTATCTATGCTGACGGTAAATTCACGATCCACACTCACGGTCGTTGTTTCTTCTGAGACGACGGGCTGACCAGTTAAAATTGCCAGCAGATCTTCAGCCGATTTGACCGCTTTGATGCGATCGAGTGCCGATTCATCAATGATAACCCGAGTTAATTGACGAAGTATGGCCAAATGTTCATTCGATTTGGCTGCAATACCGATAACGACATGAGCGATATTGTCATCATCCCAGCGGATACCTTGTGGACTGTATAATATTTTTAATCCCGTGCTCAGCACGCTATCCCGTTTTTCGGTTGTGCCATGGGGAATCGCAATACCGTTACCTAAAAAGGTCGAGATTTGTGTTTCACGATCAAACATCGCTGTAGCATAATCGGCTTTAACCAAACCGGCCGCGATCATGTTATCAGCGACGCGCTGTATCGCTTGTGATTTAGTTAACATGCTTTCTAACAGGGTAATATCATTTAGGGTTAGTGACATACTCATAAGGGTTCCTTCTAAAGGTCAATCAACATCACCTTGACGCGGTGATGTTGAGCTAAACAAGTGATATAACTTAATCTAAAGCTGATGTATCAGCTAAAGGTCCGGTATGTTTACGTATCTCGGCCATACGGGAGAAGCCCAATAATAGGGCACCAACTAACGCACCAGCAAAGATACACATCACCCAGGTTAACGGTTTATTGACTAATGGCAGCACTAAAAAACCGCCATGAGGTGCCGGTACTTCAATGCCTGATAAAAAAGTCAGTACCGCAGCAATTGAAGAAGCAATCATCATGATCGGAATAACGCGTAATGGATCTTTCGCGGCAAAAGGAATGGCGCCTTCGGTAATATGGGTTGCGCCGAGGATATAGTTGACCAGTCCCGCCGCTCGTTCATCCTCAGTAAAGGCTTTTTTCCTAAAGATAGTGGTTGAAAAAGCAATCACAAAAGGTGGGACGATACACGCTGCTGAGACACCCGCCATAAAGTAAAAATTCCCCGAGGCTAACAGCACCGTACCAGTCACGTAAGCGGCTTTATTAACCGGACCGCCAAAGTCAAATGAACACATGGCACCAATCACAATCCCTAACAGGATAGGGTTAGCACTCTGCAGTGAACTTAACCAGCTTTGCATACCGGTGTTAATGGTCGCAATCGGTTCACCGAGTAAAAATATGCCGGCACCGATAACAAATACGCCAATCAGTGGCAAGATAAAGATCGATTTTAGGCCTTCGAATTGACGAGGCAGATGATCCAGCCATTTTTTTAGATACAGCATCAAATAACCCGCCGCAAAGCCGGCGATAATCCCGCCTAAAAATCCGGCGCCAGTGACATTAGCAATCAGTCCACCGACAAAACCTGCCACCATACCCGGCCGACCGGCAATCGATGCAGCAATAAATGCCGTAAATACCGGCACCATAATGCCAAAGGCTTGTCCACCGATATTCATTAACAGCGCGGCGAAAGCGTTGTATTGCTCACTCTGCGGATTAGCGGAATAGATGCCCCAAAGGAAAGACAACGCAATCAATACGCCACCGGCGACCACAAATGGCAACATATTTGATACGCCATTCATTAGATGTTTGTAAACTTGCCGACCGAATGAGGGGGGGTGGATGCTAGTACTGTTTGCGGTTGTTTGCGGCTGCGACTGAGACGTGCGCGCTCCCTGACGAATCGGAACATTACCCGCTAAGATCTGTTCAATTAAAGCAGTCGCTTTATGAATGCCCTCTTTTACTGGCACTTCAATGACCGGTTTACCATTAAAACGGTCTATATTCACATCTTTATCCGCGGCAATGATAATCCCGTCCGCTTGGGCTATTTCATCTGCACTAATCTGATTATCAATACCACTTGCACCGTTGGTTTCAACTTTAATATCGACGCCTAATTTTTGTGCGGCGGCTTTTAGCGCCTCTTCGGCCATATAAGTGTGAGCGATACCGGTTGGGCATCCGGTAACAGCTAAAATCTTTTTCATGTGAGTCCTTTTTATATAATTTGGGTGACCGTCAGCTGAAGTAGATATTCATCGACTTTATCTAGTAAACCAAGACCATCTGATTCGGCCACATTGGCGCCGGTTGCCGAGGCTTTTTTGAGTGCTGCTTCGACATCTTGATGGATCAACCATTCACTTAAAAATGCCGCTAAGGCCGCGTCACCCGCGCAAGCTGAACTGACTAAATTGATGCTAATGGCATCGCAAAACCAAAGATGTTGACCATTAGAGAAGTACATCCCTTGTTCTCCCATGGTGAGGAGAATATTTTGTGCGCCAAGTTGATGAAGCTCAGTCATCGCAGCCATAATCTCTGCGGGTGTCTCGGTGGATAAACCAAAGATCGCTTTGACTTCCTCATTATTGGGTTTGATCAGTAAGGGTTGATACGGCAGTAAGGCTTGTAGTTTGGGATGACTGATATCTAATATCACTTGAATCTGCTTTTGCTGGCAAAGCGATAGAATACGGTCGTAATAGTCAGCGTCGATATTATTCGGTAAGCTACCACTAATCACCAGATGGCTACAGTCCGTCAGTGCTTCAATTATCGCGAGCATTTCTGCTTGTTGTGATACTGTGACATAAGGGCCTTTACCGACCAGCTTATACTCTTGCTCACCATCATTGATAAAGACGTTAATCCGCGTCATATCATCTATCCAGCAAGGTATCGTCTTAATCTGGCGTTCGACCAGCGCGTCATAAATATACTGGCCAGAAAAACCACCGAAAAAGCCGATAGCCACCGATTCAATCGCAAATTTTTTCAGCACTAGCGTGACATTAACGGCCTTACCATTAGGACTGTACTCGGTGTGGGTAGTTCGATTAACAACATTCGGTAACAATCCTTGGCTATGAATATTCATATCGATAGCCGTATTGAGTGTTAAAGTATGGATCATGATGACCTCAATTATAGTTTGCCAGCACAGCCGCAGGTATGGATGATCTTAGTAACAATCTCTTTCATGGCTTGCTTTGCTGGTTGCATATAATGTCGTGGATCGTTAGCATCAGGATGCTGATTCATATAGTCTTTTAAGGCATCAGAAAAAGCGATTTTAAGTTCTGTGGCGACGTTGACTTTACAGATACCACGGGCGATACAAGTTTGTACATCTTGTTGTGATAATCCCGATGCGCCATGTAGTACAAGTGGAATCGCAACGGTTTTACGAATTTCAGCTAAGCGGTCAAAATCTAGCTTAGGCTCCGATTTATAGAGACCATGGGCGGTTCCAATCGCGACGGCTAACGAGTCGATACCGGTTCGTTCAATAAATTCAGCCGCCTGAGTTGGTGAGGTATAGAGGGCATCTTTAGCATCTACCACTAAATCATCTTCCACACCGCCAAGGCGACCCAGTTCAGCTTCAACACTCACGTCATAACGATGCGCATAGTCAACAACCCGTTTTACGATGGCAATATTCTCTTCAAAACTGTGGTGAGAGCCATCGATCATCACTGATCTGACGCCTTGATGGATTTTATTGACGATATCAGCATAATCCTCATGATGATCAAGATGGACAGCGAAAGGAATGCGATGTTTTTTGGCCAGCGCTTGGGCTATGGCGATAATGTTTTCAGTACCGGCATAACTGTAGGTGCCCGGCGTTCCGGCCAGAATCACCGGTGATTGTAGTTCGGCAACCGTCTCGATGACAACTTGCATGGTTTCCAAATTATGAATATTAAAGGCGGGCACCGCATACTGTTCTGCCTGGGCTTTTTTTAACATATTGTGGCTGGAAATAATAGACATCGATCTCTCCTCAGATAGTTGACTCAATAGATGATTTTTCTTTTATAACTTTAATTTTGAAAGTTATTAGCTGTAATTTCGCTTATAAAATATAGGTTAGTATCAAATAAAGCTGTGATTAAGATCGCAAAAATGCCCTTTAACTTTAAAAATGAAAGTTAAATGTGGTTTTTTGTTTAAAATTTGAAGTTTAAAGAGTGAAAATCGTACAGTCATCAAGTGTAATACTTGGCAAGGTAGGATGGATCGATAAGCGCCAATCGAAATGGTAAGCTGTTTATTTATCGACATTTGCAAATATTGAGTCACGATGGATAAGGGTAACGATAGTTTTCGATGTTACGGTACGAGCGGGTGGATTTGAAAGCCTGATTATCCCATGTCGCTTTCATCTTAATGCTGGTAAGCCGACGCGCTTTGCGTATAATAATGATAAGTTATCATCGGGATGAAATTAAACAGCACCTAACTTCGTTGTGGTTAAAAAAGACATTAAAATAAGCAAAAGGAAAGTAAATTGGCTAAAGCGTCTGCTTCATTATTAAAACGCCGGCTTGATATTGCTGAGATTGTGCGCAAAAAGAGAGAGGTCAAAGTCGATGAGCTTTGTGAATTGCTCAGTGTCTCCGGCGTGACGATTCGGCAGGATTTGAACTATCTGGAAGAGCAAGGTTATCTGAAACGCTCATTTGGTGGTGCTATCTATTTATCACCCGAAAGTGCGACTAGTACTAAGAGTTCGGATAATAGCCAATTATTCAATCAGGAAAATAGCGATATTGAACTGGTTCAACAAACGCTCAGCTTTATTCAGGATGGTGATTGTCTGTTTTTAGGTCATGGCTCACTGATCCGAAAATTGATCCCTTATCTGTTCACGTTTAAAAATTTAACCCTGTTAGTCAATGATTTAAATCATGTATCGCTCATCAAAACCTTCTTACCACAAAGTGATGTGATCGTATTGGGCGGCAGCGTTGATGAGATAGGTGTAGCCAATGATCCAGCCTGTCTGGGCTACTTACTCAAGCGTTATCCGGTCAACTTATCGATTGTCGAAATCAGTTTTATCAGTTCGGATAACCAGCTGATGATCAGTGAACATCACTTAGGCAAGTTCTATCAGGATCTGTTTATGCGTTCGTCTCGTAATCTGGTGATGCTACCGCAGCGGATGGTACAAGATGAAAACAGTGCTGTTGGGTTGTTACAGGATGTTAATTTAGCAATTTTATCCCGCTCGGCGATGACTGAATATCATCAACAATTTTTAGATAATCAGTTTATACAGTGGGCGGCACATAAGAAAAGTATTATTTATCAAAGAACTTAGAGATAGATATCATGGCAATAAAGATATGTACGATTGGTGAGTTACTGGTTGAATTTTTGGCTAAAAAAGCCAACCAACGTTTTGATGAAACCGGTGAATTTGTGGGTCCTTACCCGAGTGGGGCACCGGCTATCTTTGCTGATCAAGTTGCTAAACTGGGTTTTTCGGTGGTCTTTTTTAGCTGCGTGGGCCGAGACGCCTTTGGTAAGATGTGTGTGGCACGCTTAAAGCAAGATGGCGTGATTACACAGGGAATTGCTTCACATAGCAAAGCCAATACCGGTAGTGCTTTTGTCTCTTATCGTGGACAACACGATCGTGATTTTATTTTTAATATTCCCAATAGCGCGTGTGGATTACTCTCATTTGACCATGTTGATGAAAAGCTCTTGGAAGGGTGTTCGCATTTGCATGTCATGGGATCGTCGCTTTACTCATTTAGAGTTATTGATGCGATGCGCAAAGCGATTGATATCATTAAAGGTAATGGTGGGACAATCTCTTTTGACCCAAATTTACGCAAAGAGATGCTCAATATTCCGGAGATGGTGCAATCGTTCGAATATATTATGGAGTTCACCGATATCTTTTTACCCAGTGAAAGCGAAGTCAGCTATTTTGCCCGGCAGCCTCAGGCATCGCAGGCTGAAACTGCTCAGCAACTACTAGATAAAGGTATTAAACATATTGCGGTCAAATGTGGTCAGCAGGGGGCGAATTATTATGGGCGAGATGCACAAGGTCAAATGGTCACCTTGCATGTCGACAGCTATCCATCGACCCTTATCGACCCTACTGGCGCCGGCGATTGCTTCGGGGCAACCTTTGTCAGTTTATTATTGGCCGGTTATCCAGTTGAAAAAGCATTGCGTTATGCCAATGCCAGCGGCGCTTTGGCGGTGGCAAAACTCGGCCCAATGGAGGGTACATCGACGCTGGCTGAATTAGAACGATTAGTGAATCCGTCGTAATCATCGCGTTTTAAGTAGGATAACGCTTGCGTAAGGCGCAAGTACAGTGATAGCTAATCAGCATGATATTATAAGGAAAAGTCGTCTATGTTACTCAGTAGCGATCAAAAATTAGGCCTGTTTTGTGTAGCGTTGTTCTCGGTTTTTTTTATTATTTTGATGAATGTCCATCTGATGGGTGGCGTCTTGGCGGGGCTGCTGACTTACACCTTGACGCTGAAACTCGATGCATTACTCTCTAAGACATCGGTTAAGCTGAGTAATAAGTCAAAACTGATCTCTGTCCTGATACTGTCCATCTTGATTATGGCTATCTTTATGGGCGGTGCTTGGTATATTTTCACTAAGTTTTTGCATATGGCCAAAAATCCCACCGAGACGATGGATAATGCCAAAATGATTATTGATAACGTCTCCAATACCTTACCACAAAATCTGCGTGACTATTTGCCGGAAGATATGGATGAGATTCTAAAAAATCTGACGAGTTATTTTAAAGAGCATCTACTCTATCTGCAGTCGATTGTGAAAAATGTATTTCATATCTTACTGATTGTCATTGTCGGTATGATTATTGGTTTGATTTTAGGTTTTCAGGAGAATAAGCGTAATATTGAAGAGAAAAATCAGCAACAGACTCGCTTAATGGCGGCGTTTAGTGATAGTATGCGTCGGTTGGTATTGGTGTTTCAATATGTCGCGATTTCACAGGTCGTGATTTCGTTATTTAATACGCTGATGACGGCTATCTTTTTATTCATTATTTTGCCGATCTTTGATGTCCATTTACCCTTTAGTAAAAGCTTAGTATTGGCCACTTTTGTGTTCGGTCTGATTCCGATCATCGGTAATTTAATTGTCAATGTGCTAATGTTCTTAGTGGCTTTTACCGTCTCTTTTGGGGTCGCGATTGTGGTGATTGTTTATCTGATTATCATCCATAAAGCAGAGTATGTGCTCAACGCTAAGATTGTTGGGACGAAAGTACAAGCGGGCATTTGTGAGTTGCTGATTGCTATGCTTTTTTTAGAAACGCTGTTTGGTATGATAGGACTGATTTTTGCGCCTATCTTCTATGCGTTTATTAAACTCTCACTCAAACAGTTAAAGCTCATTTAACTATTTTATTCAAACCACGCTAATCATCAATATAGCGTGGTTTGAATGGATGGATTACTGATATTTTACCGATTCAGTTTGCGCTAAATGTATTTGCGTTTGTGCCGGCTTAGTCTCTGCAATCACCCTGCCTTGGCGAATAGAGTAGCGCACTGGCACTTGACGACGTACCGCATCAAAGCCATTTTCTGCCGGTAGTATTAGCAAATTAGCGCTGTTGCCTGCTTTAAGACCATAATCTTTGAGATGAAGCGTTCTGGCGCTATTATGGGTAATTAGATCCAGTCCTTGATTAATTTGTTCATAACCCATCATTTGGCAAACATGTAGTCCCATATGTAATACTTGTAGCATATTGGCTGTGCCAAGTGGATACCAAGGATCGAACACATCATCATGACCGAAGCAGACGTTAATCCCCGCCTCTTGTAACTCTTTTACGCGCGTAATACCGCGTCGCTTTGGATAGCTATCGAAACGACCTTGTAAATGGATATTGACCAGCGGATTGGCAACAAAATTAATCCCGGAGAGTTTGAGCAGTCGAAACAGTCTTGAGGTATAAGCGCCATTATATGAGTGCATCGCTGTTGTATGACTGGCGGTCACCTGTTCTCCTATCTCTTCTTTATAAGCCAGTGCGGCAACGGTCTCGACAAAGCGGGATTGTTCATCATCAATTTCATCACAATGTACATCAATTAAACGTTGATATTTTTTGGCCAGTTTAAAGATGGTATGCAGTGATTCAACCCCATATTCACGGGTAAATTCAAAATGGGGAATGGCTCCAATCACATCGGCGCCCATCTCGACCGCTTGCTCAAGTAGTTTTTCTCCGTTTGGATAAGAGAGAATCCCTTCTTGGGGAAAAGCGACGATTTGCAAATCAACCCAAGGAGCGATCTCTTGCTTGACTTCCAGCATGGCTTTTAACGCGGTTAACGACGGATCGGAGACGTCAACGTGCGTGCGGACAAATTGAATCCCATTGGCAATTTGCCATTTTAAGGTTTTCAACGCGCGCGCTTTCACATCATCATGGGTAAGGGTTGCTTTACGTTCCGCCCACCGCTCTATGCCTTCAAATAGTGTCCCTGACTGATTCCAGGCAGGCTGCCCAGCAGTTTGGGTGGTATCAAGGTGGATATGTGGCTCAATAAAAGGGGCTATCGCCAGTCCGCCTTGTGCATCGAGTCCCATCGGATCGGGCGTAATTTGCTTACTAATCGAACTCAATTTGTCCTGAGCAATCTTGATTTGATAAAGGTCTGGTTGATTAGCCAGTTTGACATTATTGATCGTGTTGATAAGGGTCATTTTTTACCTCGAGAAGAACTATATTGTTTTGATAATTGTGTGAGCACAATATAACAGAATGCGCTGCCCAGTACCGAATTTATCGGCACGATACCTGGTAAAAACTGCGCGGCTAATATACCGACAATAATCGCGATAATCGCATGGATATTGATTTGCTGTTTACTACCGTTGGCTAAATTTTTATAGGCTTGCCTATTGAATAAGTAATCGGCAATAATGACGCCGCCAATTGGCGGGATGGCGGTAGACAAGAAGGTTAACCAACCTACAAAGTTATTGTATAACCAGATGGCACAAAGGGTACCGAGTAGTCCATTGAGAATAGACATCGTTTTACTGGATAAACCGGTAATATTCGCCATCCCCAGCCCTGAGGCATACAGGGCATTATCATTGGTTGTCCAGATATTTAAGCCTAGTACCAAAATAGCCGGAATCAGCAGACCTTGCGCTATCATGATATCCGAAATATCGGACTGGCCTACCGAGGCGGCGCCAGCAGCACCAAAGATAAACATTAAGGAGTTACCAATCAAAAAGGCGACCATGGTGATGATAAACACGCTCATGGCTCTCTTGCCAAATCTGACAAAGTCAGCGGTTAATGTACCGGCACTGATAAATGAGCCGATGACAATGGTGAGCGCCGTAGTAAAATCGATAGGTTCTTTTGGCGTAATCGCCATCAGTGACGATAACCCACCGATGCTATTGACGGCAATCCAGACCGAATAACACCCTAAAATGGCGATAGCGGGCACGGCAATGATAGAAAGATAAAGTAGCGCTTTAATCCCCTCAAAGGCGACAGTCAATGTCATCGCGCCACCAAACAGCGCAATCAGCAGATAGACATTAAGACCGGTGGCTTTACTGACGGGAAAGGCAAACATCGCTAGTCCAACGCCGAACCAGCCAATTTGTGTGATGCTGAGCAGGAAGGAGGGGATCCATGAGCCCTTTAAACCAAAAGAGAAGCGTGCTAACAGATGGGTTGTAAAACCGGTTTTAGCGCCGATATAGCCTAAACTGGCACTGTAAAGACCCAATAACAGATTACCGATAAGCAGGGCTAAAAAGAAGTGATTAAAACTGAGTCCGGTACCGAGTGTACCACCGGCCCACATACTGGCAGAGAAGAACGTGAGGCTTAACATAATAATTGAAAGAGAGAGGATACCTTTTTTCTCTGAGTGAGGAACTGCTTCATGACTATAATTATCATCTTTTTTTGACATACCAAAAACCCTTACGCAAAAACGATTATATTATTCAGGAGTGAACAAATCGGCGGACATTATAGTGATTTTAAAATTTCCTGCTATCAAAAAAAATCCTTTATAATTTAATTACTTGAAAAATAAATAGTATTATTTTTGAGACTGACGATTTCAGCCTGAATTCAGGCTATTGGGGATACATTTTTAATCAATATTGACGACCAGATGAATTAAGTCTCGTTAGTGATCAAGGGCTTAATCATATAATCCGTAATTACTCATTCATCAACCATTCACGAACAGCCAAAAGTTTGTTATATTAATCAGTTATATATTAATTCAGTGTGGTTAGGTGTCGTCGCACATAATTAACGATTGATTAGGGATTTTTTATGACTGAAGCGGTAGTTCGTCCAACAAACTTTATTCGGCAGATCATTGATAACGATTTGGCTGAAGGCAAATATAAAACAGTGCATACGCGTTTTCCACCCGAACCTAATGGCTATTTGCATATTGGGCACGCGAAATCCATTTGCCTCAATTTTGGTATCGCTCAGGATTACCAGGGGAAATGTAATTTACGTTTTGATGATACAAATCCTGCCAAAGAAGATATCGAATATGTTGAGTCGATCAAACGCGACGTTGAATGGTTAGGTTTTCATTGGGATGGTGAAGTATGTTATTCATCCGATTATTTTGATCAACTTTATCAATATGCCATTGAGCTCATTAATAAAGGCTTAGCTTATGTTGATGAACTTTCGGCTGATGAGATTCGTGAATATCGCGGTACATTGACCCAACCTGGTAAGAATAGTCCTTATCGTGATCGCTCCGTTGCTGAGAATCTTGTACTGTTCACCAAAATGCGTGATGGTGAGTTTGGCGAAGGTAAGGCCTGTTTACGGGCTAAAATTGATATGACATCGCCTTTTATTGTGATGCGTGATCCGGTGTTATATCGGATTAAATTTGCCCATCATCATCAAACAGGTAATAAATGGTGTATCTATCCGATGTATGACTTTACCCACTGTATTTCGGATGCACTGGAAAATATCACTCATTCACTGTGTACTTTAGAGTTTCAGGATAACCGTCGTTTATATGATTGGGTGCTGGATAATATTACGATTGCCGCTCGTCCGCATCAGTATGAGTTCTCTCGCCTGAATCTGGCTTATGCGATTACGTCAAAACGTAAGCTCAATCTGCTTGTGACCGAGAAAATTGTCGATGGTTGGGATGATCCACGCATGCCAACGATATCCGGATTACGTCGCCGTGGTTATACGCCGGCTTCGCTGCGGGATTTCTGCCAACGTATCGGGGTGACAAAACAGGAAAATCTGGTTGAAATGTCAACGCTTGAGTTCTGTATTCGGGAAGATCTAAACCAAAATGCACCGCGCGCAATGGCGGTGATTGATCCCGTTCGTGTTGTGATCGAAAATATGAGCGAGGGGCTCAATGAAATACTGACGATGCCGAATCATCCAAATCGTCCAGAGCTCGGTCAACGTGAAGTGATGTTTAGCCGTGAATTATATATTGATCGTGCCGATTTTCGTGAAGAGGCCAATAAGAATTATAAACGCTTAGTATTAGGTAAAGAGGTTCGTCTGCGTAATGCTTATGTGATTAAAGCGGGACGTGTTGAAAAAGATTCACAAGGTGAAATCAAAACGATCTATTGTAGTTATGACGCGGGCACTTTAAATAAAAATCCGGAAGATGGCCGCAAAGTTAAAGGCGTAATTCATTGGGTTTCAACAAAATTTGCTTTACCGGCTGATTTCCATCTTTATGATCGTCTGTTTAATACTCCGATACCTGGTTCAGTGGATGATTTCTTATCGACGATTAACGCCGAATCGTTAGTGGTCAAACGCGGCTTTGTTGAGGCCAGTTTAAGTAGCGCAGACACTTCACATGCTTATCAATTTGAGCGCGAAGGTTATTTCTGCTTAGACTATAAGCATAGCAGCAAAGATCATTTAGTCTTCAACCGTACGGTCGGTTTGCGTGATACCTGGAGTGAAACTACAGCGGAGTAATCACTGCTTTAGGCTATCGTGTAATATAAAAAGCGACGTGTTTTCACTTCGCTTTTTTTATATGATTAAAAATAGTTTGTTGAGATGTCGTGCTTGGAAAACGGTTACTTTCATCTCATCGGTGATGAATGACTCGCGCCGCCGAACAAGATCGGATTATAGCTGGGCTCACTGAGCAGTAGCAGTAAACTAAAAATGACCAGTATAATGCCACCGATGAGTTTTAAGGATAAACCCATTCCCTTGAACCATTGGGGGGATAGCCGATTTTCGCGTGTTAATCTTAAAGCGAGTTGACGAAAAGTTAGTACCAGTATCGCGATGATCGAAATGGTTAATGCCGTACCCACTGACATGGCTAAAACCGCCAGCATGCCCCAGTTAAAAATCGCTAACATCTTGGCAAAGATTAACACCAAAATAGCCCCTGAACAGGGCCGAATCCCCATCGCCAGTATCATCACCAGACGTGACCATAGCGTATTGGCTTGACGCAATTTAGCGGTAGAAGGCAGATGTGAATGACCACAGCGACACGCATAAACTGGCTGGGTTAGGCTAGATGGTGTAATTGAGTAGCCAATGGCGGGACGAGTTAATAATTTGGCGGGTAAAGGTCTGATATGGCCGAATATCAATGTCTGTTTGGTTATCGGCTTAAAGTATTGATAAAGCGTGCGTAAACAGAGTACAACACCCAATAGTAAAATCAGACTATAACTCATCTGCGTTAGCCAGTATTCGCCTAAACCTAATTCATGCCGTGTCAGCGAAAATAGGTTGATGGCCAGCATGATAAAGATAATCGCGACAAAGCCTTGTAGTAATGATGACAGCAGCGTAATCATCAGCGCCTGACGGTAATAGGTTGGCTGAGTCGTCAAATACGTGGTGATGATCATCTTACCATGCCCGGGACCGGCTGAATGTATCACGCCATACAGAAAGCTAAAGCCAATTAGCATGAAACCGGCACGATGTTCATGTTGCTTGATCGCAATCAGCAAAGCAGTTAATTGTTGATGCAGTGTTTTTTGCCAAATTTGTGCCTCAAAGATTAAACGTGGCCAGGACTGATAAGCTAAGCCAGACAAGACGATGAGGATTAGCAATAAAACGATCAACTGAGTCAAGCGGGCTGTTTTTACTGGCATTTCAATATCACTTTTTGTGAAAACTGTTTACCCAAATTGAGGTCTTCGTCAGCGGTCTCACCCAGATCGAGTGACATGGCATAATCCTGCAGCACTTGATTATAGTTGGGTTCGATAAGTTGTGTCTGACAGTTAGGCGGTAATTGTGCCGCATCGATATCTGTGTGATTCTGAAAAGCCATACTGACATAGTAACTTGGTTCATAAGTGGTGAGGGTTAATTCAGTATTGGCTAAAGTGATGGGTTGATCCAGATTCAAAATAAACGAGAACTTGGTTTTTAGCTTATTTTGCTCGGCTTGACTACTGTTGGGTTGAAGATATAGCACTCGTGGTTGTCTATCCTGTTCAAGATGGGTAAAAAATGTGCTGGATTGCATATTTTGGGTGAGTTCTTCTGCAATCTGTTTCATCGCCTGCGGATAAGGCATTTGCTGAAATATATCATAAGTCAGTGTTAATGACGTGATTTCATCGAGTTGCCAGTCGAAGGCAATGCCAGTCAGTTGATTATCCGTCACCAGCCATTTGGCTTTAAGATCAATATAGGAGTGGGGATGTGCTATTACCGCAGTGCTCACCGTCCACAAAAAAAATAATTTCCAGTAATGCCGTAGACCCATATTCATACGCTCTTTTATCGACTGATTAATCTCGTTCTGGCAAGATGTTAGCGAAGAATAGTTTTTGAGGCAAGGCTAATGATGCCATCGTTATCTCAATACGCAAAATCAGCGCAATCGGTTGATTTAACGCAGTCATTTTTAGAGATAGTGTCGCATGCATGACGATAATTTTTGCTATTTATCCATCAATATCCATTTACCCATTTAGTGAGTAACGGCTCTGGATATATCCGTTGTAAGGAGATAAAAAAGGCGACCTCAGGCCGCCTTTTTGACTGTATAACGCTGCGTTTATCGCACCGCCATCCCCGGTAATGCACCACTATCAGGTGACAACAGGAATATTTCACTTTCACCGCCACCTGCGGCTAGTACCATGCCTTCAGATAGGCCAAAACGCATTTTACGTGGCGCAAGATTAGCGACCATCACCGTTAGGCGTCCTTCCAGTTTTTTCGGATCTGGGTAGGCGCTGCGAATGCCAGAGAACACATTGCGGATTTCGCCGCCTAAATCTAAGGTCAGTTGTAGCAGTTTATCTGAACCCTCAACAATATCGGCTTGCTTGATTAAGGCTACCCGTAAATCAACCTTGGCAAAATCATCAAATTTCACTGTTTCAAGAAGGGGTTCATCAGCCAGCGGTCCGCTTAGCTGTGATTTGTTGGCTTGCTCGGCTAATGCTTTTGAGTCTTCAATCATCGTGTTTACCTTATCCATTTCAATACGATTAAATAGTGCCTTAAACGGATTGATCGTTTTGGCCAGTAGTGGCGTCTGGATATCATCCCACTGCAGCGTTATATTTAAGAAGTTTTCGGTCCGTTCAGCCAGCGCCGGAACTACTGGTTTTAAATAAGTCATCAGGACTCTAAAGAGGTTAAGGCCCATTGAGCATACCGCTTGTAATTGTTGTGACTGTTCGGCTTGTTTTGCGATAACCCAAGGCGCTTTCTCATCAATATAGCGATTCGCCTCATCGGCCAACGCCATGATTTCGCGAATCGCTTTGCCACTTTCTCTATCTTCATAATATTGGGCAATCAACTCAGCTTTACCGATAAAGCTGTCATATAACGCTTGATCATCCAGCCGATCAGCTAATTGACCTTCAAAACGTTTAGTAATAAAACCTGCACTACGTGAGGCGAGATTGACCACCTTGTTAACAATATCACTATTGACGCGCTGGACAAAATCTTCCAGATTCAGGTCGATATCATCAATGCGTGGTGATAATTTAGCGGTGTAATAATAGCGCAGGCAGTCTGGATCAAGGTGTGACAGATAAGTACTTGCCTGAATAAACGTACCGCGTGATTTTGACATTTTCGCGCCATTTACCGTGACATAGCCGTGAGCAAAAATATTGCTCGGTTTACGGTAATCACTGCCGTCTAGCATGGCGGGCCAGAATAAGCTGTGAAAATAGACAATATCTTTACCGATGAAATGATACAGCTCTGTCGGTGAGTCTTTATGCCAAAAATGATTAAAGTCAACCTGTTGTGCTTTATCACAATAGTTTTTAAAGGAACCCATATAACCGATTGGTGCATCCAGCCAGACGTAAAAGTATTTACCGGGTGCATCTGGAATTTCGAAACCAAAATAGGGCGAATCACGACTAATATCCCATGGCTGCAGACCTGACTCGAACCACTCTTGCATCTTGTTGGCGACTTGTTCTTGTAGCGAACCTGAGCGAATCCAGGTTTTGAGCATTGACTCAAAAGCGGGTAAGTCGAAAAAGTAGTGCTCGGACTCTTTGAGGACCGGTGTTGATCCAGAGAGTACCGATTTCGGTTCAATCAGTTCAATCGGACTATATGTTGCGCTACAAACCTCGCAGTTATCACCGTACTGATCCGGTGCTTTACAGCGAGGGCAAGTTCCTCTAACAAAACGATCGGGTAAAAACATCTGTTTTTCAGCATCAAACAGTTGTTCAATAATTTTGGTCTTGATATGGTCATTCTGTTTTAAGCGTAAATAGATTTGTTCAGAAAGCTGACGATTTTCTTCACTATGAGTTGAGTGATAATTATCAAAACTGATATTAAAACCGGCAAAATCTTTTTCATGTTCGGCTTTGACTGCGTCGATCATCGCTTCTGGTGTGATGCCGAGCTGCTGAGCTTTTAACATCACTGGCGTACCATGTGCATCATCGGCACAGATAAAATAGATTTCATGTCCTCGCATTCGCTGATATCTAACCCAAACATCGGCCTGGATATGTTCAAGCATATGGCCAAGATGAATGGCGCCATTTGCATAAGGAAGTGCGCAAGTAACCAGTATCTGTCTTTTATCGTGTTTCGCTGTTGCCATGAGAATTTACCTTAATAATATGATCGATGATAAATCAATCAATAAACTTATTTGTATAATAAAATCAAAATGTTAGATTTTATACTGTCATTTAGCCAGCTGCTCTAATGTTGATAGCTATTTTATCGATAGTGTAACGAATGCTTTTATCGAATTAAAAATAGCAGTAGGATGAGCAGAGGTGACCTTTAATAAGCATGATTCATCTATCAATTTATTCAAACGCAAATGGTACATCAAATATGGGATTATCGCCAGATTTGTGTCATAATTTGTCACTATTTTCGTCATACAATTATAATCAGTTTTTAGAGATAAACTATGCGTTGTGAGCCTTATAATAAACTATTACCTGATGTTAAATCATTATTAGCAACCTTTGAGCATGTGACATTAGAGCAAGATCTGATAACGTTAAACGCGTTAAAATCGTGCCAGCTCAGTGGTGGTGTTTTGACGATTTCATTGCAAATGCCCTTTGTGTGGCAATCAGTATTTCACCAATTAAAACAGCAGCTGACGCCGGCCTTACTTCAATTGCCGTCAGTCAATTCAATCGACTGGGCGATTGAGTACCGTATTGCGACTTTAGCACGGGCGAATAAACAGCCTGCGATCAAAAATATTAAAAATATTATCGCGGTGAGTTCTGGCAAAGGTGGCGTCGGTAAGTCGAGTACCGCAGTGAATCTCGCGCTGGCACTACAAAAAGAGGGCGCCCGCGTCGGTTTACTCGACGCGGATATTTATGGTCCCTCGATCCCAACCATGCTTGGCACGCCAGATGAAAAGCCGCTTTCGCCAGATAATCAACATATGACGCCGATTATGGCGTATGGCATGGCAAGTAATTCAATTGGTTATTTAGTCGATCCCGATAATGCGATGGTTTGGCGTGGACCGGTTGCCAGTAAAGCACTGCTGCAAATTGTCAATGATACCTTATGGCCCGAACTCGACTATTTAGTTATCGATATGCCGCCAGGTACGGGTGATATTCAATTAACCTTATCACAAAGTATTCCGGTCACCGGTGCCGTGATTGTGACGACGCCGCAAGATATAGCGTTGATTGATGCGATAAAAGGATTAATGATGTTTAATAAAGTGAACATCCCAACCATCGGTATTGTTGAAAATATGAGCTATCATATTTGTGAGCACTGTGGTCACCATGAGGCCATTTTTGGTGAGGATGGTGCCAAGCAGATGGCGGAAAAATACCAGACCAGACTCTTAGGACAAGTACCACTGCACCGCTCATTAAGACAAGATCTGGATAGTGGCAAACCGACTGTGATTAGCCGTCCTGACAGTGAGTTCACTCAGATTTATTGTGATATTGCCGATCGTATCGCGGCCCAGCTCTATTGGCAGGGGAATGTGATTGGCGATGATATTGCGATAAAAGTGCTCGGATAATCGATCAGTTAATATTGAAAAAACAACAGGAAGCTAGCAACCGCTGGCTTCCTGTTGACTAATTTCCTGCTGGATAAGATAAATCGACGTATTTAAGTGATCAGGCGCTCAATTTAAGACCTAAAATACCTAATATAATCAGCGTAAGACTGATGATTCTTACTGCGGTAGCCGGCTCCTGAAAAACAAGAATACCAACAATCGCCGCACCCACGGCCCCAATGCCTGTCCAGATAGCGTAGGCGGTACCGATCGGTAACGTTTTGAGGGCTAATGAGAGCATTAAAAAACTAACTATCATCGCCACAGCAGTAATCATGCTGGGAATCAGTTTGGTAAACCCTTCGCTATATTTGAGTCCAATTGCCCAAACAATTTCAAATAAACCTGCAATAAATAGCGATATCCATGCCATAAAATGTTTCCTGTCTCTTTTAATGTTGCAGGTCGTCCCGCGTTAAATAAGGCGTCGTTAGGTCGTCCTAATGAGCCAGATAAAAATTCTTAGTCAGGTTATCATCAAAAAAAATGTTGAGCAAGGTTCAGGCTTGATATTACAACTGATTACAGTGATTTGTCAGATCTATCATTGACGATTAATCGCGTTTTGTATTGCTTAACTGCCGCCAAATGATTTGAGCTGAATTGTTTGTTTTATCCATCAAGCAATAGTCTATTCTGGCTATCCCATGATTTTATCTCGAAACATAAAAAACACCGCACCGAGCAGACATAAACCAGCCCAAACATAATCCATTTTAAACGGCTCTTTTAGTATAAAGAGAGAAAATGGAATAAACACCGATAAACTCAGTACTTCTTGAATAATTTTGAGCTGGCCGGCAGAGGCAACCTCATAACCGATACGATTAGCGGGCACTTGTAATAAGTACTCAAATAATGCAATTCCCCAGCTGACGAAAGCGGCAATAATCCAGGCTTTATGATGAAAATATTTCAGGTGACCATACCAGGCAAAAGTCATAAAAACATTGCTTAGTGTTAACATACAAACAGTAATGAGTAATGGTGGCATAATTAAGTCAATTGATGGGTTTTAATTTCTGTGCTGCTATTTTATACTAAAGCCAAATCATGTCTCAAGTTTATTGGGTTAAAATATTTTTAGCATTGCCTATGCCGGATTGGATAAAAAAAGCCTGTTTAAAGTGGAATTAAATTTATCAATCTTGCTTTACCTGTTAAAATAGCGCCAGTAATAAGTTTAATATGCTTCTCGGAGAAGAGATAAATGAGATTATGTGATAGTGATATTGAGGCTTATCTTGCAGAGGGTAAACTTAAAATAACACCACAACCCCCAGTTGAGAGCATCAATGGTGCCACTGTTGATGTTCGTTTAGGTAATCAATTTAGAACCTTTAATGCCCACACGGTGCCTTTTATTGATTTAAGTGGTCCTAAAGATCACGTTTCAGCCACCCTCGATCGCATTATGAGTGATGAGATTATACTGGCCGAAGATGAGGCTTTTTATCTTCATCCTGGTGAACTGGCTTTAGCGGTCACGCTTGAATCGGTCTCTATTCCTGACGATTTAGTTGGCTGGCTGGATGGACGTTCTTCACTGGCCCGTTTAGGCTTGATGGTGCATGTGACGGCACATCGTATCGATCCAGGTTGGCAAGGGGCGATTGTGCTTGAGTTTTATAATTCCGGCAAGCTCCCTTTAGCGCTTCGCCCGGGGATGACGATCGGCGCCTTAAGTTTTGAATTATTGACGCGTCCAGCGATAAGACCCTATCATTGTCGAAAAGATGCCAAATATAAAGATCAACAAGGGGCTGTTGCCAGCCGAATTGATAAAGATTAACGCAAAGGAGTATGCAAAGATGATCAAGAAGATACTGTTAACCCTATTAGTGCTGATTATTTTAGTCATTATTGGCTTAGTCTGTTTGGTTTTATTTGTCGATCCAAATAATTTTCGTGGTTTTATTTCTCAAACGGTGAAAGATAAAACTGGCTATGAATTAACCATTGAAGGTGATTTACGCTGGCATGTTTGGCCACAAATCAGTATTTTATCGGGTCCTGTTCGTCTACAAGATGAAGGGGCGACAAAACCGATCTTGTCAGCTGATAATATGCGCCTTGATGTCGCACTATTCCCGCTTTTTTCTAAGAAATTATCGATTGAGAATGTCTTTGTTAAATCAGCCGTCATTAATATTACCGATGAGAGTCAAGGCGAGGTTGCACAGCGTAAGCCATCTGCACCGGCAGCGGATAATCAAGGACAAAACCAGTCGACTGCAAAGCCAGCGAATTCAAGCTGGTCATTCTCTTTGGATAAACTTGAAATTGCTGATAGTACCGTGCTACTGCAAACCAATCAGGATATGGTCAAGTTTAGTGATATTAATATCGCGCTGTATCAAAAAACAAATCAGCATGCTGAACTTGATTTCAGTGGGCGTATTAATCGCAATCAACGTGAACTCGCCTATAATCTCAATGCGTTAGCGGATTTAAGCCAATATCCAAATCAGATTGGTCTGAATATTAATAAATTGAATTATAACATTACGGGTACTGATATTCCGGCTGGTGGTTTAACTGGGAATATCACCGGTAACTTTGAATATCAGGCGACGCCTCGGACCTTACGCAGTGATGATCTTTTACTGACGTTGAACGATAATCAGTTAAAGACTCAATTTATTTATACTGAAACCAATAACAAACCCAATATCACGGTGTCAATGAGCTCTCCAGCATTGAATCTAACGCCATTTATGTCGTCAACTAAACAGAATAACACTGCGGCGCCGACTAATTCAGCGCCGGTAGTCACTGCGTCGGCAAAAGGCAATGAGTTAGCGTTCTTGAATGATTTTGATGCTAAACTCAATCTGCAAGTGAAGGCGCTGACGGCGGATAAATTCTCCGCGCAAAATTTAATAGCCGATCTGGATAATAAAGCCGGATTAGCCAATATTAATCAGTTCTCATTGGATATTGGTCAGGGTAAAGTGTCTGCGACCGGTAGTGCTAATGGTCGATTAGCCCAAGCAGCAGTTGCTTTAAAAGCTGATATAAAACAGATTCAGTTGGGTGAGCTACTGTCTCAATTCGATATTACGCAGAATTTCGAAGGACTACTTAATGCGCAGGGTGACTTTAAATTTAATACCATCAGACCTGAGGCGATTTTGCCATCACTCAGCGGCGACATGAATATTGTGATGAGTAATGCCCGATTGAACAATATGAATATTCAGCAGGTGATTCAACTCGCTGTTTCACAATTCTCAAAAAGCACCGTATCAACTGCGCAGCAGCAACAGTATACCTCGCTACAAACCTTGTCGGCAAAAGGGCATTTAGTTAATGGAAATCTGAATTTATCTTCATTAGTGGCTGATTCGGAAACGTTAGATATTAATGGTGCCGGCAATGTGAATTTAGTTCAAAAAGATCTGGATATGAATTTGAATGTGAAAGTGCTGGGTGGCTGGAATGGCAGTAGTCAAACGATAGCTGGCTTACAGAAACTGGTGATTCCATTTAGAATTTATGGTCAGTTTGATAAACTTCATTATCAGCTTGATGTAGCTAAACTATTCAAAGATGAACTGAAGGATAACTTGCAAAATGGTCTCGATAAATTGAAAGATCGTTTTTTGAATGGTACAAATCAATCTAATAGTTCATCAGAGCAGCCACAAGAGGCGCCAAAAGAGAGTACCCGAGATAAATTAAATCAATTACTCAACAGCATTAAATAATACGCGAGTTATTTTAGGCATTTTTAAGAGGGACTTTGAGTCCCTCTTATCGTTTTGATGCTATTATTAATTGTGATAATAACGCTGCAAATTATCTCAAAACATGGTATGATTAATCCCCCCATTTTTAGATGAATAATTAACTTCGTTTTCATCGAAATAACGTTAACAATACGGGCGTCATAGAAATTGTGTAGAGTGTTAATGTTTGCGTTTCGCTTTACCGACAGAATGGATAAATTCGCTGATTGCTAACCACTGTTTTTCGGTTTTTCTGCATAAAAACTGAGATTAATTTTGAACTAGAGAGAATATGGTTTTATGACCGATTTAGCCAAAGAGATAACCCCGATAAATATCGAAGAAGAACTCAAGAATTCCTATTTAGATTATGCGATGTCTGTCATTGTGGGACGTGCGTTACCGGATGTTCGCGATGGTTTAAAACCGGTTCATCGTCGCGTGTTGTTTGCGATGAATGTACTGGGTAATGACTGGAATAAAGCCTATAAAAAGTCTGCTCGAGTTGTCGGTGATGTGATCGGTAAATACCATCCACACGGTGATACGGCAGTTTACGATACGATTGTCCGTATGGCACAGCCCTTCTCTTTACGTTATATGCTTGTTGATGGTCAGGGTAACTTTGGCTCGGTTGATGGCGACTCACCGGCGGCGATGCGTTATACCGAAATTCGCATGTCAAAAATTGCGCATGAGTTGTTAGCGGACTTAGAAAAAGAGACGGTTAATTTCTCGCCTAACTACGACGGCACCGAGCAGATTCCCGACGTTTTACCCACTCGCATTCCTAACTTATTAGTCAATGGCTCATCGGGTATTGCGGTGGGCATGGCAACCAATATTCCGCCACATAATTTAAATGAAGTCATCAACGGCTGTTTAGCCTACATGGATGATGAGCATATTTCGATTGAGGGACTGATGGAACATATTCCTGGTCCTGATTTTCCGACCGCGGCGATTATCAATGGCCGTAAAGGGATTGAAGATGCTTATCGTACTGGTCGCGGTAAAATTTATGTTCGCTCATTGGCTGAGATTGAAGTAGATGAAAAAAATGGTCGCGAAACTATTATCGTGACGGAAATTCCCTATCAGGTCAATAAAGCGCGTTTAATCGAAAAAATTGCTGAACTCGTTAAAGATAAGAAAGTTGAAGGTATTTCGGCGTTACGCGATGAGTCTGATAAAGATGGTATGCGTATTGTCATTGAAATTAAACGTGACGCAGTGGGCGAGATTGTATTAAACAATTTATACGCTCAAACTCAATTACAAACGTCATTTGGTATTAATATGGTCGCACTCGATCGCGGCCAGCCAAAATTACTCAATTTGAAAGATATGCTGCGCGCCTTTGTGCTGCACCGTCGCGAAGTTGTCACCCGTCGGACCCTATTTGAACTGCGTAAAGCACGTGAGAGAGCTCATCTATTAGAAGGCCTTGCTATCGCATTAGCCAATATTGATCCGATTATTGAACTGATTCGTCACGCGGCAACGCCGGCTGAAGCGAAAGCCGGGTTATTAGCACGTCCTTGGGAACTGGGTAATGTCTCCGCTATGCTGGAGAAAGCGGGTAATGATGCCGCGCGTCCTGAAGATTTAGATCCTGAATTAGGTATTCGTGATAATCACTACTATTTATCTGATGCTCAGGCCCAGGCAATTTTAGATCTTCGTCTACAAAAATTAACCGGTCTTGAGCACGAAAAAATTCTTGATGAATATAAAGATCTATTAGAGCAGATTGCTGCGCTGATCTTTATTCTTGAAAGCCCTGAACGATTAACTGAAGTCATTCGTGAAGAGCTTGAAGCGGTGCGTGAGCAGTTTAGTGATAAGCGCCGCACTGAAATTACCGCAAGTAGTGCTGATATTAATCTTGAAGATTTAATTGCACAAGAAGATGTTGTTGTTACGCTATCACATCAAGGCTATGTTAAATACCAACCTTTAACTGACTATGAAGCCCAGCGTCGTGGTGGTAAAGGTAAATCAGCTGCACGCATTAAAGAAGAAGATTTTATTGAGAAGCTATTAGTGGCTAATACCCATGACACGATCCTTTGTTTCTCAAGCCGTGGCCGTTTATATTGGTTAAAAGTTTATCAATTACCAGAAGCAAGCCGCGGAGCGCGTGGTCGCCCAATCATTAACTTACTGCCTTTAGAAGCCGATGAACGTATTACGGCTATTTTGCCGGTCAAAGAGTTTAGTGCTGAGCACTATGTCTTTATGGCAACCGCTAGTGGCACCGTGAAAAAAACTGCCTTATCTGAGTTTAGTCGTCCACGTTCTGGCGGCATTATTGCCATCAATCTACGTGAAGGCGATGAGCTGATCGGTGTTGATTTAACCGATGGTAGTAATGAGATTATGCTATTCTCAGCCAGTGGTAAAGTGGTCCGTTTCCATGAGGGAGAAGAACTTGAAGATGGTACGGTGAAAGGGGTCCGTGCCGTTGGCCGAACCGCATCAGGTGTTAGAGGGATTAAATTAGCTGATGATGACCGAGTCGTTTCACTCATCATCCCTCGTGGTGACGGTGCAATTTTAACCGTGACTCAAAATGGCTACGGTAAACGTACCGGCCAAGATGAATATCCAACCAAATCTCGTGCGACACAAGGGGTTATTTCGATTAAAGTCAGCGAGCGTAATGGTCAGGTGGTTGGTGCGGTGCAAGTTGAAGCTACCGATCAGATCATGTTAATTACTGATGCGGGTACGTTGGTTAGAACCCGCGTCTCTGAAGTGAGTGTGATTGGTCGTAATACGCAAGGTGTAACCTTGATTCGTACGGCTGAAACGGAACATGTTGTTGGTTTACAGCGTGTTGCCGAGACTGATGAAGGCGATGATCAAGCTGAATTCAGTGATGAGAGCGCGGTCTCACCCGAAGTGTAGTTCAAATCTATTGATAAAAAAGGATTAGTCAACACTAATCCTTTTTTATCTTGACCGACTATTGTTTTTTGCGAATAGGTTCGTTGAGTCCAGGAAGCGATAAGTTTTTTGAGTTGTTAAATGATGAGCCGTGACGAAATTTTTTGTCATGTACTAGATTAAATTGATTTGATTCGCTTTTGAAACGTTTTATCTAGTGATAAGCACTACCTATTTGATCCGAATTAATCTAGTAAGCGTATTGCGATGCTATATTGTTTTGAGATTTTTAATATTATCGCCTGTTTATTGCTCGATTATTAAACGCGTATTCATATTGCCATGATGGTAGCCACTCATCGTTTAGTTTTATATTATTTTACTACTGTTATTACTGTTTTTAAAAAGGGATTACTATGTCGTCAATTTTACGAGGTTTTTGTCGTAACTTAGCTTGGCAGATACTTTTTGCACTAATTTTTGGTATTGTTGCGGGGGCTTTTTTGCATAAAATTGCTAATCCGGATCATGTACTCTATACCTATTATCACTTTATGGTTGTGAATATTCTTCAGCCCGCTGGTGATATCTTTATACGTCTGATCAAAATGATTGTTTTACCGATCATTCTTAGTACCTTAACCTTAGGGATTGCTGGACTCGGTGCATCTAAACGCTTAGGTACCTTAGGCTTTAAAACCATCCTTTATTTTGAAGTAATTACCACGATTGCCATTTTGCTTGGTCTTTTATTTGCGAATGTGTTTACACCGGGTGTTGGCGTTGATGCGTCAAAGTTAGGTCATGCGGATGTCACTAAATATATTGTGGCCAGTCAGGAGCTCAGTGATAAACCGCACGGTTTGATTGTGATGATTTTGGATATGATTCCGGCTAATATTTTTGAAGCGATGACCAATGGCGCTATTCTGCCGGTCATTTTCTTCTGCGTATTTTTCGGTTTAGGGCTGATTCAGCTCTCTGATGAACAGCGTCTGCCATTTACCAACTTTCTTAAAACTATCTCAGACACCATGTTCAAGGTGACCAATATCATCATGCGATATGCGCCTATTGGAGTATTTGCACTAATTACGATTACGGTGGCGAAATATGGTTTTGAGTCCTTATTACCGCTGTTAAAATTGGTCATGGTGGTTTATGTTGCGATGATTGTTTTTACTATTGTGGTATTAGGTCTGGTTTGTAAAATTTGTAAATTTAACATTTTTAAGCTGCTGCGAATTTTAAAGGAAGAACTGATTGTCGCTTTCTCAACGGCGAGTTCCGAAACTGCGTTACCAAGAATTATTGAAAAAATGGAAGCCTATGGTGCACCAAAATCGATTACTAGTTTTGTCATTCCCACCGGTTATTCATTTAATTTAGATGGTTCAACGTTATATCAGAGTATCACGGTAATTTTTCTGGCACAGCTATTTGGGATGGATCTGTCAATTGTTGATCAGATTATCATTGTGATCACCTTAATGATTGCCTCTAAAGGGATTGCAGGTATACCAGGTGCCTCAATTTTGGTTCTGTCAGCGACACTGGGCAGTGTCGGTATTCCACTAGAAGGAATTGGCTACATTATGGGTGTTGAGCGTATTTTAGATATGGGAAGAACGGCCGTTAATGTGGTCGGTAATGCACTGGCGGCGATTGTGATTGCACGTTGGGAAAATGTTTTTGATGATCAAAAAGCGCAAGCTTATGAGGCGCAATATTTAGATCAATAACCATCGATGATTCATGATCAATAAAAATGCGGGCTAAGCCCGCATTTTTTATATCATCGATTAATTTGATGATGAGTAATGACTAGCCAAGTAGTAGGGCATCATCGCTAATTTTTTCACCGCGGGTTTGTTCAAACATATTGAGTAAATCTGTTACGCCCATTTTACTGCGCTGCTCTCCAGATACATCTAATACCACTTGTCCTTGATGTAGCATAATTGTGCGCGTACCGTACTCTAGTGCTTGCTTCATGGAGTGTGTGACCATCATGGTGGTTAAATGATTTTCTGTCACAATTTGATTGGTCAATGTTAAAACAAACTCAGCCGTCTTAGGATCGAGTGCGGCAGTATGTTCATCCAGCAGTAAAATTTTTGATGGCTGCAGTGATGACATTAATAGACTTATTGCCTGGCGCTGTCCACCGGATAGTAACCCCATCATATCGTTAAGACGATTTTCTAAGCCTAAGTTAAGCGTTGCTAACTTATCTTTAAAGAGGGTTCTAACATGACTATTTAACGCTGGTTTTAATGTTCGTATTTTTCCACGACTATAAGCCAACGCCAAATTTTCTTCAATGGTCAATTTTTCACAGGTGCCGGCCATAGGGTCTTGAAACACGCGGGCAACCATATCGGCTCTTTTCCAGGTGGGCAGGCGAGTCACATCACGTTGATTGATCAGTACATAGCCTGAGTCGGCAGTCAGATCGCCACTAATCACATTGAGTAATGAACTTTTACCTGCACCATTACTGCCAATGACAGTGACAAATTCACCTTCTTGAATATTGAGGTTTAAGTTGCGTAGAACATGATTCTCAATGGGCGTACCCGGGTTAAAGGTAAGTTGCAACGCTTCTACTTTGATCATGTTGTTGCTCCTTTACGGCGTTTTAGCCACTTTTTAATCTGTTTAGGTAAGATGAGTGCCAGTGTTACCAATATGGCCGTAATCATATTAAGATCTTCTGTACCGATACCAATATTTTGTAAGGTTTCATTCCCCAAAGCGACGGCGATGAAGAAGCGATAAATGAGTGAACCAAAAATAACCGACAGGGTGATTAACCACATGCGTTTTGCCGGGAATAAGCTTTCACCGATAATGACGGCAGCTAAACCAATCACAATCGTACCAACGCCAATAGAGATATCCGCATTACCTTGGGTTTGGACAAAGATAGCACCGCCAAGCGCAATCAGTGCATTCGAAATAGCCATGCCAATAATAATAGTGCGACCAGTGGCAATCCCTTGTGATCTAGCCATGCGCGCGTTGGCGCCGGTGGCGCGAAGGGCAAGCCCTTGCTGTGTATTTAAAAAGGCATTAAGTAATAACCAACAAACAATCACAAAACCAAGTACCATTAACGGCTGGACGAAATACTGATTACTGTAGTCGCTATTGATGAAAGGTTTAAAAATCGTATCGGCATCTAATAAGGGCAAATTAGGTGAACCCGCCATTCTTGGGGTCTCATGTTTTAAGAATGGGGCGAGTCCTAAAATACGCAGATTAATTGAGTATAAGCCAATCATGACGATAATACTGGCTAGCAATTGTAAGATATTAAGTCGAACATATAACCAGGCGGTAATCATACCCGCACAGGCCCCTGCTAATGCTCCATATAGGGTCGCAAGCCAAGGATTAACCCCCATATAAAGACAGAGACCACAGACTGCACCTCCTAAAGGAAAACTACCATCGGCAGTTAAATCAGGGAAGTCGAGCATCCTAAATGAGATTAACACGCCAAGGCTGACTAGCGCATAGATAAGACCTATTTCGAGTGTTCCAAATGCGATTTCAAATGACATTACATCAAATCCATAACTTTATTGATAAAAGCAGAGCATAATATGCTTTATCACTGCTTTTGTATATATTAAATTAATCAATGATTTTGTTAGCTGAGTGCACTATTTTATCAGAGAATATAACCCCTTGACGAGCAGCAGCTGACTTATTGATAACCAGTTGCGTCACATTACCTATCTCAATTGGCATGGTGCCCGGTTTTTCACCGTTAAGGATGCGGATGACCATCTTACCTGCCTGGCGGCCAAGATCATAATAACTCATACCTAATGCAGCGACTGCGCCGCGCGGCACGACGGCGGGATCAGAGGCAATTAAAGGTATTTTACTTTCATTCGCCACTTTAGCCAGTGATTCATAGGCCGAAACCACGTTATTATCCGTTGTCGTATAAATTAAATCGACACTCCCTTTTAAACTACGGGCTGCGGCAGGAATATCGGCAGTACGTTGGGCGGGTACGGCAATGATCTTAATACCTTTGGGCGCCAGTTTCTGTTGTAACTGATTGAGTATGGTGGTTGAGTTGACTTCACCCGGACTATAGATATAACCCACTGATTTTAATGCTGGCTTAATATTTAGCATTAAATCGATCTGTTTATCTAAGGCTAAAGCATCCGAAACCCCAGTCACATTGGTGCCGCTGGCATCCCAGCTTTTGGTTAACTTAGAGGCAACCGGATCAGTCACCGCCGTAAACACGATCGGTATCGCTTTAGTTGTCGCGGCAAGTGCTTGTGCGCTTGGCGTGGCAATCGCCACAATCACATCAGGTTTACTGGCGACAAATTGTTTGGCGATTTGCGCCGCATTGGCACTACTCCCTTGGGCACTTTGATATTGAAATTTTAGATTTTCATCTTGAATATAGCCGTTTTCTTGTAGCTCTGCCAAAATACCGTCACGCACGCTATCGAGTGCCGGGTGTTCGACGATCGCCGTAACGGCAACATAGGGTATGTTTTCCGCCGCAGCGCAGAAAAAAGCGAAGGGGATAAATATCAGCATTAAAGCATGACGGCAAAAGTGATGCATAATCGGTTTTCCCTGAGAACATTGACTCATTTGAGCCAAGAATAATTCATTTTAGATTAGGTTGATTAAATCGTCCTAACTCGCGCATTTTTATTGTGATTATTTAATTATTTTTTGTGCTGATTGAAGTAATGGTTGCGATAATGTCACGCCTTGATTATCTGCCGCAACTTGATTGACCACTAACTCGGTAATGTCGCCGACTTCTGGCCCAATATTGCCCGGTAATTCACCTTTTAAAATACGAATGGCCATTCTACCGGTCTGGCGACCCAGTTCGTAGTAGCTCATACCTAAAGCCGCAACGGCGCCGCGATCAACTGCATCTGGATTCGACGCAACTAATGGAATTTTACTCTCATTAGCCACTTTGACTAATGATTCATAAGCCGAAACCACATTATTGTCTGTTGTGGTATAAATTAAATCCACTTTACCTTTTAAGCTTCTGGCTGCAGTTGGGATGTCTGAGGTGCGCTGAGCAGGTACTGAAATTAAGCGAATACCTTTGGCCGCTAATGCGGTTTCCAATTCTCTTAATATGGTGGTTGAGTTGACCTCACCAGGGCTATATACCGAACCAACCGTTTTCAGATCAGGTTTAATTTTCAGCATAAGATCAATTTGTTTATCCAAAGAGAGTGCATCTGATACGCCAGTTACATTAGTGCCATTCGCTTGCCAGCTTTTAACCAGACGCGCCGCAACGGGATCAGTTACAGCAGTAAATACAATTGGAATCGATTTTGACGTTGCAGCTAAAGCTTGTGCGCTTGGTGTAGCGATAGCCACAATCACATCCGGCTTAGCTGCGGCAAACTGTTTGGCTATCTGCGCCGCATTGGCACTGCTACCTTGAGCACTTTGAAATTGCAGTTTAAGGTTTTTACCTTGAATATATCCCTGCTCTTTTAATTCATCTTCCACACCCTGGCGAACACTATCTAAGGCCGGATGTTCGACTATTGCGGTAATTGCCACAAATTTCATGTCATCTTGTGCAAAACACAATAGCGGTGTGATGATGAATAATCCGACAGTAAGAATTTTGGTATAAATACGATTCATTTTGGTCCCTTTGTAAATCTAACATTACAATTATGTGGAGTATATTATCTCTGAATCGACCTATATGCAAATACTATACTTAAATATGGTCATAATCTGTAAGCTGTAACGTATATTGTACATTTATGGTTTTTTTATCAAATGACTATCAAATCATGAGGCTGATGCCCACTATTGGTTAATCAAAATAGGCGAAAACTGAAGTGAATATGTTGAAATTGACGAGCAATACCTCGGTTGTGGCTGAGAGTCAGTGATTGATTTAATTAAAAAGCGTATCACAGGATATAGTTTCTATATCCTGTGATACTTGAGTGATATTAACGTGGCGCTTGATTAATAACACGATCGGCGGATTGGATAAATTCGTCCGATAAGCTGAGATTTTCTAGCTTTGCAGCGTTCGGATTAACGACCAGCTCAGTACTGCTACTTATCGTTGGTGCAATATCTCCTGGTTTTTCACCTTGTAAAATACGCACAACCACTTTGCCTGTTTGGCGGCCAAAATTATAATAACCGATGGCCAGCGCAACGGCGGCACCGCGTTCAACCGAATCTGGATCGGAAGCAATTAAAGGAATTTTGCCTTCAATGGCTGTTTTAACCAAGGCTTCATAAGCCGAAACCACATTGTTATCGGTTGTCGTATAAATCAGGTCTGCTTTACCTTTTAGGCTGCGTGCCGCTGGGGCAACATCTGAGGTTTTTTGTGCCGGTACCGCTAACACTTGGATATTATGTTGGCTGAGAGCTTGCTGTAAATTGTTTAATACGGCAGTTGAGTTGATTTCGCCGGGGCTATAGACATATCCGACTGTTTTTAAATTAGGTTTTAGCTTTAACATCAAGGCAATCTGTGGGGCTAAATTAAGTGCATCAGACACACCGGTAATATTGGTTTTACTGGGATTCCAATCTTTGACTAATTTAGCGGCGACAGGATCTGTGATGCCCGCAAACACGATAGGAATAGTTTTTGTGGTGGCGGCTACGGCTTGGGCACTTGGGGTCGAAATAGGGACAATGACATCCGGTTTACTGGCCGCAAATTGTTTGGCAATTTGCGCCGCAGTTGCGCTGCTGCCTTGTGCACTTTTAAAGTCGATTATTAAATTTTGACCCATCACATAACCTTGGGCGGCGAGTTCATCAATAATCCCACGACGAATATTATCGAGTGAAGGGTGCTCAACAATCGCCGTAATGGCAACATGTTTGACTTCATCAGCCTGAGTTGTACTGCTCAATAAAACCATTAAAGCGATGACCACTGCGGACGTTTTACGGTATAACATATATATCTCTTAACTAGTACGTTGATATATTCATTGTACGCGACTTTATCAAAAAGTTAAGTAAAATTTTGCGGATGATTTCAAATGAGTACGATAGGCAGGATAAACACGGGTAGATTCTGATGCGATTTTTTTTAAAATTATGATCTGATTGAGCTTATGAAATTATTTGCCCGATAGAGAAGATAAACATGGTACGTTAAAAAACAGCACACGCGACAATCTGATGACTATCACGTGTTTCAGATCAGGATATACAGTTAAGATTATTTGGTATAAAGCTTGAGATAATGCTCAGCAAGCTGCTGTGCTTCCACTTTTTGACTATCACTGAGTAGCGCGAATACCGCTTGTTGATGCTGTTCGGCGCCGATTTCATTATTTTTTGCGGCTGTCGTATACCAGGCATAAGCTTCTACATAATTAGGTTGATCTTGATTGAGCCCGCTATAGTAAAAGTCGGCTAAATTAAATTGTGCTAATGAATTGGCTTGTTTGGCTGATTTTAAATACCAATCATGGGCTTTATCATAATCAATATCAGTACCATCACCCTCTTCATATATAATGGCTAAGTTATTTTGAGCGTCGGGATCTCCCTGTTCGGCCGCTTTGGTGTACCAGAAAATAGCTTGCGCTTTATCCTGCTTAATACCATCACCATCATCATAGCTCACTGCAAGATTAAACATCGCATCGAGATAACCATTTTCAGCCGCTTTTTGGTACCAATAAACTGCAGTTTCATGGTTAACGGCTACACCTTGTCCTGAATCATAAGCTAGTGCAAGATGATACTGCGCTTCGCTATCACCTTTTTCTGCGGCAATACGAACAAATTTAATATCACTACTTTCTATTGATTCAGCATAAACGGGAAGTGACATCGTAAAGCATATCGATAAAATAAACAGAGTCAGATATTTAAAATAATGTTTTCCCATTGCATTAATCCTTTAATTTTTTAAATATTCAAAGCGAACTGTATGTGTCTAATCAGTTTCGGTGAGGAGGGGGATTCGACTATTATCAGCGACGCTTTCCTCAATTAATCGTGATCAGTAATTATGTCGTGTAGTTTATACGCTTGTGCGTTGCTGCGCTAGTTCATTTACAGCAATAATTAGACTGAATATTGATTTTTAGCGCCAGTAGTCGATCATGGTGGATATCAATATGTCTGTTTGCTTATCACAGCGTAAAATTAAAGGTGATGTGACTATCACCTTTAATTGGCATCATTGTGATTGAGACGTTCAAGTCTTATTTTCGGAAGATTAGGGTAATAAGAACGGATTTAACCCGGTTTTAGCGAAACCGGCTTTTTCTGTCTCTTCATCTAACAGTAATGAGGCGAGATCATCAGCAATGATTTCTAGTTCAGGGTCTTGATCCTGATAGCCTATTTTTAGATAGCTCTGACAATTATCACAGCACTCGGTTTTGATCGCCGCTAACTCTTTATCCAAAGAGTAATAGTGAACACCCGAACTCTCTTCACAGTTTGTACATTTAACACGTGGTACATACCACTCACTTTCACATAAACTGCAGTGCAAATAACGAAAACTGGCTTGTCCACCCAGATGAACAATGCTGGCTGTTGGATGACTATGACAAATAGGACAAAATTGACGCGTTTCACCCAAATCAGCTTCTGCTGTTGCCGGTAATTGTGCTGCTAGCTGGGCATAGTAACAAGAAAGCGCAGACCAAATGAAGAGTGAATCCGTTTTGGGTACCTGATCAAATTCACCGTTGAGAAGATGAGTGGCGAGATCTTGTTTTTCCTGCATGGTTTTTGCTTTGAGCTCAACAATAGCTTGATCAATTTGCTTATTATGACCCAATAATCGCTCAATCAGATAATCTAAATAGGACTGCCATAGCGTATTGAGTGGAAAGTTAGTCAATGAGAGTGGCGCACATCCCTGTTTTTGGACATTGACAATCAGATCGCGTAAATCTGTCGACGGCTTAACGGGCATTGATTTAACCAGCTCATTTTGCAGCTCACTGATTTGGGTGCAAAATGCAATATAATCGGCTAATGGGGAATCTTTACCTAACTGCTTCAAGCGACTCGTTCGAGTGATATAAAGACTTTTTATATGCGGAAGAAAGAGTAGTGGGGTATGACCCACTACACTGGTTTTTTGTGCATAATTAGATTCAAGCTGTTCTTTAGGCACAATTCGAATGGTCATATCGGTTAAATTCCGTCTTTTGTATCAATTGGTTTATCTTTTTCAAGCTCTTTAGCTTCTTTAGCGTACACTTTTTCCATCTCTTCAGCATACCATTGAGAGTGGTTTTTACGCGCCCAGGCACGAGAAACATAGCCGACAATCATGCCTTTGATTGAACCTTTCACCCAAATAGCCATATAAGCATGACCAATGATGAGTAGCATTAAGGCAATCGCAGCGATAGAGTGGAACATGATCGCAATACGAACAACGGGAATCGGGAAGTAATCCGCAAAATATCGACGCCACATGATTAAACCGGTAATGACCAGAACAGAGATGAGGCTCATAATACACCAGAATAAAAATTTCTGGCCGGCATTATATTTACCGATAGGAATATCTTCTGGCTCTTTACCGGCAATCACCTTGTCGATATTTTTAAGCCAGCGAATATCATCTTTGTTAGGAATATTGTGTTTAACCAGTTTAATCAGCATAAATATCAGTAAGATAAATACGGTGAGTCCCATAAATGGATGTAATACCCGCACTAGTTGTGGTGTACCAAGAACAGATCCGAGAATATGAAGCGAAGGAAAGAATAGAGATAATCCTGATAACGCGGCAAGCAGAAAACAAATCACGATAAAAACATGGCAAAAGCGTACCGATAACGGCACGCGATAAATCATATTTTTCTTATCCATGGTGGTTCTCCTTGTCTTGTGACGATAAGGTTTTTACTTTACGATATTGCTCACGATCTTTAATCTCTTGTTCTTTTTCGTTCTCAATATCTTCTTCGTCTACTTCAATTGGACCCACAGCCATATAGTGGAACACTAAGCCGGCAAAGGTCGCCACAAAAGCAGCAGCTGAGATCGGTTTTAATGCACCTTTCCAGAAACTGACGGTCTCGCTAATTTTCGGATCTTTAGGCAGACCGTGATATAGCTCAGGTTGATCCGCATGATGTAAAACATACATGACATGCGTACCATTCACTCCTTGAGGATTATACAAACCAGCATGTTCATAGCCACGAGCATGAAGATCTGTAATACGTCTATCTGCATATTCAATCATTTCTGCTTTGGTACCGAAACGAATCGCACCGGTTGGACAAGTTTTTACACAAGCAGGTTCTTGTCCGACTGAAACGCGATCAACGCATAAAGTACATTTATAAGCGTGATTATCTTCTTTACTGACACGTGGAATATTAAACGGACATCCCGCGACGCAGTAACCACAACCAATACAGTGTTCAGATTGGAAATCAACAATACCATTAGCGTATTGTATAATCGCCCCTTCTGATGGACAGGATTTTAAACAGCCTGGATCACTACAATGCATGCAGCCATCTTTACGAATGAGCCATTCAAATCGGCCATCAATTTCAACTTCTGAAAAACGCATAACGGTCCAGGCTTCCGGGCCGAGATCTGCTGGATTATCATAAACACCGACGTTATGACCAGGTTCTGCGCGAATGTCATTCCATTCGCTACAGCCGACCTGACACGCTTTACAACCAATGCAGGTGGTCACGTCAATCAGTTTTGCTACTTCTTGCTGAAAATCTCTGGCACGTGGTGCCGGCGTTAAGCTATTAGTCGCTGACCGTCTAATAATATCTTGAGTTTGTAATGACATAATGTTGTCTCCTATTCACTACGCAGAGATTTTTTCAATATTAACTAAGAAAGATTTATACTCAGGTGTCTGCGAATTCGCGTCACCTAAGGATGGTGTTAATGCATTGATTAAAAAACCTTTCTTGATTAAACCAGTAAATCCCCATGTGATAGGAACACCGACCGTTTCTACTTCTTGACCATTGATGGTGAGCGTTGGAATTCGCTTCGTGACCACGGCTTTCGCTTTAATCGATCCTCGGTTTGAACTCACTTCAACTAAATCACCCAGCGCAATACCTTTTTGTTTGGCCAAACTTTCACTAATTTCGATAAACTGCTCTGGCTGAGCAATCACGTTAATCAGTGAATGCTGCGTCCAAAAATGGAAATGTTCAGTCAGGCTATAGGTTGTTGCGACATAAGGGAACTTATCTGCTTTACCTAATCTAGCCAAGTCTTCCGGGAAAACGCGTGTTGCCGGATTGGTCACCTGATTTGGATGGAGTGGATTAGTCCCAATGGGTGATTCAAATGGTTCATAATGTTCAGGGAAAGGCCCATCCACTAAACGATTGAGACAGAATAGCCCACCTAAACCATCATTATTCATGATAAATGCACCAGCGCCCTTACTTGGTGGTAAGGTCGCCGTAAAGTCAGGAATATCATTACCGACCCAGCTACTACCATCCCACTTAACTAAAACACGATTCGGGTCGAGTGGTTGACCATTGGCATCCGCTGAGGCGCGATTATAGAGTACGCGACGATTAAGCGGCCATGACCAAGCCCAACCTGAGTGTACGCCTTTTCCTGATGGATCACTTGGATCACGGCGAGCCATTTGGTTACCTGCTTCAGTCCAGCTACCACAGAATATCCAAATGCCACAGGCTGTTTTACCATCGGCAGTTAATTGTGCAAAACTACTTAACTGTTGGCCTTTTTTGAGGATAACATTACCCGTAGCATCGGTGAGATCTTCCAAGGCTTTACCATTATAATCTTTCGCCAACTCTTCAGCTGATGGGTCTTCAGCAATTTTGTAATCCCACACCAGATTTTGAATTGGTGCATCAAAAACGCCGCCCTCTTCTTGATACAGTTCTTTCATTCTTAAGAAGATTCGCGCAAGGATCTCAGGATCATTTAAGGCATCAAACGGGGCTTTGGCTGCTGCCCAGTGCCACTGTAGCCAGCGTGAAGAGTTGACAATCGTACCATTTTCTTCAGCAAAGCAGTTAGAGGGGAGCTTAAAGACTTCAGTTTGAATCGTACTTGGATCAACATCATTGGATTCGCCATGATTTTGCCAGAACTCAGCTGTTTCAGTCAGAAGTGGATCAATACTGACTAAGAATTTCAGTTTAGATAGCCCTTCACGGACGGTATTTTTATCTGGGAATGAGGCCAAAGGATTAAAACCTTGACAGATAAAGCCATTGGCATCACCGTCACGCATCATTTTAGCAAATTGTAAGACATCGTACGTTTTATCCCATTTTGGTAGCCAGTCAAATCTAAAGGCATTCTCTTTGGTCGCTTTATCGCCATACATTGACTTCATAAAGCTCACAAAGAATTTAGGATAATTTCCCCAGTAGTTGACTTCTGTTGGACCAAACGGTTTGGGTGTTTTTTCTGCTAAGTACTGTTCTAGTGAAATCTGCGACTCTTTCGGGAGATCAAGATAGGCTGGTAATCGGTTTGAGAGTAAACCGACATCGGTTAAACCTTGTATATTTGAGTGACCACGTAAGGCATTGATACCACCGCCCATCACACCAATATTACCCAAGATTAATTGGATCATAGCCGCTGAACGAATAATTTGCGTGCCGTAAGAGTGCTGTGTCCAACCGAGTGCATACAGAAATGTGGCAGCACGATCGTTAGTTTTGGTACTGGCTAATGAACGACAAACATGTAAAAAGTGATCGATAGAGGTACCGGTAATATTATTTACCACTTCCGGTGTATAACGTTTTACGTGCTCTTTTAATAAGTTCCAGACACAGCGTGGATGCGTAAGTGTATTATCACGCAATGCAAAACCATTTGCATCGGTTTGGTAGGTCCAGCTAGATTGGTCATATTTATGTGAATTCTCATCAAATCCGCTAAATAGCCCATCATTAAAGGTGAATTCATCTTTAATTAGTAAACTGGCGTTACTGTTTTGAATCAAGTAGTCAAAGTTGACTTCATTATGCGTAATCAGATAGTTAATCACGCCTAACAAAAATGTGATATCAGAACCTGTACGAATCGGTACATATAAATCTGATACTGATGCGGTACGTTGATAACGTGGATCGATAGCAATCAGCTCGGCGCCATTATTAACTTTGGCTTCCATTGCCCATTTAAAACCGACTGGATGGGCTTCAGCTGCATTGCCGCCCATGACGATAATAACATTGGCGTTTTTGATGTCATTCCAGTTATTGGTCATGGCGCCGCGTCCGAATGTAGCCGCTAAACTGGAAACTGAGGGCCCATGACAGACACGAGCTTGTGTTTCTAAAGAGAGCATACCGAGCGCACGGGCAATCTTAAAGGCTAACCAGCCAGTCTCATTACTGGCCGCTGAAGTGACCAACCAACCCGTTGTCGTCCAACGATTGACCGTATTACCTTGTTTATTCTTTTCTACAAAGTTTTTATCACGGTCTTCTTTCATTAACCGCGCAATACGATCAACGGCTTCATCCCAACTAATACGTTGCCATTTATCTGAACCAGGCGCACGATATTCAGGATATTTTAAGCGTGTTTCGCTTTTAATATAATCGAGGACACCCGCGCCTTTTGGACATAAAGAGCCACGGCTGACTGGATGATCGGGATCGCCTTCAACGTGAAAAATAGAAGAAACGACGTTTTTAGCCTCATCACCGCGACTATACAGTAACATACCGCAACCAACTGAACAGTAAGTACAGTTATTTCTGGTTTCTTTAGATTTAAGTAACTTGTATTCGCGAGTTTGGGCTAACGCAACATTAGGGGCTAAACCTAGTGCTGCAACAGTGGTTCCTGCCATACCACCAGCGCAGATCTTGAAGAACTGCCTACGGTTAAATAGCATAAGGACTCCTTAAAAGGCTGACATTGATTTCATTGTTTTTTATGTTCACGGGCATTACCCATAATTATTATGGGACAATAATAATCGGAATTAAGGATTAAATAAAGAATTAAGCGTAAAAAAAGTGTGAAATTTGATTTACATCAAAATATTGAAAAGCAGCGAGGCTCGGAACCTGAGCCTGCATATTATTGCTCGTAATAAGATTTTTCAGCGTCAGGGCGAGTTTTAAAACGTCGATGTAGCCACATATACTGTTCCGGGGCCATTAAGATCTCTTTCTCAATTGCTTTGTTTATAAAAGCGGCAGCGGCGGTTTCATCTTCTTTAGGGAAGCCGACTAATGCGGATTCAAAGATCATGTGATAACCATTTTTTATCCGTTTAGGAATAAAAGGAATAATCGCTGGATCTGCCATTCTGACCAAAATCGAGGTACCGATAGTCGTTGCCGCTTTTTCTACCGCAAAAAATGGGACAAAAACACTGTTTTTAGGACCATAATCATGATCAGGTGCATACCAGAGTACTTCTCCCTGTTTTAGTGCTCTAATCATTCCTTTAAGATTCTTTCTATCTAACATATATTTGTTCGATTTTAAGCGGCCTTTTATTTGGATATAGTCCATAACTGGATTGTCGTTTGGTCGGTAGACGCCAACGCCGGGATGATTTAAACCGATGATTCTGGCCCCTAACTCCAATGTTAAAAAATGGATACCGATAAAAAGTACACCCTGTTTTTTGTCTTTTGCCTGCTGGATATGTTCAATACCCGAAATGGTGGCATGGCGCCGAATGCGTCTGTCTGGCCAAAACCAGGCCATACCGGTTTCAAACACGGCAATTCCGGTGGAAATAAAATTTTCTCTTAATAATTTATCGCGTTCTGATTGGCTTAACTCAGGAAAACAGAGTTCAAGATTTCGTTTGGCAATGGTCACGCGTCGCTGCATTAATTTCATTGAGAGCAATCCCAATATTTTACCCAACCAGACAATAACTGGATATGGCAGTAGCACGAGAATATACAATACCCCCAATCCAAACCAGGTTAGCCAATAACGAGGATGTAATAGGGATAGTGAAAAAATGGCTTGTATTTCTTGATTTTTTTTCATTCAGGTCATCAATATCAGTTTTTTTACGCTGGTATAGTATTTTTCTACAGGTTGATTCAGTTAAGACTTCTTGGTAATTTTAGTCTTTTTTGAGCTATTGGGTTTTATCTTGATAAGAATAAATACGATCGAACGTCAGACGCTTACTGTTAGATCGTCAATAAGTATCATTCAATCACTTATGTTCGTCAGATAGGCATCAACCCCTTTAGCCAGTTATTATACTTATTTCAGGATTTCTATTCAATTTCTAGTTTATGCTCATTTGCTGACGTGGTAATCAGATTAAAGCTTGCTGAGAGTAATGTCGCTAACTGATTAGGGGCTAATTCTATTTCAAGCCCACGGCGCCCAGCTGAGACAAAGATCGTTTTGTGTGATAATGCACTCGCATCAATTAATGTTTTCAGGCATTTTTTTTGTCCTAATGGGCTGATGCCACCAATCAGATAACCGGTTGTTTTTTGGGCAATAACTGGGTCAGCTAAATCCACTTTTTTACAGTTAAGTGCTTGCGCGGTAAGCTTCATGCTTAACTGGGTATTAACCGGTAACACAACAACGGCCAGCTCTTTTTCATGACCATTGAGCGTAATAACCAGCGTCTTAAACACTTGGTCAGCGGTTACCTCAAGCCCAGTATTGAGCTTAGCCACCGCTTCATCACCAAAGTGAGTTTCATTAGGATCATGCTGATATTGATGAACCTTAAAATCAATCCGATGTTTCTTTAATAGATTAATCGCCGGCGTCATCAACAGGTACCTGAATGAGTTGCCAAAGTCTATAGAAGTAAGCAATCAGAAAAAAGTTAATCAGTAAGCCAATAAGCGATTCAATAATATTGATCACAATGTTCGATTGTAGAATAAAGGACGTTAAAATGTAGTTGATAAGCAGGCTGATGATGATCCAAAGCCCTAACATCGGTAAAATTAATAAATATTGTTTTTTTAATATGTGCCAACAGGTTCTGATTGCGGTAGTCGTTTTAGTCGGTTTTTCACTAATAACATAACCCAGAAAGAGCGTATAAATGGCAACAAAAAATAGCGCACCGATCATAATAATAATTGGCGCAATTGGCATAGCCAGTAATATTAATAGTGATAGGATAATGAAATAGGGGATACTCCATAAGAAAAAGAACACGATCGGTTTAAGTAGTGATAGCGCTTTTAATACTAGGCTATTAACCGAAAACTGTTGTGAATTTGATATTTGCCAGATCAGCGCTAAGGTGATGGTTGTGGTAATCAAACTGTTAATCAGTAACACCATAAACACTTGGATAAAATAACCAAACATGACCGACAATAGCTCTTGTTGTTGGCTGACGGACATTCGACTGATTGCCATTTGCAAGGCTTGCATCGAGTTATCGCCATAAATACTGCCTGAATTACCGATGATCTGTTGAATTGGTGTTAATGTCTCAATACTGGGTAAGAAAATCATCAGTAGTGTTTCAGTGATGGCCGCAACAATAACTAATACGCAAAAAATAGTCAGTATATGATTTGCCATAAAGTTTTTGCTATCCGAGAAAAGAGACGAAAAAGAGATTTTCATGACTTATCACCCTTTGTGATGGTTTAATATCGATGGGCCTGTAGCCCATCGATAATAGTTAGGACTATAGTTTATAACCGTAGCTTAGGACTGTAGAAGTGAAATATCCGCAACTTGTAGAAATAATTTTTGTAAATGACTGAGCAGTGCCAGACGGTTTGATCTTATTTCAAGATTCTCATCCATCACCATCACGTCGGTAAAAAATTGATCAACAGCTTCACGCAGTGTGGCCAGTTCAATTAAGGCTTCTTGATATTTCCCTTGAGCAAAGTAAGGTTCAAGTTTATCTCTTAACACAATAATTTGCTTGGCCAGTTCACCTTCGGCGCCACTGGCGAGTAGTGAGGCATTCACTTTTTCTGGAATATCCGCATCTGCTTTCGATAGAATATTCGCAACGCGTTTGTTTGCCGCGGCTAATGAGGATGCCGCCTCTAATGTTCTAAAGTGCGATACTGCTTTTACCCGCGCATCAAAGTCAATTGGGCGCGTTGGATTGCGTGCTAATACTGCTTGGATGACGTCAACAGTATAACTTTGTTCTTGATACCAAGCTCTAAAGCGACCTTGCATAAAGTTAACCACATCTTGCACGACTTGTTGATTAGTCAGCTTATTGCCAAATAAGGCAGTGGCTTTTTCTGCCAGCTCCACCAGATCAAGCGGTAATGATTTTTCGACAATGATACGTAACGCACCAATTGCAGCACGACGCAGGGCAAAGGGATCTTTATCCCCTTTGGGATGTTGACCGATACCAAAAATACCCACCAGTGTATCCATTTTGTCGGCAATGGCGACTGAACAGGCTTCTAACGAACCGGGTAGCTCATCGCCCGCAAAACGCGGCATATACTGTTCATTAATGGCTGTTGCGACAGTTGCATCTTCATTATCGTTTAATGCCAGATACATCCCTGTGACGCCTTGCGTTTCAGGAAACTCAAAGACAACATTCGTCATTAAGTCACATTTTGAGAGCAGACCTGCTCGTTGTGCTTTACTGATATCAGCGCCAACTTGCTCGGCAATATAACCTGATAGCGCTTCAATTCGAGTCACTTTATCTCGAATTGTCCCCAATTGTTGCTGAAAGAGGATATTTTCCAACTGGGGTAAACGTGCATCTAAACGCTGTTTTAAATCTGTTTTATAGAAAAACTCAGCATCGGCAAGTCGTGGGCGAACCACTTTTTCGTTACCACTGATAATAACTTGTGGATCTTTAGACTCTATATTGGTGACAAAAATAAAGTTAGGTAACAATTTACTGTGTTTGTCATAAACAGGAAAATATTTTTGGTCGCCTTTCATGGTATAAACCAATGCTTCTGGCGGCACATCGAGATATTTCTCTTCAAATTTGGCTGTTAGCACGACAGGCCACTCAACCAATGAGGTGACTTCCTCAAGCAGGCTTTCTGTCAAGTCCGCTTCACCATTTAGGGCTTTAGCAGCTAATTTTGCTTGTTCGCGAATGATTGATTTACGTTTTTCATAATCGGCGATCACCTTTCCTCTTTCTTCAAGGATTTGTGGATACTCGTCAGCATGATCAATGGTGAATGCTTGTTCGCCCATAAAACGATGACCATGGATAATACGGTCGGATTTTACGCCCAGAATTGTGCCATCAACCAGTTGATTACCGTATAACATGGTTAATGTATGTGTCGGTCGAACAAACTGGGTCTTTTTATCTGCCCAGCGCATTGGTTTGGGAATGGGCAGTTTGGCTAAAGCGGCATCCACCATCACAGAGAGTAGTTCAACAACTGGTTTACCCTGCTGTTTTAAGGTGTAAGACAACCATTCGCCTTTATCGGTGACGACGCGCTCTGCTTGTGCGACAGTAATGCCACAACCTTTCGCCCAACCTTCGGCCGCTTTGGTTGGGTTACCTTGTGCATCAAAGGCCTGCGCAATCGCTGGACCGCGTTTGACGGTTTCCGTATCCGGCTGAGTATCATTTAAGTTAAGTACTTTTAAGGCTAAACGTCTTGGTGATGCATACCACATAACCTGACCATGCTCGATACTATGGTTATTGAGTTGGTCAATCATATTCGCGGCAAAACTTTCGGCAAAAAGGCGCAGTGATTTAGGGGGTAGCTCTTCAGTCCCTAATTCAACTAAAAATGTTTGTTGCATTACTTATCTCCCTGATTTTTTGTGCGTTGACACATCGGGAATCCTAGTGCTTCTCGGGAAGCATAATAGGCTTCAGCGACCATTTTAGTTAGCGTTCGGATACGTAATATATAACGTTGGCGCTCTGTTACCGAGATGGCTTTCCGTGCATCAAGTAGGTTAAAACAGTGAGCGGCTTTTAAAATACGTTCATAAGCCGGTAATGGTAATGGTTTTTCTAATTCTAATAGATATTTAGCTTCTTTTTCATGCTGTTCAAAACTATAGAATAAGAAATCGATATTGGCATATTCAAAATTATAGGTTGATTGTTCAACTTCATTCTGATGAAAAACATCACCATAAGTGGTGACCAGACCCGTCGATGATTTATTCCAAACAAGATCATAGACGCTATCAACACCTTGAATGTACATCGCTAAACGTTCAAGACCATAGGTGATTTCACCCGTAACAGGATTACATTCAAGCCCACCGACTTGTTGGAAATAGGTGAATTGGGTGACTTCCATCCCATTTAGCCATACTTCCCAGCCGAGTCCCCAGGCACCGAGCGTTGGGTTTTCCCAGTTATCTTCCACAAATCGAATATCATTAATCGTTGGATCAAGACCAAGCTCTTTTAATGACCCAAGATAGAGATCTTGAATATTCTCGGGTGATGGTTTTAAAATCACCTGGAATTGATAATAGTGCTGTAAACGATTGGGATTTTCACCATAACGGCCATCAGTTGGACGGCGCGATGGCTGAACATAAGCCGCTCTAATTGGCTCTGGACCTAAAGCGCGTAAGCTGGTCATGGGATGAGAGGTACCGGCACCAACTTCCATATCAAGTGGTTGAATAATCGTACAGCCTTGATTTGCCCAGTAGTCTTGTAATGTAAGAATTAACCCTTGAAAGGTCTTAACATCGAACTTTTGCATGATGATTGTCTATTTAAATTATAGGTTATTGAAAAATAGAAAAACGATAATAATCTGCTATTCTATCCTGTTTATTAATCAGAGTGGAAGTGTTAATCTTGCAAATTAAGAATAAATTGAATAATAAACAGGTGAAGAGAGAATGAAAACACGCTGTGGTTGGGTGTCACAAGACCCGCTCTATATCGATTACCACGATAACGAATGGGGCAAAGCGGTGAAAGAGAGTCAAAAACTATTTGAGAAGATTTGTTTGGAAGGACAGCAAGCGGGTTTATCATGGATTACCGTATTAAAAAAGCGCGCCGAGTATCGCCGCTGCTTTTTTGATTTTGATCCGCATAAAATTATTACCTTACAAACGATCGAACCCCTGCTAGAAAATAAAGGCTTAATTCGCAATCGTTTAAAGCTCAATGCCATTATTAAAAATGCTCATGCCTATTTAGCGATGCAAAATCAGGAGGAGGATTTTGCTGAGTTTATCTGGTCTTTCGTCGATGGAAAGCCGCTGATTAATCACTATGCCCATTTGTCTGAGATACCCGCGAGTACCGATATTAGCGATAATATGTCGAAAGCGTTAAAAAAGCGGGGTTTTACCTTTGTGGGATCGACTATCTGTTACGCCTTTATGCAATCGATGGGACTGGTGAATGATCACTTGCTCTCGTGTGATTTTAGAATCTAGCTGAAAATAAAATGCGCAGTAAGAGAATGATGATGACTTTTTGTGATAAATCAGAAAAGTATAACGATTAAAATAGCTTGTTTTTATGCGAACGTTATCGTGATATCATTCTGTTTATGATTAATCATATCGTCATTTATAGCAGAGTATCATGAATTTAGACACAATTGTCGCACAAGCAACGCCACCAGGTCGAGGCGGGGTGGGTATCCTTCGCATCTCAGGGCCAGAGGCCAAAATAGTGGCACAAGCTATTTTGCGCAAAGTACCTAAACCGAGATATGCTGAGTATCTCCCCTTTTATGGTGAGGATGGTCAGATTTTAGATCAAGGTATCGCGCTGTTTTTCCCCAATCCACACTCTTTTACCGGTGAAGATGTGCTCGAACTGCAAGGACATGGCGGGCCGGTCATTTTAGATCTGTTACTCAAGGCTGTACTGCAGGTTGAGAAAGTGCGAATTGCGCGTCCCGGTGAATTTTCTGAGCGTGCCTTTTTAAATGATAAATTAGACTTAGTGCAAGCAGAAGCGATAGCCGATCTGATTGATGCCAGTTCTGAGCAAGCCGCCAAATCAGCGATGTCTTCTCTGCAAGGTGTATTTTCAGCCAAAATCAATAGTTTGGTTGATGAACTTATCCATTTACGTATTTTTGTTGAAGCCGCGATTGATTTTCCTGAAGAAGAGATCGATTTTCTTTCCGATGGTAAGATTGAGGCGCAGCTCAATCATGTCATGGCACACTTAACTGATGTACGTAAAGAGGCCAAACAGGGGTCTTTATTGCGGGAAGGGATGAAAGTCGTTATCGCGGGTCGTCCTAATGCTGGTAAGTCGAGTCTGCTCAATGCCTTAGCGGGCCGGGACGCGGCGATAGTAACCGATATAGCCGGTACCACACGCGATGTTCTGCGTGAACATATCCATATTGATGGGATGCCTCTGCATATTATTGATACCGCCGGTTTACGTGATGCCAGTGATGAAGTTGAACGGATTGGGATTGAGAGAGCCTGGCAGGAGATTGAACAAGCTGATCGGGTATTATTTATGGTTGATGGTACGACTACACAGGCCAGTGAACCTGATGAGCTGTGGCCTGAGTTTATGCAGCGGCTACCGAAAAAATTACCTATAACTGTGGTGCGCAATAAAGCCGACTTGACCGATGAAACCTTAGGGGCAAGTGAAGTGAATGGTTACTCACTTATTCGACTCTCTGCGCGTACCGGTCAGGGGATCGATGTATTACGCGAACATCTTAAATCAAGCATTGGATTCACCAGTAGCACAGAGGGCGGCTTTTTAGCGCGCCGTCGTCATTTGCAAGCGCTGGAGACTGCCGCTATGCATCTGGAACAAGGTCATCAACAACTAGTTCATTTCCATGCAGGTGAACTATTAGCTGAGGAGCTGCGACTCGCGCAGGAGAGTCTCAGTCAAATTACCGGTGAATTTACCGCGGATGATTTACTCGGTAAGATTTTTAGCTCTTTTTGTATTGGTAAGTAAGTTCAGATTTACTTAGGTGCATTAATTTGTACATTTAAGGCATAACATATTGTTATGCCTTTTTTATTTAAATTGCTCTATAACCATTTATTAGAATTCACTGACCATTTTATGTCCGTGAATGCTTTTATTTTGAACACTATGAGGCTCATTTTTAGAGATGGCTCAATGTCTATTTTTACGTACCATCATATAGCTATTAATGCTAAAGATGATCAGTGCAGCCCAGATAAACGCAAAGGTAATTAAAGTATATAAATTGAGATGCTCTTTAAAGTAAAACGTTGCGAGCAAAAAGACTAATGTCGGCGAGGTATATTGTAAAAAGCCAATCGTTGAATAAGGTAGATTTTTAGCGGCTAAATTAAATAAAATCAGCGGTACGAGTGTGAGCGGACCCGCTAACATACATAATAACCACAGATGATCTCCCCAAAAATAGGGTTGTAACGTCTCAGCTGTCGGATGATACCATAGCCAAAATAACGCAACCGGTACTAAGATCCAGGTCTCAATAAACATACCAGTGAAGACTTGCACAGGGACGATCTTGCGAATCAAGCCATAAAAAGCAAAGGAGAGACCGAGTAAGAGTGAAATCCACGGTAGTGACCCTAAAAGAATGATTTGTATCAGCACCCCTGTGGCGGCTAAAATAATCGCTAACCATTGCAATTTTTGCAGTTTTTCTTTCAGAACGACCATTCCCAGAAAAACAGAAATGAGGGGATTAATGTAGTAGCCCAAACTGGTTTCAAACATATAACCGTTATTAATCGCCCAAACATAAAGTAACCAGTTTCCCGATAATATTAATCCTGTACACATCAAGATAACAATATATTTAGGATGCTTGAGTAACAGTAACCATTGTGATTTTTGCGTGATAAAAAATAGGACTAACAGGCAGCAAATTGCTGACCAGATAATACGGTGTAAGATAATTTCAGTCGCCGGTAAGGCTTGAATACTTTTAAAATAAATGGGCGACAAACCCCAAATAACATAAGCGGTAATACCGAGAAAAAATGCAGTAACTTTAGACATAAGCGTGAAATGAATTAAGTATGATAAAATGCTAACGATTGTAGCGTGCTCGCGTAGTAAATACTATCAATTATCGATAATTCTTTTATCTAATGCTGTCAGTTAAACCCGGCGTTAGAAGTTAACATATTAATTTTTTTATACTATTTTTTATATTGATGACGGGTCACCTGTTTTAAGTGACACCGTATTTGCACAGATTGAAATAGGTTCTTTCGTGATATGAGACGAAACGTGATCATGATAAGTTTTTATTGTTGACTATCGCTTATCTGTTGCTATTTTAGGGATATCGTTGTTGCAAGCAGTGCAATTTTTCAGCCAGAATAAACATGAGTGATTCGCGAATCCCAGATTTGTTTGTCTCGATCATCGCTTGCACTAATGCCACACATTGTTCAACTAACTCTTCATTGTTTAAATTGTGCGATAAGTTCACCTCATAAAATATAGGCTCTTCAAAAAGCGTCAACATTTGATTACGAGGCTTGAGTTCCGGGCTAGGGATGGGATACAGATGAAGCATACTATTTTCTTGTTTTCGCTGCATATAATTCACTCTTTTGCTGTATAAATAAACAGTATTAAGATTAGCATTTATTCATCGTATGTGCAATCAAATCGGCTGGAAAATAGCCCTCTACTGAAGTTGATTATAATGCCGGCTAACATCGCCAGGATGGTGGCTTTATCAACACGACACAATCTTTATGCTATACTTATACCGTGATTTGATAACGATTTGAATTGATTAAGGATGAATAATATGCTTAATGATGAACAGACAATTAAGATCAGTCGGGTTCGCCAATATACCCAACAAAAATTAGCTCATGACTATTCCGGGCATGATTTTAGTCATATTGAAAGAGTCGTTAATCTTTGCCACCGAATTTTACCCACCGAGCCAACCGCGAATGATTTTGTGGTCTTAATGAGTGCTTATTTACATGATGTGATTGATGATAAAGTCGTTGAAAATAGTCTTGCTGCCAAAAATGAGCTGCTACTCTTCCTGCAAGAATTGTCGATATTACCGGATGAACAAATCGCCATCCTCGAGATTATCGAGAAAATGTCTTATTGTAAAAACTTGACCCAAAAACAAGCGTTATCGTTGGAAGGGATGATAGTACAAGATGCTGACAGACTCGATGCGATAGGGGCGATTGGTATTGGGCGTACTTTTTATTATGGCGGTAATAAAAAAAATCAAATGCATGATCTCAATCAGGCGGCAAGAGCTGACTTAACTGAAGTTGATTATCGCCATTCAAATACGGTCATTAATCATTTTTATGAGAAACTGTTTTTACTGCAAGCGCAAATGAATACAGAAGCCGCTAAACAGCTTGCTCAAGAGCGTCATCAGTTTATGCTGGATTTTGTTGCGCGATTTGAGAAAGAGTGGTTAGGTGATGATCAATAGACAAAGTCGCTTGTCGATTTTTTTATGATATCGACATTGCGACAATCAATGTCATCCTATCATTTGACTCAATTCAATATCAGCTTATCGGTAAGCAATAAGCCAACGTATATAATGTTCTCTCTTGATGTTAAATCTGTTTGCGATTAATCAGTGATTGTCGTATATTTTTGAGAATATTGTAATGCATCATAAAAATGATCAATATGGCGATATTGTATCTTTAGCATCAGGATAATTATAAAGAGGGATGGAAGATGTTTGAAAACGTTGAGATGTACGCGGGTGATCCTATTTTATCATTGGTCGAAAAATTTAAAGCCGATTCAAGACCGAATAAAGTCAATCTTAGTATTGGTTTATATTATGATGAAAATGGCGTAGTGCCGAAATTAAATGTGATTAAAGAAGCAGAAAAAAGATTAAGTCAAACATCAACCGGGGCATCGCTTTATCTCCCTATGGAAGGCCTTGTTCCCTATCGTCAAGCGATTGCCAGCTTATTATTTGGTGATGATCATCCAGTATTAAAACAAGATCTTATTGCGGCGATTCAGACTTTGGGTGGTTCAGGCGCACTCAAAGTGGGTGCTGACTTCTTAAAACGATATTTTCCTGATTCGGCGGTTTGGGTCAGTGACCCGACCTGGGAAAATCATGTGGCCATTTTTAATGGCGCGGGTTTTCAGGTCAACACCTATCCCTATTTTGATCCGGTCACTAAAGGTGTACTGTTTGAACAAATGCGCGAGACCATGAAACAGCTCCCGCCAAAAAGCATTGTCTTGTTACATCCATGTTGTCACAATCCAACCGGTTCTGATTTAACGAATGCGCAGTGGGATGAATTGACCAAAGTGCTGCTTGAGCAAGATCTTATTCCTTTTTTAGACATCGCTTACCAAGGATTTGGTGACGGATTAGTGGAAGATACTTATGCTATTCGTTGCATGGCTTCTGCCGGATTGCCTTGTGTCGTGAGTAATTCATTTTCGAAGATTTTTTCACTCTATGGTGAGCGAGTTGGTGGCTTATCGATTGTGTGCCAGACCACGCAAGAAAAAGAGCATGTATTAGGACAATTAAAAGCTACGATTCGTCGTATCTATTCAAGTCCACCAAGTTATGGTGCAAGATTGGTTGAGATTGTGTTAACCGATCCGGTTTTACGACAGCAATGGCAGCAAGAACTACTGCAGAAGCGAGAGCGAATTATCGATATGCGTAAAGTTTTAGTGCAAACCTTGAAAACAGCTTTACCTGATTATGATTTCGCGTATCTGTTAAAGCAAAGAGGGATGTTTAGTTATACCGGCTTTAGTCCAGAACAAGTTAATTTGCTGCGTGAAAGAGAGGGTATCTATTTAGTTGGTAGTGGACGCATGTGTGTGGCTGGTCTCAATCATCAAAATGTTCAGCATGTTGCTGAGGCTTTTTCTAAAATTTAGCTAAAATTGAAAGCTTCTTTAAATAATAAAGATATAATTTACTGAATTTGCTTATTTTTTTATCATAATATATACTTAGTTTAGATAACGTAATGACTTAACTGAAATGAGTTATCTTGCGGATTTTAGAATAGATATTTTTTGTCTATTTTGATGGGATATTATCCGTATACAAGGAAGTAGAAATATAGACCCTTTCAGGGTTATAAAATAGTAATATTTGTTTAAGCTTTTATGATTGAAGTGTTGTTAGTAAAGGAATAATAGACGTTTTCAGGACTGTGCTTAGAGAATAAAAGCTACGTTATAAATAGTCTGATTTTATTTAATAATTTATATGGATATAATTGTTTAATAGGATCAGTCTATTTTGTTTTTTAATTTATCTGCTTTAAATGCTTCACTTGGTGTATAAAAATAAACTCACAGTGTTATGATAGATAAACTCATTCCGTTTATTTTTAAGACATCAATTTGTATGATAAAACGATTTTTATTCACCGCGCTTATCTTTATCATTTCTGGCTGTGCCCTCAAGCATATGGATGCACCACAAGTTCTTTCTGATTGTCAGTATAAAAAGTTATCTGGCGATGAGTTTATCTTTATGCCATTATCTGAATTGCAGCAAAGCCATAGTTATAATCTCATCTATTCTGATGTTAGTCGTCAAAGTTCTACGTTACCCTCATACTACCAAGGTTTAAAAGGTAAATTGACCGATAAGTTAATAACACGAGATTATCCTCATATGCCCGTTAGTGGTCAATATGATCGACACTGTAGCGTAATTAATGATTGTGATGCAGAATTCAATCTACCTCGCCATCTTTCCAAGGCACAACAAGAAAAGCAGATAAGAATATCTACCTTTCTGGTGAGACAAGCTATTTTATCCAATTGTGAGGTGGTTTACATTCGCCTTGATCCGTTAAGTGATAACTATTTAGCCCCTTCTCTGATTAACGCGGCTGGACTTGAGGTTATATCTCAGTCCCATGACTGAATTACCTCAAGCTATCGTTAATTTTTAATGATACTAAAAATAGTTCTATGTAAATAAAGCTGGAAGTGATTTAATAACTATCAATAATAAAAACGATGGATTTCATATAAGTAAGGTAACGCTATGTTTTCTAATTTAACACAATCTACATCTGGACAAGTCACTAAAGCTGTTATTCCTGTTGCTGGACTCGGTACGCGAATGCTGCCTGCAACTAAAGCGATACCAAAAGAGATGTTGCCACTGGTTGATAAGCCATTGATTCAATATGTGGTAAATGAATGCGTGGCTGCCGGCATCACTGAAATTATTTTTGTGACGCACTCATCCAAAAACTCTATCGAGAACCATTTTGATACGAGCTTTGAATTAGAGGCGATGTTAGAAAGACGCGTTAAACGTCAGATATTGGCTGAAGTACAATCGATTTGTCCAAAAACGGTAACGATCTCGAGTGTTCGTCAAGGTTTAGCTAAGGGACTCGGTCACGCAATTTTATGTGCTTATCCACTGATTGGTCAGCAGCCTTTTGCCGTTGTATTACCGGATGTGATTTTAGATGAATACCATTGTGATCTGAAAACAGAGAATTTGGCAGCGATGATTGATCATTTTCATCAAACTAAACGAAGCCAAATCATGGTTGAACCAGTACCGAAAGATAAAGTCTCTTCTTATGGTATTGTTGATTGCAAAGGGAATGAAATTTTGAGTGGTAAGAGTACGCAAATGTATGGTGTAGTAGAGAAACCCGCGATTGAAGATGCGCCATCTAATCAGTCTATTGTCGGTCGTTATGTTTTATCTGAAAAAATATGGCCACTGTTAGCCAAAACTCCGCCGGGTGCAGGTGATGAAATCCAATTGACCGATGCGATTGCGATGTTACTTGAGCATGAAGAAATTGATGCTTATTGTATTAAAGGTTTTAGCCATGACTGCGGTAACAAACTCGGTTATATTCAAGCTTTTATTCAATATGCGATGCGCCATCATGAGTTAGGTGCTGATGTGACTGATTGGTTAAAACACCTTAAACGCTAACGCCTAAGGTGGGAATCTCATCTCTTTTGTGTTCTAACACATCAACATTTAAACCTCGAATGATGTATTATCTTGATTGATTCGAGGTTTATCTCTTCTGGCGATATCATCATTGTCAGTGGCTATTATTCTGCTGATGAATAACAAATCACCTGACCGAACTAAAGTGGATTGAGCTCACTTTCTGTAATGATCTGATGCATCAGTTTTACCTGTTCTTCTGAGTCGTTGAGTGCTGGGATGTAATGAAAGATTTTTCCGCCAGCAGTTAAAAATTGTGTACGATTAAACATCGCTATTTCTTCTAACGTTTCTATACAATCAACAGAAAATCCAGGGCAGATGACTTGGACATGATGCTGTCCTTTATTCGCTAACGCTTTTAATACCATGGTGGTATCAGGTTTGGTCCATTCCCCCTTGCCAAAACGAGATTGAAAAGCGGCTTGAATATCGAGATGAATATTTTTTTTATGTAGTGCAGCGCTTATGAGTGAAGTGGTTAAAGCGCAGCGATCGGCATACTCATCCTGACGCTTTTTGATGTAGTTCATCGGAATTCCATGATAAGAGAGCACGAGTGTATCGGGGATCCCTTGAGTCTCAAAAGCGGCCTCAATGTGATAAACCAACGCGGTAATATACATTGGATGATCAGCATAATCGTGCAGATAACTGATAGCGGGTTTGTCTGACCAACGGTTGACCAGACCGCGGACTTTATTCAGAATGGCTAGCGTTGTTGTGGTTGAATACTGTGGATAGAGCGGAATAATTTTTATGGTCTGGCAATGACGAAGTTGATACAGCGCTTGCTTTAAATCTGGCTTACCATAGGTCATGGCCAGGGCTATATTCATGTCTGGTAATTGAGATGCCAGTCTTGTGACCAGTCTTTGACTGTACACCATCAGCGGTGAGCCTTTGTCAGTCCAAATTTTGGCATAGTTTTTTGCACTGCTTGGTGCTTTTTTAGGCAAAATGATCCATCTTAACAGCGGGGACCAGAACAGCTTGGGTAAATCGACAACATGGCGGTCAAGCAAGAATTCAGTCAGATAACGCTTTACCGCTTCAGATGTTGGCTCATCAGGTGTCCCTAAATTAACCAAGATAACGCCTGACTTTTCTGGTTTATGCATGTGTGATGTATCCCTGAATTAATTTGAGTAAACGTCCAAGTGCACCTTGGTTTTGTCTTAATACCTGATAAGCGCACTCGCCCATTTGCTGTGCGGCTGTTTTGTCATCAATTAAGTTAAGCACCAGATGATACAACTCATCGGGGTTCTTATTCGCAACTAATACGCCCCCCGCTTGCTGGAGTTGTTGAAAAATCAGTTTAAAATTAAAGGTATATGGACCAGTGATAATCGGAATTTTGTGTAATGCGGCTTCTAAAGGGTTATGTCCGCCTCTTTCAACTAAACTACCGCCGATAAAAGCGATATCGGATAAACCATATAATGTGACCAGTTCGCCCATGGTATCGCCAAGCAAAACGGCTGTTTCCGCTGTAGGCATGCTTTGCTGACTGAGTAAAACATAGTCCAGCGACTTATTAATAACCTGTTTCTCTACCTCTTTAAAGCGTTCAGGATGGCGAGGCACAAGAATGAGCAAAAGATCTGGATGCTGATGTAATAGCTTTTGGTGAACACTTAAAATAATCTCATCTTCGCCTGAGTGGGTGCTTGCGGCAATCCATACCGGCCTGTTGAGTTGCCATTTATCACGTCGCTGGGCGATTTTATCTTGTTCTGCCGCCTGTAATGAGATGTCATATTTAATACTACCGGTGACCGTCAGATGCGATGTTGGTAGACCTAAATCAATAAAACGTTGTCCATCTTGCTCATTTTGAGCGGCGATTAAGGTAATTCGACTGAGAATGGTTTGCGTAAAATGCGCAAATTTGGCATAACCTTTTGCTGAACGTTCAGATAGACGGGCATTGGCAATAATCAGTGGTATCTGCTTTTGATATAAAGCTGTGATAAAGTTCGGCCACAATTCAGTCTCAATAATAATGACAAGCTGGGGCTTTAAGGTATTGATAAAACGATTGACTGCGCCGGGTAAATCATAAGGTAAATAAACATGGCTAACATTTTGACCCAATAATGTTGTGACACGCTCAGAACCTGTTGGTGTCATGGTTGTGACGGTAATCGGCATGTCAGGATACTGTTTCTTCAGGGCTTTGATCAGCGGTACTGCCGCAGCGGTTTCTCCCACAGAAACGGCATGTATTAAAATACCATTAGATTGGACTTTATGGCGACAAAAGCCGTATCGTTCAAGCCAACGATGACGATAAGCGGGCGCTTTGATGCTTCGGCAAAGTAAACGAATCCAGACGAAAGGCTGAATAAGATATAACAAAAAAGTATAAAAATATTGCATGATATTCAATTAGGGCTGAATGAAATGTTGTCGATAATAGGCCAGTTCGGCAATCGAATCTTTGATATCGTCTAAGGCTTGATGGGTGCCTTTTTTGGTAAAACCGGCTAAAATTTCTGGTTTCCAGCGTTTTGCTAGCTCTTTTAAGGTACTGACATCCAGATAGCGATAATGAAAATAAGCTTCCAGCTTGGGCATATAACGATAAAGAAAGCGACGATCCTGACCGATACTGTTGCCACAAATCGGCGAACAATTCTCTGGTACCCACTGTTTTAAAAACTCGATAGTTCGTTGTTCGGCATCTTGCTCTGAAATCAGGCTCTGCTTAACACGATCAACCAGGCCGGTTTGAGTATGTGTTGTTACATTCCACTCATCCATTTTGGCAAGTTGCTCCGCTGATTGACGAATAGCAAATACAGGGCCTTCAGCTAGAATGTTGAGATCTGAGTCTGTGACTATCGTTGCGATCTCAATAATCCGATCGTTATCTGGGTTTAGTCCGGTCATTTCAAGGTCAACCCAAACCAGATTATTTTTGCTTGTTACAGGTAAATTTGTCATATCAGTAACCATAATAGAAATTATCTTTTTTACGATAACTAGTGTAGCATATCTATCAAATTCTATGAAAAGTTTAACGCCAGATAAATATTGTGAGTAAAAATAAGTTATCGAAAAATCAAAAGCGGCGCGTTGATGTGAATCATCAACAACGCCGCAAATTGACTCAATCAGTGGCTGAATTTGATAAGCCACAAGCTGAAGCAGAAGATATGGATGCGCTATTTGCTGAGCCTCAAGAGGGGCTTGTGATCAGCCGTTATGGCAAGTTAGCGGATGTTGAGGATGCCCAGCGATGTGTCTATCGCTGTAATATTCGTCGTACCGTGCCGGCTTTGGTCACGGGCGATCGTGTTGTATGGCGGCCAAGCCTTGACCCGCAAGCTAAAGGCGTGATTGAAGCCGTGCATGAACGGCAGAGTCAGTTTGTGCGTCCTGATTTTTATGACGGTGTTAAAGTCGTCGCGGCCAATGTTGATCAAATTATTATCGTCTCAGCGGTGGTGCCTGAGCTTTCGCTCAATATTATTGATCGCTATTTAGTAGCCTGTGAGACCATTGATATCAAGCCCATAATTATACTCAATAAAGTTGATCTGTTAACGGCTGAGCAGCGCGAGCAAGTTTTAGCTCAATTGGAGCTCTACCATCAGATTGGTTATCAGGTCTTATTGATTTCGCAAAAAACACAAGAAGGATTCCCGGCACTAAAAGCGTTGCTTAAAGATCGCACCTCTATTTTTGTTGGGCAGTCAGGGGTGGGTAAATCAAGTTTAATCAATTTGTTATTACCAGATTCATTTGCGCAAGCAAGCACTGGCGATGTCTCTGAAACATCGGGATTGGGTCAACATACCACAACCACCACTAAATTTTATCATTTAGTTGAAGGCGGTGCGATTATTGACTCACCGGGTGTGCGCGAATTTGGACTATGGCATTTAGAGGGCAATAAAATCAGTGATGGCTTTATTGAGTTTGCCGATTATTTAGGGACTTGCCAGTATCGTGATTGTAAGCATAAAAATGATCCTGGATGTGCCATAAAAGCCGCTGTTGAAAAAGGTCTTATTGCTCAGTCGCGCTTTGATAACTATCACCGTATTTTACAGTCAATGGCAGAAGTAAAAGCGAAAAGTAATCGCGAATATAAGTAACGGATTACGCGGTTAAGAGTAAAAGGCTGAATTCGCTCGGTAAATTGCATCACGCCGAATCTCTGCTGCTATCTCTATTTTAAGGCAATTAGCGGTATAGATTGATACCGCTAATACGTCATTAGTTAGTTTGCGACTATTTAGAGGTTTTAATCGCAAATCCAATACTAATATAAGCCCAGCCTTGGAAAATCAAGTCAATACCTAAGAATAAACCGAGTAACCACAAGCTATTGGTTGGCCAGCCGATTAAAATGATAATACCTAACAACAGAGAGATAACAGCGGAAAACAGTAACCAGCCCCAGTTAGCTAGACCACGATGCTGAAATGCTCGGATAATTTGCGTCAGACCACTGATTAAAAATAACATCGCGATAACTAGCGTAATAGCTGATGATGCGGCGATTGGACTATAAAGAGAAACGATACCTGCAACAAGATAGATAACCCCCATGACCGAAGATAGCGCACTCTGCTCAAATCCTTTGACCTGAAATGCTTGGAACATTTGGGCAACACCAGCAAAAATAATCAGTATAGCAATATAGTAAACTGAAAATACCGTTGCCATAAATTGATAGCCCAAAGCAAACATACCCAGAATAACAAGTACAATACCAATCAATACAAACCAACCCCATTTATGTTTCAGTTGCGCAGATAAACTCTTAACTGATGATGCGATATCTTTCATTTTAATGATCCTTTTGATTGAGCAGGTATTAGACCTGCTGGTATTTTTATTTTACGCTGATTGTTTTTTAATTTAAATATAAAGCTAAGGCGACAAATGAAAAATAACATAAAATAATCAGATAAATTGTCTATGCTAAATAATATTATCGGTTATTATTGCTGTCCGCTTTGGCGAGGTTTAAAACAATCCTGCGCGATTGTGCATATTTTATTGATAAAGCCGGTCATTAACGACTCCAACAAATGTATTTGTGGCGATTAACGTTTCTTATTTCACAGTGTTGTGACTTTGCTGTATAGTTATGGTTAATTAAATAGAATCATTCAGGTTTTGATTTGAATGCGGGGTCATTATCGAGCTTATGTTTTAGGCTTCGCTTCTGCTCTTCAGTTTGAAGTAGAATGGTCGCTATATTAAAAACATAATGTAATAATATGTTTTAATGTTCAAAATAGTGTGTCGTGATGAGATTATTTTTATTGAATAAGACATTGAGATATCTCATTAAATCATCGTTATTTGAGATAATTCTTAAATAACTTGAATTCATATATATACTTTAGCATTTGAATTATTATAATAGTCAATGCTTTTTATCGTTCGTTGTTTTTGGAATTTTACATGGAAAACCAACCTAAATTTAGTACTAGTAAAGATATTATCGCCTATTTAGCAGCCCAATTTCCTCAATGCTTTTCTGTTGAAGGTGAGGCTAAGCCCCTTAAAATCGGTATTTTTCAAGATTTAGTTGCCTCTATTGATAGCAGTGAAAATATCAGTAAAGTCAAACTGAGAGCAGCCTTGAGGACATATACGCTGAGCTGGCGTTATTTGCATAGTATTAAAGAGGGGGCTGATCGTGTCGACTTAAATGGTATGCCATGTGAAAAGTTAACTGCTGAACACGTTGAACATGCGAAGCAGCAATTGGATGAAGCAAAAGCTAAAGTCAAAGCGAAAAGACTTCAACAAAAAGAGACGAAAACCGTTAATAATAAAGAAGTACGTGTGCCCAATGGAGCAAAAACATTTGTCAATAAAAAACCAGTCGATGGGGCAAGAAAAAATATCAAAAATAATCAAATAGCGCAAACGACCAAATCCGTTAATGCGGATAGAAAACCTGTTGATTTATCGACACTGAAAGCGGGTGATCAAGTGAGAATCACATTAAGTAGTAAGCCCGTAGAAGCGGTATTAATTGCCATCGAAAAAGAGAATGTTCGAGTGAAGATTCCATCAGGTATGGAGTTGACTGTCAGATCTGAATATCTGATTGAGTAACCTCGGACGGATATTAATCATATTTATTAATTTGAGAAGTTGAATGAAGCAAAAATTAGTACAAATTATCATTGGTGTGGTGAGTTTATTCTTATTGCTTGGTGTTGGCCAGGCAAAAGAATATACCATGGAACAACTTCCTCAGTTAACACAAGACCCGATACATCAAACAGTATCAAAACGGGTGACTAACTATTTCACCCAAGCGCATTATCATCATATTCAGTTAGATGATGCTTTTTCTGAAAAAATTTTTGACCGCTATTTTAAGCTGCTGGATTCAAATAAAGGCTTATTTACTGCGGACGATATTGCTCAATTTGAACCTCAAAAGACCGTTTTTGCTCAAGAGCTGAAAACCGGTGATCTATCTGTGGCTTTTGATATTTATAATTTTGCGCTGAAAAAGCGCTTTATGCGTTATCAATATGCCCTGTCTGTACTCGCTCAGCCAATGAATTTTGATAGCGATGAGTCAATTGATTTTGAACGCGATAAAATGCCTTGGCCAACCTCAGAAAAAGAGCTTGATGAGTATTGGCAAAAACGGGTTAAATTTGATGAGTTAAGTTTAGCGTTGACCGATAAAAAAGAAGATGAGATTAGAGAGATTCTCTCGAAACGCTATCGTCAAGTGCTGAAGATTTTAATTCAGACCAATAGTGAAGATGCTTTTCAGGTTTTCATGAATGCTTTTGCGAGAGAAATTGATCCACATACCAGCTATTTAGCGCCCCGAAAAAAACGTGATTTTGATTCTGAAATGAGTCTCTCATTTGAGGGGATTGGTGCGACGTTAAACATGGAAGATGACTATACCAGTATTGTTTCTTTCGTCAAAGGCGGACCAGCTGAAAAAAGTAATCAATTAGCGATTGGCGATAAAATTATTGGGGTAGGCCAGAAAGGTAAACAGATTCAAGATGTGATTGGCTGGCGCCTTGATGATATTGTCGATTTGATTCGCGGTCCTAAAGGCACAACGGTTAATTTAGAAATACTGCCGGCTGGGGCGAATACCAAACCAAAGACTATCGAGCTTAAACGAGATACGATTCGTTTTGAAGATCGTGAAGTGAAATCCTCGATTATTCAAACGCCGAGAGGTAAAGTGGGCGTATTAGAAGTGCCGAGCTTCTATATTGGATTAACCAATAAGACCAAGACCTTATTAGCTGAATTTAATAAAGAAAATGTAGATAGTGTGGTTATCGATTTAAGAAATAATGGCGGGGGATCACTCTCTGAGGCGATTGGTTTGACTGGACTGTTTATTGAATCCGGCCCTGTTGTACAAGTCAGAGATGATAGACAAAACGTCATTCAATATGATAATAATGATGGTTTTGTTTATTATAATGGGCCTTTAGTTGTTCTGGTTAATCGTTATAGTGCCTCGGCTTCTGAAATTTTCTCGGCAGCGCTACAAGATTATCATCGTGCGGCGATTGTGGGCGAAACGACCTTCGGCAAAGGTACTGTGCAGACTTCGCGCAATATTGCCTATCCGATTGATGAAAGGATACATCCAGATTGGCCTAGTTTAGGTGGGGTACAGTATACAATTCAGAAATTTTATCGTATCAATGGTGGCAGTACTCAGCTAAAAGGTGTCGTGCCGGATATTGAAATGACTGATATGCAACTTGATTACGAAACGGGTGAACGTTTCTTAGATAATGCACTGCCTTGGGATAGCATTAAAGCAGCAAGATATAGCTCTTTTGGTAATGTCGATAAGATTCTACCTAAATTGAACGTGTTACATGAACAGAGAATTAAACAAGATCCTGAGTTTAACTATATTGATGCTGATATCAGTCGATTGAATAAAGAGAGCGATAAACAGTTTGTTATCTCATTAAATAAGGCTAAACGTGAGCTAGAGCAGGATGAAAACGATAAACGTGAACTGACACGAACCAATGAACGTTTAGAGAGAATGCATCAAAAGCCAGTGAAAAGTTTAGATGAGCTGCCAAAAGACTATAAAGTACCAGATGCATTTTTGAATGAAGCTGCAGAAATTGCACTTGATTTAAAAGCAGGATATAAGTCTAATAATTAATCGTTTTTACTATTGTTGTGGTTTTTCAATTAAATCAGTTTATAAAGGAGTGCATGATAATGTCTACTAATCTTAAATTAGCCTTAATCACTGTGGTCAGTTTTATTGTATTAATGGTGCTATTTGGTTCTCAAGTTATTCTTCATTAATAAAAAAGAGAGCTTGACCAAAGTACAGATAATTGATTATAGTATGCCGCTCTAAAATATGTGTTCATTAATACAATGAGCGGTAAACCAGATTAGGTGAGATGTCCGAGTGGCTGAAGGAGCACGCCTGGAAAGTGTGTATACGGCAACGTATCGAGGGTTCGAATCCCTCTCTCACCGCCATTTATAATAAGGATTTCTTGAAAAAGAGATCCTTTTTTATATTCATAACCAAATCAAAACTGACGATTGAAGGGCTTTTCATATGATGATATATATTGGTTGGTTACCGTGTATGAAATAAAAAGTGATAATTAACAATACCACTTTTATTTTATACGTTTACCCTTTTTTCTCTCAAGCCTAGCATGGCAATCATAATGACCTTTAAAACTTATATATTTAATAAGATCATTATATAGACCACAAATACAGTTAAATGTGCGGTACCATTGAGCTGGTTTGTTCTGCCTGTACCGAATGAAATAATCGATAAGATCAGCATTGTTACCATAATGACAATATTGGGAATAGATAGCGCAAACTCAATCGATTGACCGGTCACAATAGCAATCAAGCTTACTGTTGGTACTGTCAATGAAATAGTGGCTAACACCGAACCAAAAAAGATATTCATGGCTCTTTGTACTTGGTTTTTAATGACTGCTTTTAGTGCACCAAGTCCTTCCGGTGACAGGATGAGTAGTGCAACCAAGAAGCCAGTAAAAGGCGCCGGTGCGTTGAGTTTATGGAGCAAATAATCCAGTGGTGCTGAATTGGCTTTAGTGACTGCAATCACACAAACCAGATGAATCAACAAAAATAGTGCATGCCATAAATTACTGTGTCCAGAACGTTTTTTGGTCGACTTACCTTTATCATCACACTCTTCATCCTCATCCTCATAGATAAAGAGTTGCTGATGCGTTTTAGTTTGAATAATCAAAAAAACGGCATACATCGCAGCAGAGATAACTGCGACAATAATTTTCTGTGTGGTTGAAAAGTTTTGTGCAGGTAGTGCCGCTGGAAGTACTAAGACGATAACGGCAAGCGGAACAATGGCCATAAGATACTGTTTGATGCCGCCTAGATTAACTCGTTGGGTCTCAAATTTACGACCACCAATTAATAAGGCTAAGCCAACTAATCCACCAATCACAATCATAATAATGGAATAAATTGTGTCGCGCATCAAGGTTGGTTCGGCGCCGCCGGAGGCCATAATCACCGAAATCAGACTGACTTCAAGTATCACGACAGATAAACTGAGCACTAAGGCACCATAAGGTTCACCTAGGCGATGGGCTAATACATCAGCATGCCGAACTACGCTAAACGCACTAAAGATAATGGCGCATAAGGAGAGTAAATTCAGTAAGATAACGATCAATAAATTATGTGAGTGCTGTAAAGCAAAAAGGATGGGTAAGGTAATTAAGCTTAGTATGATAGCATACTCTTTATGTCGGGATTTTGACGCCATATTGTATTCATCCTGAATGGTTATATACAAAATTATATAATATCGTTTTGAAACAACAATCTTTGCTATTAAAATACGAATATCGAATAATAAAGGAAATACTAGTTTATGTATTATGATGTAATAAAAGCTGAATTAAATCAAGCCAACGATGTACTAAATGCCTTTTTAGCCAACAAATGTCATCTAGATGCAATTGCGCAGGCGGCTATTTTATTAGCGGATAGCTTTAAACGTGGCGGTAAAGTTTTATCTTGTGGTAATGGTGGTTCACATTGTGATGCGATGCATTTTGCTGAAGAGCTAACTGGTCGGTATCGCGAAAACCGTCCCGCTTATCCAGCGATAGCGATTTCTGATATAAGCCATACCTCTTGTGTCAGTAATGATTTTGGCTTCGATTATGTCTTCTCTCGTTTTGTTGAGGGGGTCGGGCAAGCTGGTGACGTACTTTTAGGTATTTCGACCTCAGGCAATTCAGCTAATGTGATAAAAGCCATCGAAGCAGCCAGAAGTAAAGGTATGAAAGTGATCACCTTAACCGGTAAAGATGGCGGTAAAATGTCAGGTCTGGCAGATATTGAAATTAATGTACCTCACTTTGGCTATGCTGATCGTATTCAGGAAATCCATATTAAAGTGATTCATATTTTGATTTTGTTAATTGAACAGGAAATGGCTAAATAACTAAGCCTGAGTCGAGCTGATATGTGCGAATTATTGGGTATGAGCGCAAATGTGCCAACTGATATCTGTTTTAGTTTCACTGGCTTAGTTAAACGCGGTGGTGAACGAGGACCCCATCGGGATGGTTGGGGCATCACTTTTTATGAAGGTAAAGGATGTCGAACGTTTAAGGATGCGCTGCCAAGTAGCTATTCACCTATTGCGAAAATGATTCAGGATTATCCAATCAAATCTCAGGTCATTATTGCACATATTCGTCAGGCTAATCGAGGTGGGATATCACTTGAAAATACCCACCCTTTTACGCGAGAGTTATGGGGTCGCTATTGGACATTTGCCCATAATGGGCAATTAACTGATTATGCGCAACTCGATACCGGTTTTTTTTATCCCGTGGGACAAACAGATAGTGAGTATGCATTCTGTTTTCTGCTCAATCAGCTATACCATCGTTATCATACTATGCCTGCATGGCGTGAGCTATCGGCAGAGATAAAAAAACAGGCTGCTCAGTTAGCTGAAAAAGGGGTATTTAATATGCTGTTATCTGATGGCGAATATATTATTGCTTATTGTGCCACACATTTACACTGGATTACGCGAAAAGCGCCGTTCGGACAGGCAAAATTGCTTGATGAGGATATTGATATCGATTTTTATCAGCATACGACACCCTCAGATATTGTAACCATTATTGCCACGCAACCTCTAACCGTGAATGAACAATGGTATAAAATTGAACCCGGACAACTTGTCGTATTTCGGTATGGTGAATTGATTTGTGATTAAGTTCAGATAAACGCCTGTTTTCTCATGCTTGCGGTTAAACTTTAGATTGCGCTCAATCGGATTCTGGGCAGATCATCTGATGATATTGTTTTATTATTTTATTCATCAGCTTATTGTATTTATTGGCGGCTATTCACGGATACCATGATGGATTAATAGCGGTTTGCTGAACCGAATAGTGTCATTCGTTCTTTTATTTTTTCCGCCACCGGCTTTAATCCTTGATTAATCACTTTACGCGGATCGCTGATCGCTTTATCTCCTTGCTGGGCAAATAATCGCTTTACTTCTAAACACCAGGCATACATATTTTCAGTATTCACATTGATTTTAGCAGTGCCGAGTTTTATCGCATGACACATATCTTCGTTACTAATCCCCGTACCGCCATGTAACACTAAGGGAATCTTAATCAGCTGAGCAATATGCGCCATTTCGTCAAATCCAAGCTTCGCTTTACCTTTATATAAACCGTGTGTCGATCCTAGCGCCGCAGCTAAACAATCGACACTGGTTTCCTTGACCAGCGTTAAACATTGCTGAGGGTCAGCATAAATAACTTGAGAGTTGACAATACCATCTTCACTACCGGCAATTGTCCCTAACTCTGCTTCAACAGATACACCACGTTTGTGGGCATAATCGGTGACCCGTTTAGTAATGGCTAAATTTTCATCAAAAGGGAGATGTGAGCCATCAAACCTAACTGAGCTAAAACCGGCTTGAATCGCCGCAATACAGGATTCATAACTTTGGCCATGATCTAAATGTAGGGCGATAGGGACATCAATTTCAAGGTACTCCATGCCCTCCTTGACGACTTGATAGATGGTTTTAAAACCGAGCATATGTTTAATAGTTCCGCCAGAAACGCCTAAAATTGCGGGTGAACGCATCTCTTTAGCGGTCATTAAAACAGTCGTAACCCACTCTAGGTTATTGATATTAAATTGGCCAACCGCATAATGGGCTTGATAAGCGGCATTTAACATCGCTTTCATTGATACTAACATATCATTTAATCTCCTTGATTTAAAATGAGACGAAGCGTATTTAGTTATCTCTATTTAAAGTACGCCTGAAGATTCTTCTCAAAGTGTAGTTTAGCTTTATTCACTGCACATAAATCGGGCATCGCGTTTCTGACGCCCCTTTGTTCGATTGAGAGGCTGGCGGTTAAACTGGCAAATTCAATAATCGTCTCAATCTCCCAGCCATAGCTCACGCCATAAATAAAGGCACCATGAAAAATATCGCCAGCCCCGGTTGTATCAACTGCTTTGCATAAATAACTGGGTATGATGTTTATTTTATTATCGGCCAAATAGGCACAGCCTTTTTCACCGAGGGTAATAAAAACCTGACCTTTGGCTATCTGCGCCATTTTCTGTAATATCTGCATGAGATCCTGTTTACTGGTCAATTTGTCCAGTCCTGAATAGGCTAATGCAAAATTTTCACTGGCGACCAGATAGTCAGTGTATTTGGCCAAATAAAGATTACTTTCACGTAGTGATCCGGCATCCATCACCACTTTGGCATCAGGAAAGTGATGAATAACATATTCACTCAGTTCGGGTTCATGACCATCAATTAAAATAGCGATTTCAGCATGATTGCTTATGTTGTTCATCCAGGCCTGTAATTTTTCTTTTTCAAAAATAGTCAAGCGTGGTGGCGTATTTAATTTTCGGGTGACAATGGTTCTTGCACCTGTTTGGTTATTGACAATTATTGCGGCTAACGGAGTTTGCATCTCAGCTGAAAAAATAATATGTTCAGTATTGACGCCAACTTGATTGAATTCTGAAACAATTTTTTGCGCATAAATATCTTGATTTAAGTGACCCAAATAGACCACTTTTTCTCCCCATAATCCAAGTAGGTAGGCCGCATTACCGCATGGTCCGCCACCGCTTTCAATAAAATCGACACTGACTGCCTTAGTATTTTCTTTGGGGTAAGATGGCGTAAAAAAGAACTGATCGTAACAGGCAAAACCGACAGAGAGTATTGTCATACAGTTATCTCCTAATGGTAGTGATGCAATGGTTGATACAGGATAATCATTAATATGTTTATGATGAACAGGACTTAATAGCATCAAGCCCCACCATAATTATTTATCAGATTCAACCAACTCTGCATAAGTTTTGGTATCACCAACCACCTTAATAGATTTGAAACAGTAAGGGATGAGTAACGCAATCAGTATGATAAAGCAAAGACCATAGATAGCGATTTGGCCAAACTGCGTGAAAAGGTCACCGATGAGAATACCCCAAACAGCAAAATCGAAATCAGAAAAGGTGGTTTGCTGGAAACCCAAATCCCCTAATGCCGGTAATAACAATGCCGGTAAAAAGGCGAGAAAAATGCCGCCAATAAATGATGCGATGATGCAGCCACGTTTTCCACCCAATTTATCGGCAAATACGCCTGATGTACCTCCACAGAAAAAATGCGGTACCATGCCCGGAATAATCAGCGCCATACCCAATCCTCCAAGCATTAGCATGCCAACCAAGCCTCCCATAAAAGAGGCGATAAAGCCAACGACAACGGCGGTTGGACTAAAGGTAAAAAAGACCGCACAGTCAACCGCTGGAATTGAGTTAGGAATTAATTTTTGGCTAATTCCCTGGAAGGCAGGCACTAAATCACCTAAGATCAGGCGTACGCCGTTATAAACAATCGCCACCCCGACGGCAAATTGTAAACCACAGAGAATGGCATAAATCACCGGATTTAATGCAGTGATTGTGGCCATATATTCGTTACCTGCAACGAGACTACAGATAAGATAGATCACCACCATAACAATCCCGGTTGTTACGGTGGTATCACGTAAAAAACCCCATTTTTCGGAAATTTCAGTATCGGCAAATGAATCCGCTTTATTGCCCACTTTTTTCGCGATAAAGGCCGATATATAGTAGCCCAATGAACCAAAATGTCCCATCGCTATACCGCCGTCCTCAGTGACTTGTTTTGTGTAGCGCTGACCAATGGCGGGGGAGATCGCTGACCAGGAGCCAAGGAAAAAGCCGCCCGCTAAAATAAGTTGCCAGTCTTTAAAATGTGCTGCTTGCAGCACCGCGGAAAATAGACAGGCCAAAAAGAAAGAGTGATGACCCGTCAGAAAGATATATTTATATTTGGTAAAACGGGCAATAATCAGATTGATGACAAATCCCAGTACCAGAATACTCATTGTTTCAACGCCTAATAATTGCTGTGCAACAGAGACGATGGCTTCATTATTCGGAATGACGCCACGGATATTAAATCCGGCCTCGATAATACCACCTAGTGGATTGAGGTTAGTCACGATAACCCCTGCACCAGCACTTAACATTAAATAGCCCAAAATGGGTTTGATGGTACCGGTTAAGACTTTATTAAATGGAGAGTGAAGGGCAATAAGACCAATAAAAGCAATCAGTCCCATCAAAAATGCCGGTTGATTAAGAATGTCAGTGAGAAATAAGAGTATCGATTGCATAGATTAAACTCCTGTAAACAAAAGAATTAGTGCTGGGCTAATTGCTGTAATTTTTCCGTAACATCTTCGGCAATCTGTTTTTTGTTGATATAGCTGCGAATCACAGCCACTTTGGATTGGTCGGGAAACTGATTAGCGAGATCTTTGATAGTGATATACAGATCAGCTTTCTCACCAACGGCATTGGCAAAATCAATCGACGCGATATCTGCTTTGATACCTAATTCTTGGCATAGATTTTTGACATGATTAGCTGCCATTAAGGAGCTACCGATGCCATTACCACAAACCGTTCTAATTTTTAACATATCCTCTCCTATTTAACGATGTTTAGTCATAAAAGGCGTAATAAAATTCAATAAACTGATTTTACTGGTTGTTTTTGTTGCGACTGAGACTAAATTGGCCTCAATCAAGGTGACGATTAATTGAATTAATTCAATATGCGCCTCCGCGGCTTGAGTGGCAATGCCAACAATAACATTTATAGGATCAAAATCCTCGTGACCAAAGTTGAGTGGCTGGGATCATGTAATGATACAAAATCCGGTCGTTAAAGCGCCGTGTTCAGGTCTGGCATGAGGCATGGCGAGGCCATTATCTAGTACAATATAGCTGCCGAACTGTTGATAGGTGTTTTGCATGGCGTGGACATAGTTTTGATTACAAAGTTCATTAGTCAGGAGAAGGTTACCAGCAGCCTCTATTGCTTCGTTGGCGCTGGTATAATGAGCATCTAAAGTGATTAGGTCTAAATTGAATTTTATCGTCATTCAATGATCTCCATCATCGCTTAGCTACGAGAGATAATTCTAGCGAGTTTGGGGCTGTAGTTTTGTGATGCAATTGGCTATTTGGAAAAAGATTAAGGATCTATATCACAGATTTAATTAATATTTTTTATTATTTTATTAAATGTGATGAATAAAAATAGCGGCTAATTTAGAGATGACTAGTCGATGAAAATATTGAATATTTTAAAAGAGACAATGATTGAACAGTCTTAATTGACTTTATTAGTAAAAGTGAATAATGTTCTTGACAACAAAAGTATCTTTTATGCTAAAAGATGATACTGTTTTTATCGTTACAAAAATACTTTTGGTCTGAATAAACATGCGCAAGTTAGGCTAATTTGGGATTATTGGCTGATTCGCTGATTAAGGTAATCCTGATAGTCAGGAATATCAATGGTGAATGTCTCGCTAAATAGTTTCGATGAAATCAGCGCGTCGGCCGTCGCCAGATTGTTTGCAACGGGAATATTCCAGACGGTGGCTAATCTGAGTAATGCTTTGACATCCGGATCATGAGGAACCGCATTGAGGGGATCCCAGAAAAAGATCAATATATCAATTTTTCCCTCTGCAATCAGCGCACCAATTTGTTGGTCACCGCCCATCGGGCCACTCAGCATAGGCGTGATGGTCAGGCCGACTTGTTGCTTGATGAGATTACCGCTGGTGCCTGTCGCGTACAGATGATGTTTGGATAATTCGGCACTATTTTTACGGCACCACTCGAGTAAATTCGCTTTACAGTGATCATGAGCGACAAGTGCAATATTTTTAGGGAAAGGTAAGGTTCGAGTTGTCTGTCGCATGCTCTTGTCCTAAGTTATATTGGGAGTATCATTGATGATTATTGGGAGATTGCTCTGTGATGAAAAGAGCTGAGAATAAAAAAGGCACCTAAGTGCCTTTTTTATTCTAGCTAAATATATTGCTATATTTAAATTAGAACTGATAGATTAGACCAACGGCAACCATATCACGTGTATCGCCTTTAGTGATACCTTGTGCAGCGTCTTCATCAAGTAAGTTGATTTTGTAATCAATGATTGCGCTTAAGTTTTTGTTGAAGTCATAAGTTGCACCAACATCAACATATTTAGCTAAATCTTTGTTTGTACCAGTTGATTTATCTTTATGTTGGATATAAGCAAGTGATGGTGTTAAACGACCGATTTCAAAGTCGATACCATACTGAGCAACAACTTCAAAACCGCGTGCTTTAAGTTTGTCGTCAGAAGCAAATTTTTGTTGTGATTCAAAATAAGTTGCAGCAACGTATAAATCGTTTGCATCATATTTTAAGCCAGTTGCCCATGATTTAGGTGCATGGTGACCAGAAGCTTGTGCATAAGCACCTGCTAAAGATAAACCAGTATCTAATAGTGAGTATTCAAAGTTTGCACCGTAAGCTTGTGCACGATCATCATTAATCACTTCGCCTGCAGCGTTAGTATAACTCTGATCTAAATCACTTGAATTATCAGCATACTGTAAATTCATGTTTAAGCCATCAACTAAACCAAAGAAGTTTTGGTTGTGGTAAGTTGCAACAGCTTGTGCACGATCAGAAAGAAGGTACCATTTGTTGTTTTTAGCGTCACCACCAAACTCTGGTAATACGTCAGTATAATCCGCAACAGCGAATAAGATACCTGCATTTTTACCGTAGTCGATAGCACCGATATCACCGAAATCTAAACCAGCGAATGCATAACGAGTTTCGATATCTTTATCAACACTACCTGGTTTTGTCTGCCATTCAGCACGGCCATAACCGATTAAAGAATCGCTGATTCTTGTTTCGCCAGTAAAGCCAAGACGTGCGTCAGTGTGATCGCCTTTGTTTTCATTGTCGCTTTTAGAAATATAGTTGATCGCTTTTACACGGCCATTGATGCTTAATTTGTTACCGTCTTTGTTGAACACTTCGATAGAAGCGTTTGCTGCGCCAGCAACTAAAAGTGCTGGGATAGCGATAGCTAATAGATTACGTTTCATTTTGTACCCTCATTGGTGTTTATTTAAGACACCCGCCACTGCTCTAGGTTTACACCGTGAGAGTTTGGTGTCAGTTATAGTAGATAATAACCAAATATGAGTGCTCAGTCATTATCAATTATTTCAGGCCTACAAGTTATATTGATTTTTATGTAAAATCAAGCGAACTTTTTGAAAAAGCGTTTGTCTAACCACAAAATAGTGTTCTTTTGGTTAAAAAATGAGCTGTTTCAGTCTGTTTTTTAAAAATCTGCATTCCTTGGTGTTCTTGGGAATGGGATGACGTCACGTACATTTTGGATGCCAGTAACATAAGCAATTAAACGCTCAAATCCGAGTCCAAAACCTGAGTGAGGTACTGTGCCATAACGTCTTAAATCACGATACCACCAGTAATCTTCTTTATTTAATCCCATTTCATCCATACGTTTATCGAGTTGCGGTAAGCGTTCTTCACGCTGTGAACCACCAATGATTTCTCCAATGCCTGGCGCGAGCACATCCATGGCGGCAACCGTTTTGCCATCTTCATTCATACGCATATAAAATGCTTTAATATCTTTAGGATAGTTTTTGACGACAACCGGTGCTTTAAAATGTTGTTCAGCTAAATAACGTTCATGCTCTGAGGATAAATCAATTCCCCAGCTGACTGGATTTTCGAACTTATGATCACAAGCCTGTAAAATCTTAATTGCATCAGTATAATCAACTTGTGCAAAATCAGAGGTAATGAATTTTTCTAAGCGTGTAATCGCTTCTTTATCAACATGTTCAGCAAAGAATGCCATATCGTCTGCACGGCGCTCAAGCACGGTTTTAAATACATATTTCAACATATTTTCTGCTAATTTAGCGATATCATTCAGATCTGCAAACGCAACTTCCGGCTCCATCATCCAAAATTCAGCAAGGTGTCGGCTGGTGTTTGAGTTTTCAGCTCTAAAAGTCGGACCAAAGGTATAAATTTTGGATAATGCACAAGCATACGTTTCGCCATTAAGTTGACCCGATACGGTCAAAAAGGCTTCTTTACCAAAAAAGTCTTTACTAAAGTCAATAGTGCCGTTTTGATGCTTCGGCAAATTAACTAAATCCAGTGTTGAGACCCGGAACATCTCCCCGGCACCTTCTGTATCAGAAGCAGTAATGAGTGGGGTCGATAACCAGAAAAAGCCTTGCTCATCAAAAAACTGATGGATTGCTTGCGCTAATGTATGTCGTACGCGCGTCATCGCACCCATAATATTGGTTCTGGCACGTAAATGGGCGACTTCACGAAGATATTCAATGGAGTGGCGTTTAGCCGCCATCGGATAAGTATCAGGATCATCCACCCAGCCAACGACTTCAACTTGGGTCGCCTGTAATTCAAACTGTTGACCTTGACCTTGCGATTCAACCACTGTACCCGTAACTTGAACAGAACAACCTGTGGTTAAGCGTAATACTTCACTTTGATAATTGGCTAAAGTATTATCAATAACGGCTTGAATAGGTGAAAAACATGAGCCATCATAAACACTCAAAAAAGACATGCCCGCTTTTGAATCGCGGCGCGTTCTCACCCATCCTTGAACGGTGACGGTACTACCCACCGCTATTTTTCCTTGTAGTACCTCTGTTACTGCTGCAATAGACATAAAAAACTCTCTTTTATTTTAACAATCTATCTATATTGTTGATTGATCAAAAACATCGTTATTAGGGCGAAACATCAAAAGCTTTTTTCAACTGATTGATAAATGCCCGATCTTGCGAAATTGTTTTACCAGGACTATCTGATAATTTTGCCACAGGTTTACCATTACATTCAACGAGCTTAATCACGATATTTAAACTTTTTGTATTTGATAACGAGGAAATCGGTAGATCACAGGTTAAATGTCCACCGACACCGAAGGCTAATTTGACGCGATGATAAAAATGGCGATAAATAGCCAGTGCTTTATCTAAATTTAAACTATCCGAAAAGACTAGCGTTTTTTGCTTGGGATCGATACCCAATGAAACATAGTGTTTAATCGCTTTTTCACCCCAGATGATGGGATCGCCAGAATCATGACGTAATCCTTGGTAACTTTCAGCGAAATCAATATTAAAATCACGTAAAAAGGCATCCATCGTAATGCAGTCGGTTAATGCAATGCCTAAATCACGCGGATATTCATCTAACCAAACTTGTAAGGCCTGATGCTGGCAATCGGCCAGATTATCACTGATTTGCTGATGGGCTTGAAACCATTCGTGTGCTTGTGTCCCCAAGGGTAATTCCCCTAACTGATAAGCCAGAAAATAGTTACTGGTACCCTGAAAATAGTCAAAGTTTGCTTTTAAATAATTGACCACTGTTTGCTGGACTTTGGCAGAATAACGGCGTCTGGTACCAAAATCAATCAGATTAAATTGTGATAAATCTAAATCAACAGTATTTTGTGCAAATCTATTGAGTTTCTCCTGCAACGGAAATAGCGCCTGCACTTCATTTATCTGTGGTGTTCTGTGACGGTGGACTATTTCACTGATCACAGCCAACAAAGGAACTTCCCAAAGAATCACCTCTAGCCACCGGCCTTCAATCCGAATCGTTAATTCGCCCTCTCTATTTTGAATATTAACCAAGGCGGGATTATAACGAAAATTTTTTAACCAGTTGAGATAGTCAGATTTAAAAAAAGAGATTTGTGATAAATAATTGTATTCATCTTGGCTCAAAGCGAGATGCTGCATTTGATTTATTTGATAGGCTATCTCATCTCGATATTGCCCCAGCTGGTCATCATTACGGCAGCGAAACTCAGCGGCCACGGTGACATCGCCATAGTAATGAAAGACAGCTTGCTGCATATGTAATTTATAGGCATCAGTATCTAAAATTGACGTTAAAATCGGATCTGCTGGCCGGTTTGCGCGCTCTTTCAACATGGATAATGTATTTTAAATAATCAAAATTGTCAGGCGATTATAGCAGAATAATTTTTTTCGCGAATATTTATCATCCATTCTGGTCAATTTTAGCTATAATTTAGTTATTAATCACATTTATTTTGGAAAAAGGGTTTTCTATGAGTCAGCATTCACCTAAAGCTAAGTATCGTTTAGATTATACCGCACCTAATTATACCATTACCGATATCGATTTGGACTTTCAACTCTCTGCTGAAGTCACCACCGTTACAGCCAGAAGTCAGGTTATTCGTCAAAACGCACAAGCCAACACGTTAGTGTTAGAGGGTGAAGCGCTCACCTTAATTTCGGTGAATATTGATGAGCAGCCGTGGTCTAACTTTGAAGTAAAGCCGCAGCAACTCTGGATTCATGATGTTCCAGATAATTTTACGCTTACGATTGTGAATGAAATCAAACCGATTGATAACACCGCACTTGAAGGTTTATATGTCTCAGAGGGAGCACTTTGTACGCAGTGTGAAGCGGAGGGCTTTAGACATATTACCTATTATTTAGATAGACCCGATGTACTGGCTAGATTTAGAACCCGAATCACCGCCAATAAAGAAAAATATCCTTTTTTACTCTCTAATGGTAACCGAATTGCTGAAGGTGATCTGGCTAATAACCAACATTGGGTTGAGTGGTATGATCCCTTTCCAAAACCTAGTTATCTTTTTGCCTTAGTCGCCGGTGACTTTGACATTCTAAAAGATAAATTCATTACCCGAAGCCAGCGTGAAATTACTCTGGAGATTTATGTCGATAGAGGGAATCTTGATAGAACTCAGTGGGCGATGGAAAGCTTAAAGAATGCAATGCGATGGGATGAGCAGCGCTTTAACTTAGAATATGATTTAGATATTTTTATGATTGTCGCAGTTGATTTCTTTAATATGGGCGCTATGGAAAATAAAGGATTAAATATTTTTAATTCTAAGTTTGTTTTAGCCAAAGCAGAAACGGCAACTGATGATGATTATTTAGGCATTGAGTCAGTGATTGGTCATGAATATTTTCATAACTGGACCGGTAATCGCGTCACTTGTCGAGACTGGTTTCAATTGAGTTTAAAAGAGGGCTTAACCGTTTTTCGTGATCAAGAGTTTAGTGCTGATTTAGGTTCAAGAGCCGTTAATCGTATCAATAATGTTAAAATTATTCGTGGACCCCAGTTTACCGAAGATGCGAGCCCAATGTCGCATCCCATTCGACCAGATCAAGTGATTGAGATGAATAATTTTTATACTGTAACGGTTTATGAGAAAGGCTCTGAAGTCATTCGGATGTTACATACTTTATTGGGCGAGACTCAGTTTCAGGCGGGTATGCGCTACTATTTTGAATGTCATGATGGTACCGCGGCAACGTGTGATGATTTTATTCAGGCTATGGCCGATGCATCCCAGATTGATTTAACTCAGTTTAAACGCTGGTATAGTCAATCGGGAACGCCAGAACTATTTGTGACAACGACTTATAATGAATGCGATCAAACGTATCAATTAACCGTAAAGCAGCTAACGCCATCAACGGTAGATCAAAAAGAGAAGCAGCCACTGCACATTCCATTGGATATTGAGCTCTATGATCAACATGGTCAAATCATTCCTTTACAATATCAAGGGCGTTCACTTCATTCGGTTTTAGATGTCAATGCTTCAGAGCAGACTTTTACTTTTGATTGTGTACCAAATAACCCAGTTATTGCACTGCTCAGAGAGTTTTCTGCGCCAGTGAAACTACACTATAACTATAGTACCGAAGATCTAATTTTCTTAATGCAGCATGCGACAAATGATTTTAATCGTTATGATGCGGCGCAGATGCTATTTAATCAAAATATCCAGGAAAATGTTGCCCGTTTTAATATGAGTAAATCGATTGCACTCTCTGAGGAGATGATTGATGCCTTCCGCGGTATACTTCTCTCCACCCAATTAGATCCGGCTTTAATTGCGTTGATTGTCATGCCACCATCCGAAAATGAGATCGCTAATCAATTTGAAGTGGTTAATCCAGATGCCATTCATTGGGCGCGTCAGCAAATTATTTTACAGATGGCAAACCTGATGGCTGACGAGTGGTTGGCTATTTATCATACTCATCAAACACATGATTATCATATTGAACACCACGATATCGCGAAGCGAGCATTAAAAAATGCGAGTCTGTTTTATATTGCGCATCTGACTGATAATCAGTGTGCACAGCGGCTAGTTAAAGCGCAATATGCGCAAGCCAATAATATGACCGATACGATTGCGGCACTGGGTGCCGCTGTGCGCGCGCAGCTAAGTTGCCGTCATGAACTGATGCGTGATTTTGAGCAGCAGTGGCATCAAGATGGTCTGGTAATGGATAAGTGGTTTATGTTACAGGCAACTAATCCTGCAAAGGATGCTTTACAGCAAGTTAAACAGTTATTAACACACCGTTCATTTAGCTTAGCCAATCCCAATCGCATTCGTTCATTAATTGGTGCTTTTGTTTCGAATAATCCGGTTGCATTTCATGCGAGTAATGGACAAGGCTATCATTTTTTAGTTGAAATATTGACTGAGCTGAATCAAAAAAATCCGCAAGTTGCCGCGCGTTTGATTGATCCACTCATTCGTTATAAACGCTATGATCTGGCTCGTCAGCAGCGAATGAAAGCCGCTTTAGAACAATTATTAACGCTGCCGCACTTATCAAATGATCTCTATGAGAAAATCACTAAAGCATTAGCTGATTAAGGATAATTTATGTTAAAACAGGACGAGATTGAGTCGATAACGGTACAGGCACTTAATCATCGAATAGAACAAGGGGATAATCTCATGTTACTGGATGTCAGAGAGCCTCACGAAGTCGAACTTTGTCGCTTACCTGATGCCGTACATATACCGATGAATCTGATCCCAAACTATTTGGATCAGATTCCCGATGATATCGATATTATTGTTTATTGTCATCACGGCATACGCAGCTATACGGTTGTTAAATATTTACAACAGACAGGGTTTGAGTCAGCTCATCTATTTAATCTTGAAGGTGGGATTGATGAATGGGCTAAAAAAATCGATAAGATGATGAGACGTTATTAGCGCTAATCGGTTGTAGTGAAAAGTCGGATATTTTATCATCGATATTACCGCTCTTTAACTTTTTTATGGTTAAGGAATACGGCACTATTTATCTGTACGTTACACTATCTTAACAATAACCGTCGTGTAACTGAGTATTGAGGATAGATTGATATTTTCTTTCATGAAGAAACTCTTGTAGAATAGAGTTCAATTTTTAAGGATAGGGATGTGGTGTCAATCGTGGCCAATTTAAAAAATGACAATCTAATTGAGATTCGAGATATGTCTTTCTCCCGAGGCAGTCGGCCAATTTATAAAAATATGAATTTGGTGGTGCCACGTGGCAAGTTGATTGCTATCATGGGGCCTTCTGGAATAGGGAAAACCACCTTACTGCGCTTAATCGGTGGTCAACTCAAGCCTCAGCTCGGGCAAATTCTATTTGATGGTGAAAATATTGTCTCATTATCTCGACATCGCTTATATGAAATCAGAAAAAGAATGAGCATGCTATTTCAGTCAGGTGCGCTGTTTACTGATCTCAATGTCTTTGATAACGTGGCTTATCCATTAAGAGAGCATTACAAATTACCTGAACCCATACTCCACAATTTAGTCTTGATGAAGCTTGAAGCTGTTGGTTTACGCGGTGCAGCGGCCATGATGCCTTCAGAGCTTTCCGGTGGTATGGCAAGACGTGCAGCATTAGCCAGAGCCATTGCTTTAGATCCTGATTTGATTATGTTTGATGAACCATTCGCAGGTCAAGATCCGATTTCAATGGGCGTGGTTGTCAAGCTGATTGCTGAAATTAATCAATCCTTGGGATTGACCTGTATTGTGGTGACGCATGATGTTAATGAAATTCTCTCCATTGCTGATTATGCCTATATTATTGCTGAACAGCGTATTATTGCTGGCGGTACACCGGCCGAAATAGCGGCGAATTCCGATATGCGAGTCAGACAATTTTTGGAAGGCATTGCAGATGGTCCTGTGCCCTTTAATTACCCAGCAAACGACTATCGAGCAGATCTTTTAAATGAGACGATAGAGGGACGAATTAATGATTAATTTTGTGCAAAAACTAGGCCGTGCGGTAATTAATTTTATCGTAATGCTAGGTCGATCAGGCATGATGTTATTTGGTGCATTAGTGGGGCGTCCGCAATTTAAAAAACAGTTTCCATTGTTGGTTAAACAGTTTTATTTTGTTGGTGTTCAGTCATTGACTATCATCATTGTATCCGGGCTATTTATTGGTATGGTTCTTGCGTTACAAGGTTATTTCATTTTGACTACGTTTGGTGCGGAAGCTAGTTTAGGTATGTTAGTTGCCTTATCTTTACTTCGAGAGCTAGGTCCTGTTGTTGCAGGACTCTTATTTGCCGGTCGAGCAGGATCGGCTTTAACGGCTGAAATAGGATTAATGAAAGCAACAGAGCAGTTATCAAGTCTAGAGATGATGGCCGTCGATCCCCTTAGACGTATTATCGCTCCTCGCTTTTGGGCGGGTTTCTTCTGTTTACCTTTTTTAACCGCTATTTTTATAGCTGTAGGTGTTTTAGGTGGTGCTTTGGTTGGTGTTGACTGGAAAGGGATTGATTCAGGATTCTTCTGGTCATCGATTCAAAGTAATGTCGACTGGTGGCATGATACGGTGAATTGCTTTGTGAAAAGTTTTGCCTTTGCCATTGCAACCGCGTGGATTGCGTTATTTAATGGCTATGACTCAACGCCAACGTCAGAAGGGATTAGTAAAGCGACAACCAGTACAGTGGTTTATTCTTCGTTAGTTATTTTAGGGTTAGATTTTATTCTAACCGCATTAATGTTTAGTTGAGGTTTTGTAATGGAAAATCGAAAAATCGAGATTACGGTCGGTTTATTTATGTTAATTGTCATCGCTTCACTACTCTTTATCTGTTTTAAAGTGACCGATACGGCTTCAATTCGTCAAGGCTCCTCTTATCGTGTTTATGCTGTTTTCGATAATATTGGTGGCTTAAAGGCCCGTTCACCGATTAAAGTGGGCGGTGTGGTTATTGGTCGTGTGAGTGATGTGGTATTGACCAATACTGATGGTGAAGGGTATAAACCTTATGTGACGATGGATATTGATAGTCGCTATAATCAAATACCCAGCAGCAGTGCACTATCGATCAAGACTTCAGGATTGCTCGGAGAGCAGTTTATTGCCATTGATTTAGGGGTTAAGCGAAGTGTGATTGATGAGATTGATGAACTTGATGCGCCAGATACTGGAGACATGCAAGCAGATAATAATCAGACAAAAACGCCTGAGTATTTTGAAGCTGGATTTGTGATTCATAACACTAAACCTGCTTTGGTTCTTGAGGATCTGATTGGTCAATTTTTATATAAATCTGATTCATCAACCGCGACACCAGCAGAAGAGTCACATTAAACGATAACTTTAAAGATTGCTTAAATAAGCTATTTGTTAATTAATCACTTTGTTATCATGATAATGAAGTGCACATAGTAAAAGGAGTCACTACCATGTTAAAACGTCTATGCGTTATTTTAGCCCTGTTTTTTGCCTCATTTGCCGCAATAGCTAAAGCTGATGTGACAAATCCTTATGCGCAAATGCAAGAAGCAGCCAAACAGCTATTCTCTTCATTTGATGCTGAAAAAGCGGAGATTGCTAGAAACCCCGAACTATTAAAAACTTTGGTCAGAAAGGATCTCATTCCCTATATTCAAGTCAAATATGCGGGTGCGTTAATTTTAGGTAGCAGCTATGAAAAGGCGACTAAACCGGAAAGAGACGCTTATTTTACTGCCTTTGAAAACTACTTAGTCCAGGCATTAGCGCAGGCATTATCACTTTATGATGGACAGGATTATCAAATTGAAAGTGCAAAAGATTTAACCGGTAAAGATATTGTTTCGATTCGGATTTTATTGGTCAGTCATGATAAAAATCAGCAGCCAATTCGGTTGGATTTCCAGTGGCGTAAGAATACCCGTTCAGGTGAATGGAAAGCTTACGATATGATTGCTGAAGGGGTGAGTATGGTTTCAACCAAACAAAATGAGTGGGCAACAACTTTAAGACAAAACGGTATTGCCGCTTTAACAAAACAGCTACAACAAGCTGCTGATCAACCGATTAAATTGCAAACAAAATAATTGAGAGTGTGTTATGTCATTAATTGATTGGCAGCAACAGGGCAATATATTACTGCTTAATGGTATTTTAGACAGACAGACGGTTGCGCTAATCTGGGGTCAACGAATTGCGCTGTTTAAGCAGATTTCTGCGGTAAATGTGGCCTCCTTATCTCGTGTTGATTCGGCAGGACTTGCACTATTAGTCTATTGTTGCTTACATTTTAAACTCAAGTTGGTTGGTGTGAGTGAGCAGTTAAATACATTGATAAAACTTTATAATTTAGAAAAAGTGATTGAATAATGATAAGTAATGAAGATATTATCGCAGCAATACAGGCTGCGATCGAACTTGATGATATCAAAGTACTAACCGATGATGGTAGTCATTTCCAGATTATCGCCGTCAGTGATATTTATGCTGATCTTAGTCGGGTTAAAAAGCAGCAGACGATTTATGGTCCTTTATCGGCGTTTATTGCCGACAATCGAATCCATGCATTATCCGTTAAAACCTATACTAATGCTCAGTGGCAGCGTGAAAGAAAATTACAGGGCTTTTAATTCAACCCTGACATTGTGATGCACGGTAGTGATATTTTATCATCAATATCGTGCATTTTTATTATCTAAAATATACCACTGTTGCTTTATACTATAGCTATTTTGTTGTCACCGAGGTCCCTCTGCTTTATCCATAATATTTCACGACAAGTATGTCTAAAAAATCGTGATTCCTTCATTACCGTCGATCAGATTCACTTAATTTGTTAGATTGCTGTTTCCGCAGTAGCTATAATTGGTTACAATACGTAGATATATTATTATTTTTTTGAACGCATATTTTATAACAATAAGGATAGCAATCTGTGGATAAGTTTCTGGTAAAAGGTCGTGCTGCATTATGTGGTGAAGTGAATATCTCTGGGGCAAAAAATGCCGCTTTACCTATTTTGTTTGCGTCTTTATTAGCACAAGAGCCCGTTACTATTCGAAATGTACCCAAACTCAAGGATATCGATACAACCCTGGAACTATTAAGCCGTTTAGGGGTTAAGATCCAACAAAATGGTTCTGTTCATATTGATGCCAGTCAAATTGATAATTATTGTGCACCTTATGAATTGGTTAAGACTATGCGCGCATCAATTTGGGCCTTAGGTCCTTTAGTTGCTCGTTTTGGTGAAGGGCAAGTGGCTTTACCTGGTGGCTGTGCTATTGGCGCAAGACCGGTGGATTTGCATATTTCCGGACTTGAAAAATTAGGTGCCACCATCACGCTGGATGAAGGCTATGTCAAAGCGACCGTCAAAGGACGTTTGACCGGTGCACATATTTTCATGGATAAAGTCAGTGTCGGCGCCACAGTGACGATAATGAGTGCGGCAGCACTCGCTGAAGGTAAGACTGTCATCGAAAATGCTGCCTGTGAACCTGAGATTATTGATACGGCTAAATTTCTTAATGCCTTAGGGGCAAAAATTTCAGGTGCAGGTAGTGACCGTATTACTATCGAAGGCGTCGAAGCGTTGCACGGTGGAGAGCATACTGTTCTGCCAGATAGAATCGAAACGGGTACTTTTTTAATTGCTGCTGCGGTATCGAGAGGTAAGATTACCTGCCGACATACTTGCCCTGATTTTCTTGATGCTGTCTTAGCTAAACTGACTGAGGCTGGGGCGAAGATTGAAACTGGAGACGATTGGATTACACTGGATATGCAAGGTAAAAGAGCCAAAGCGGTTAATATCCATACCGCGCCTTATCCTGGATTTCCAACCGATATGCAAGCCCAATTTTCCCTACTTAATATTGTCGCGGAAGGTAGCGGTGTGATCAAAGAGACCATTTTCGAAAATCGCTTTATGCATATTCCAGAGTTGATTCGGATGGGGGCTAAAGCTGAAATTGAAGGCAACACGCTTATCACCCACGGTGTTGAAACCTTAAAAGGCGCTGAAGTCATGGCTACAGATTTAAGAGCTTCGGCAAGTTTAGTGATAGCTGGTTGTATCGCGAGCGGCAAAACAGTTATCGATCGTATCTATCATATTGATCGTGGATACGAAAAAATTGAAGATAAATTGCATGGCATTGGTGCTGATATCGAACGTATTAGCTAATTGGATTGCGTGATTTAGTTTAGTCATACTCTTTTTATCGTCAAAAACACGTTGATTTTAAAATAATCAGCGTGTTTTTTTTATGCTGTTTATTTTGAATGAGTGAATCTGATGCGGTCAATAGCGTTGGATTATGATGAGGTTGACGTGATGCTATTATCTACCCGTTGTATTTTTCACCTGATTGATTTATCTTACCTGAGATAAAAACATCTATAAGTTAAGGAAAAGAGAAATGAAAACGGCACTAATCTTGCTTTCAAATGGCTGTGAAGAGACTGAAGCGGTCACCACAATTGATCTGTTAACACGTGCTGGTATTGCGGTGACTTATGCCAGTATTACTGAAGATCATCAAGTGACCTGTTCACGAGGCGTGATTATTTTAGCGCAGAAAACCCTGTCTCAAGTGAAAATGCTTGATTATGATGTGGTTATTTTACCGGGCGGAGTCAAGGGCGCCGAAAATTTCCGTGACTCCACAGCGGTTATCGATAAGATCAAACAAACACATCAAAATGGCAGCCTAGTGGCCGCAATTTGTGCAACACCAGCGATGGTATTACAGCATCATCAGTTATTTCCAACCGCTTATATGACCGGCTATCCAAGTACCAAACCAGCTTTTAAATTATGGAAAGATGATCGGGTTTATTATGATGAAAGCAATAAGCTCATCACCAGTCAAGGGCCGGCAACGTCGCTTGATTTTGCGTTGAAAATTATTGCGGTTTTATTAGGTAAAAATAAGGCTGCCGAGATTGCTGCTGATCTTGTATTACCTGCTGGTATTAAGCACTATCAGGATTAATCAGCATCATTTATAAACAAGCGAAATTAACGGTCAAATGATCATAGCTGATGGTTTGACCGTTATGTTGTCTAATTAAGTCTGAATACGCAAATATTATTAAATCCATTATCCAGTAAATAGAGCGCTTGTAGTTTGCTCATCACGCCTCTATCGCAGTAAAGCAAATAACGTTTCGATTGGTCAAGTTGACTAAACTGACTGGCTAATTTATAAAATGGGATTGTTTTAACGGTGACGTTCGCCAATGAAAGAGGACACTCTTCCTGCTCTTCTGGCGCACGGATATCAATGATGACATCCTTCTCATTGAAGGCTGTCACGGTTTCTACTTCCTGAATCTGACTTGCTGTCTGTTTGGCTATTTCACGAATATCAATATTTTCTGCCTGAGCAACAGCTCGTTCTAAAATCGTAAAATCAAAGTTTTGTTCCTCAGCTTCAATTTTCTCTTTAATCGCTTTGACCGTTGGATTTTTCGAAATGACACCACAAAATTCAGGCATTGTTTTAGCGATATCTTCGGTACCAATCTCTCGCGCAAGTTTAATGATGGTCTCTTTATCATGGGTGATAAGCGGCCTTAAAATGAGCGTATCACTAGCATTATCGATCAACCGTAAATTAGTGAGCGTTTGGCTCGAGACTTGGCCCAAGGCTTCACCCGTAACGAGTGCTTGAACACCATAGCGCTCGGCAATCGATGAGGCAGCTCTGACCATCATACGTTTTAATACCACACCCATTTGACCATCATCGATTTTTTCAAGAATCTCACCGACAACATCTGAAAAGTCAATCGCAATAAAACGGACTTTATGCGAGCTACTAAAGCGATTCCAAAGATAATGGGCGGTCTGTTTAACGCCAATTTCGTGGGTTTTTCCGCCTAAATTAAAGAAGCAGTAATGTACTCGGCAACCACGACGCATCAACATATGACTCGAAACACCTGAATCAAATCCACCGGAAATCAGTGAGATAACATCTTCTTGTGTGCCAATAGGGAAGCCCCCAATACCTTCATATCGATGTTTAACTAAGAGCAGTTTGTCATTCTCAATTTCAATATTGATAATAAAATCAGGTTTGGTTAATTTCACCTGTGCAGAAGCAACATGTTGATTAAAACCACCGCCAACGTAACGTTCCACATCAATCGACGTAAAATCATGTTTACCGCGTCGTTTAACGCGGACACAAAATGTTTTATTTTCAATCAGTGGCGCGTAGTAAGGGAAGGCATGTTCAAAAATCTCATGCATATTTTGAAATGTGAGTTCATCAACCGCCAAAATATGATGGATACCGGGAATACGCGTTAACAGATCGGCAATCATCGCATCACTGCCTGCAATTTTCGGCCTGACTTCAATAAAATCCCAGTGACGAATCACCGCGACTTCACTCATATGCTGCTTAAGTATATTACGGATATTGCTGGTTAATATCTTAATAAAACGGATACGTACTGAATCACTCTTAATGGTAATTTCTGGAAAAAGCTTAATAATAAATTTCATAACAACATAAGGTAGTGTAAATAAAAATAGGCGCCATTATACTTATTTAATCGCTCATGCCTAGAATATATTTTATAAACGAGGCATTTTTTGACCAAAAAAACAAAATGTACTTGCTTGTTTTCCGATGTTTCGATAGAATTCGCCATTAATATTTTATTGTTTAGCTGCACGGTTCATTTTATGTGGCTATATAAAACAAAAAACGATTTGTAGGTTAAAATGTTTGAGACAATATTGCTTGTTATATTTTTGGTCATCTCGGTTGCGATTGTCGCACTCGTCTTAGTTCAGCACGGTAAAGGCGCTGACATGGGTGCGTCATTTGGTGCGGGTGCATCGGCGACATTATTTGGTTCCAGTGGTACAGGTAATTTTTTAACGAGATCAACGAGTATTCTCGGTTTGCTCTTTTTCATTGTGAGTTTAGCACTAGCTAATTTAAGCAGCTACACGGCCTCAAGAAGTTCCGATTTTTCAGATTTAATGTATGATGATAGTCATATTGGACAATCAGTCTTACCAGGCTCTTCAGTTCAACCGGTGAGTCCAGTATTAAACGGTAGTTCAACGTCAGATATTCCTGAATAAATAATCTATTTTGTGCCGAGGTGGTGAAATTGGTAGACACGCTACCTTGAGGTGGTAGTGCTCGAAAGGGCTTACGGGTTCAAGTCCCGTCTTCGGCACCATTTTTGTGAAAAAGCTGCTAGAGATAGTAGCTTTTTTTATTTTATTCGTTGTCTAAATCAACGATAGCACAAGCATTGCGTCTTTATTCATATACCCTCTAATTAATGATATATAACTCTATAGATTGTAATAAGTTGTCATCAGATTAATCTCTCAACAAACTATTGCTTTTTTTTATATAAAGTGTATAATTTATTCCATTAGACGCGGGGTGGAGCAGCTTGGTAGCTCGTCGGGCTCATAACCCGAAGGTCGTTGGTTCAAATCCAGCCCCCGCAACCAATTTTTATGGTTCTTATAGGCTTAATTCATTGATGCCTCGCTTGTCGAGGTTTTTTAATGCTTATTATTTGCGTTTTAAGACCAAGAATCATGATATAACAAAATATTGGGCGTTAGCCCTTTTTTTATTTCCGGAGGCGTTGCTTGAGTAACTTAGAACAGCAATTAACACAGATTATTAAGGAGCCAGTGAATGCACTTGGCTTTGAATTAGTTGGCATCGAGTTTATTCGTAGTCGTCATCCTGTATTACGCATTTACATTGATAGCGAAAATGGTATTAATGTGGATGATTGTGCAGAAGTGAGTCGACAGGTGAGTGCCGTAATGGATGTTGAAGATCCAATTACTGCCGCCTATATCTTAGAGGTTTCTTCTCCGGGATTAGATAGACCCCTATTTACGCTTGAACATTATCAGCGTTTTGTCGGTCAAGAAGTACTGATAAGTTTACGGATTGCAATGGCCAATCGCCGAAAATGGCAAGGGGTTATCAAGCAGATTGATGACGAAATGATTACACTCATTGTTGATAATAAAGATGAAGTATTTGCTTTTTGTAATATCCAAAAAGCGAATATTGTGCCTAAATTTTAACTTAAATAGGTAATGAAGGATGAATAAAGAGATTTTAGCTGTCGTCGAAGCAGTATCTAATGAAAAGGCACTATCCCGAGAAAAAATTTTTGAAGCACTTGAAAGCGCACTCGCAACTGCAACAAAGAAGAAGCAGACTTTGGATATTGATGTTGTTGTTCATATTGATCGTAAAACCGGTAATTATGACACGTTTCGTCGTTGGTTAGTGGTTGAGCAAGTCACACAACCAGTCAAAGAAATTACACTAGAAGCTGCGCAATACGATGATTCTTCGGTTAAATTAGGTGACTTCGTTCAAGAACAAATCGAATCAATTGCTTTTGACCGTATTACGACGCAGACGGCAAAACAAGTGATTGTACAAAAAGTACGTGAAGCGGAAAGAGCGATGGTTATCGATCAGTTCCGTAATCGTATTGGTGAAATTGTCACTGGCGTTGCGAAAAAAACGACGCGTGAAAGTGTCATTTTAGATTTAGGCAATAATGCTGAAGCGATGATGTCACGTGATGATATGTTACCGCGTGAGAACTTTCGTATTGGTGACCGTATTCGCGGCATTTTATATATTGTTGAACCGGAAAATAAGCCGGCACAGCTTTGTGTAAGCCGCTCTAGCCCCCATATGATGGAAGAGCTGTTTCGTATCGAAGTGCCGGAAATCGGCGAAGAGATGATCGATATTAAGGGCGTCGCTCGTGATCCAGGTTCACGCGCTAAAATAGCGGTTAAAAGTAATGATCGCCGTATTGATCCTGTTGGTGCTTGTGTGGGTATGCGTGGTGCCCGTGTTCAAGCCGTATCCAATGAATTTGGCGGTGAACGTATTGATATCGTGCTTTGGGATGATAATCCTGCACAATATGTTATCAACGCAATGGCACCTGCTGATGTGGTATCGATTGTTGTTGATGAAGATAAACATATAATGGATATCGCGGTTGAAGCAGAAAATTTACCGCAAGCTATTGGTCGTAATGGCCAGAATGTTCGTTTAGCCTCACAGCTGACAGGTTGGGTGTTAAACGTGATGAAAGTAGAAGATTTGCAAGAGAAACATCATGCAGAATCTTTTGCTGCCATCAAAAACTTTGTAACTCATTTAGCGATTGATGAAGATTTAGCACGTCTGCTGGTTGAGGAAGGATTCACTTCTTTGGAAGAGTTAGCCTATATTCCGGTTAATGAGTTACTTGAAATTGAAGAACTAGATGAAGAGTTAGTCGAAGCATTACAAAAACGTGCAAAAGACGCTTTAACCACCATAGCGTTAGCACATGCAGGTGATACTCATCCGAGTCAGGATTTGTTGGATATGCCAGGTATGACACGTGAATTAGCTTATAAACTCGCTGAGAACGGTGTCTCTGATCTCGAAGCACTTGCTGAACAAGGGACTGATGATTTAACCGATATTACTGAGCTTAGTACTGAACAAGCTGGAGAGTTAATTATGGCTGCTCGTAATATTTGTTGGTTCGGTGGCGAAGAGTAATTAATCGTAACGGGAAGGAATAGTATGACAAAAGTATCAATTCAAGCTTTAGCTGAAGAGATTAAGATCCCAGTAGAACGCCTGTTGCAGCAATTTGCCGATGCAGGAATTAAAAAATCAGCGACTGATCAGGTCAGCTCTGATGAAAAAGCGACCTTGCTTGCCCACATTGATCCTCAGCAGGCTGCGACAACATTAACTTTACAACGTAAGAAACCGTCTACTTTGAGTATGAACAGTTCTGGCGGTAAAAACAAAGAAGTAAAAATTGAAGTACGTAAAAAACGGACTTTTGTAAAACATGATGCTGAACAAATTCAGGCTGAAAAGGCTCGCCAGGAAGCTGAAGAGCAAGCTCGAATAAAAGAAGAGGAAGAAGCACGTTTGGAAGCTGAAAGAAAGGCACAGCAAGCGGCGGAAGAAAAAGCCCAAAAAGCAAAAGAAGCAGAACAAGTTAAGCAGTCAGAAAAAGCTAAAAACGCTGAAGCAAAAGTAAAGAAAGAATCTCATAAAGGTGCACAAAAAGAAGTGAATCCAGAAAAAGCTCGTTTAGAAGCGGAAGCAGCTGAACTTAAGCGTAAAGCGGAAGAAGAAAGTCAACGTAAACTTGAACAGGAAGCGAAACGAATGGCTGAAGAAGCCCGTCAGCTAGCGGATAAGTACAGCGTAGAAGAAAATGCATCTAAAAGTCAGGAAGATGAAGATTATCATTTAACCACTTCATTACATGCGCGTGCTGCTGAAGATGAATCTGATCGCGAAGTTGAAGGCGGAAGAGCGCGCAATAGCCGTAGTGCTAAAGTGACCAAACAGAAAAAGGGTAATAAACTTTCAGAAAATAAAGCTGATCGTGAAGAAGCCAGAGCGATTACGCGTGGCGGTAAGAAGAAAGTCAAAAGCGCATTACAACAAGGTTTTAATAAACCAGTTCAAGCCGTGAATCGTGATATTGTACTTGGTGAAACCGTGACGGTAGCTGAGCTTGCCAATAAGATGGCGGTGAAGGGATCACAAGTGATCAAAACTATGATGAAAATGGGTGCGATGGTGACCATTAACCAGGTTATTGATCAGGAAACGGCTCAGCTTGTTGCTGAAGAGATGGGACATAAAGTCACCCTTCGCCGTGAAAATGAGCTGGAAGAATCACTGATGAGTGACCGTGATACGGGTGCTGAACGTGTTTCTCGTGCTCCGGTTGTGACTATCATGGGACATGTTGACCATGGTAAAACATCACTGCTTGATTATATTCGTAAAACAAAAATTGCTTCAGGTGAAGCGGGTGGTATTACTCAGCATATTGGTGCTTACCACGTCAAAACACCTAACGGCATGATCACCTTTTTAGATACACCAGGCCATGCGGCATTTACTTCAATGCGTGCACGTGGTGCACAAGCAACCGATATTGTTGTGCTGGTTGTTGCCGCAGATGATGGCGTAATGCCACAAACAGTTGAAGCAATCCAGCATGCTAAAGCGGCGAATGTGCCGATTGTTGTGGCTGTCAACAAAACGGATAAACCAGAAGCAGATCCTGATCGCGTTAAAAATGAACTCGTTCAACGCGGTGTTGTGCCAGAAGATTGGGGCGGTGAATCGCAATTTGTTCACGTTTCGGCGAAAACTGGTGCCGGTATCGATAATCTGCTTGAAGCCATCTTACTTCAATCTGAAGTGTTAGAGCTTACAGCAGTTGAATCTGGTATGGCCAATGGTGTCGTTATTGAGTCATTCTTAGACAAAGGCCGCGGCCCTGTCGCGACCGTGCTTGTGCAATCGGGTACTTTACATCGTGGTGATATCGTTTTATGTGGTTTTGAATATGGCCGCGTAAGAGCAATGCGCAATGAGTTAGGTAAAAACGTTGAGCAGGCAGGCCCCTCTATTCCTGTTGAGATTTTGGGTCTCTCTGGTGTACCTGCTGCCGGTGATGAAATGACGGTCGTGCGTGATGAGAAAAAAGCGCGTGAAGTGGCTTTATATCGTCAAGGTAAATTCCGTGAAGTGAAATTAGCGCGTCAACAGAAAGCTAAACTTGAGAACATGTTTACTGATATGACCGAAAATGAAGTTTCTGAACTCAATATTGTATTGAAAGCGGATGTTCAAGGTTCGGTTCAGGCAATTTCTGATTCTCTACTTAAACTTTCAACCGATGAAGTCAAAGTCAAGATTATTGGTTCTGGCGTGGGGGGTATCACTGAAACGGATGCAACACTTGCTGCCGCATCTAATGCTATCGTGCTTGGTTTTAATGTACGTGCTGATGCTTCTGCGCGTAAAGTTATTGAAGCTGAAAGCTTAGATTTACGTTATTATTCCGTTATCTATGACCTGATTGACGAAGTAAAGCAAGCGATGAGTGGTATGTTATCGCCTGAATACAAACAAGAGATCATCGGTCTAGCTGAAGTTCGTGATGTCTTCCGTTCACCTAAATTTGGCGCTATTGCCGGTTGTATGGTCACTGAAGGTATGGTTAAACGTCATAATAAAATTCGCGTATTACGCGATAATATCGTGATTTATGAAGGCGAGCTCGAGTCTTTACGTCGCTTTAAAGATGACGTGAATGAAGTTCGTAACGGTATGGAATGTGGTATCGGCGTTAAAAACTACAATGATGTTCGTGTCGGTGACATGATCGAAGTTTTCGAAACGATTGTTATCCAACGTACGATTTAATCGTTATATTCGATTTTGATAATAGGGACCGTCATTTCACTGACAGTCCCTTATTTTTTTGTTATGCTTAGTTCATTATCTGAGATTAATTTGTCTTTTTTCATCATCGACGTTTCCCATCAGTTGGCTCCGCGGGATGAGATGGATTGATAGGGGAAGTGTGACAAATAGTCAGATAATGATAAATGCTAATGGTAACAGTTTAACTGTCAATGATAATGGTGAGGCAAGATTATGGCAAAAGCATTTGGTCGCCCGCAACGTGTGGCACAAGAGTTACAAAAAGAGATCGCAATGATCTTACAGCGCGAGATCAAAGATCCGCGGTTAGGCATGATCACCGTTTCTGATGTGGATGTTTCGCGTGATTTAGCGTATGCGAAAGTGTTTGTCACATTTTTAAATGTGAATGATCCTCAAGAGATAGAAATGGGAATTAAAATTCTCAACGATGCCAATGGGTTTATCCGTTCTCTGCTTGGTAAAGCGATGCGTCTTCGTATCGTACCCCATTTAACTTTTGTTTATGATAGTTCATTAGTTGATGGGATGCGTATGTCAAATCTGGTTTCAGATGTGATTCGTAAAGATAATGAACGTCATCATGAAGAGTAGTGGATAATTGTATCCGTACTCTATTAAGCTCATGTAGTCGTGACAAAAAAGTATTAATTTTGTAATCAGGCAATATCAGGATTTGGTAACGTGGCAAGACGTCGTAATGGCCGTGATATTCACGGCGTTTTATTATTAGATAAACCGACAGGGATGACCTCTAATGATATCTTACAAAAAGTAAAACGCATTTATCAAGCGAATAAGGCCGGTCATACTGGCGCTTTAGATCCCTTAGCAACGGGTATGCTCCCTATTTGTTTTGGTGAGGCAACCAAGTTTTCCCAGTATTTGCTTGATTCTGATAAACGTTATCGCGTGATAGCCAAGTTAGGTCAGCGTACCGATACCTCTGATGCCGATGGACAAGTGATCCAAACGCGCCAGATAAATTTCACTGAAGCTGAGCTCAGCGAGGCCTTGAATCAATTTCGAGGGCCGCTAAAACAAGTGCCGACGATGTTTTCAGCGTTAAAATATCAAGGTAGACCTCTTTATGAATATGCTCGTCAAGGTCTGACTGTTCCCCGTGAAGCGCGCGATATTACTGTCTACGAACTCTGTTTTTTGCGTCATGAGCAAGATGAATTAGAATTAGAAATCCACTGTTCGAAAGGGACCTATATTCGTACTATTATCGATGATCTCGGTGAAATACTAGGTTGCGGTGCGCATGTTATCTATTTAAGACGTTTACAAGTTTCACACTATCCGCAGCAAAAAATGATTACCCTTGAGCAGTTACTGGAGCAGCAGTCTGATCTGGATAGTTTGCTGGCTCATTTATTGCCGATAGATAGTCCGGTTCAAGATTATCCAATACTGCATATTTCTGCTGTGCAAGGTGCAGATATTTTGCTAGGGCGAACTATTTGTATCTTAGCCAGCGCTGCCAGTGAGAGATTGGTGCGTATTTATGCCGGGAGTGGGTCCGAGTCACACTTTTTAGGTATCGGTCTACACGCGCTTAACCAACTAGCGCCGAAGCGTTTAGTGAATCTATAATATCAAGTTGGTTTGATTATGTGGTGATTAAAGTTAGCGTCGCTTTGATTATTCGCAGTTTATCAATGCAGATAATCGCCCGCTCGGTCACCTGATTAATCAAATCACTATTAACATACTATAATAAGAAATATCATTTTCACTTAGGATGAACCAATGAGTCAAAGTCTATTTTCACGTCTGTGGCCGATTTTAATTTTATTAGTTTCTATGTCATCTGTGCAGTCGAGTGCCTCATTGGCTAAATATCTGTTTCCCATTTTAGGCCCTGAAGGTATGACGGCATGGCGACTATTTTTTTCGGCGTGTATGTTGTCTTTAATCTTTAAACCCTGGAAAAAGCGTATTAGTCGCCAAGCCTGCTTACCTATTGCTGTATATGGTATCGCGCTGGGAATGATGAATTTGGCTTTCTATAATGCTATTGAACGTATCCCGGTTGGTATTGCTGTTGCCATTGAGTTAGCTGCAGGACCCATTTTAGTTGCACTACTCTCTTCCCGTAGTTTGCGTGATTTTTTATGGTTAGGTTTGGCCATCATTGGCTTATGTCTGCTTTTGCCTTTAGGTCAGGCGAACTCACAGATTGATCTTGTTGGTATTTTGTTAGCTGCGGTAGCCGGGATTGGCTGGGCGCTGTATATTCTTTTTGGTAAAAAAGCAGGAACGATCCATGGCCCTTCCAGTGTGGCTCTCGGCTCGATTTTAGGAGCGATTATCATCTTTCCACTTGGGGTTGTGACCAGTGATGATATCATGTTTTCTACCAGCATTATTCCGATGGCTTTTCTGGTTGCATTCTTAGCCTCTACCTTACCTTATGGGCTGGAAATGATCGCACTGCCGCGATTATCGGCAAAATTGTTCAGTGCCTTGATGAGTTTATCTCCCGTGTTAGCCTCACTGTCTAGTTTTATTTTTTTACATGAACAATTGAGCTTTGTGCAGTGGCTGGCGATTATACTTATCGTTATCTCTTCGATTGGTACTGTACTTGCTTCACAAAAAAAATAGTGCTGAATTGATCATATCACGCATGGCTTGATGAGATTAGATCAGATCAGATAAGTTTGCTGGCGATTAATCGGCGTTGATAATAAAAAACCACCAGTCAGGTGGTTTTTATGTTTTTATAAGCCTTCTTCTTGTAAAACCGCGGCGACAGCCGGTCTATTTTGAATCCGCGCCATGAATTTTTTAATTTCTTGATGGCTTGACAGGTTTGGTACAAATTTACACCATCGTAACACAACGAACAGATAGCAATCAGCGATGGTAAAATGATTACCGGCAATATATGGGTGTTTAACTAGATGTTTTTCGATATAATCTAATTTGGCTTCAAGAACTTTTTTAGCACTCTCTCTACTGTCATCTGATGCATTTAAATGGAAAAAGGGTCCAAAATTTTTGTGTAGTTCTGTCGCAATAAAGTTGACCCAAGCAACAATCTCATATCGTTCAACATCACCCACTGGCGCTAATAAGTTTTTTTCTGGTGCTAAATCAGCGACATACTGTAAAATAGCGGCAGCTTCAGTGAGTAAAACTTGCTTATTTGTCTCCAAAGCAGGGACTTGTCCTTTATCATTGATTTGAACATAATCATGTCCAGATTCTGTTTTTTTATTGCGGAGATCAACTTTCTCTAAATTATAGTTTAATCCCGCTTCTCGTAGCGCAATATGAACGGATAATGAACAAGCGCCGGGTGAATAATATAATTTCATCAAAGCTCCTTAGCTACAAAATAATTAAAAATGAAACAACAGCTCTTTTTTATTCGGCTGTTTAAAAATCTATGTCAATGATGTAACTTGTTGATTTTTAATTGATAAAAATCATCATTTAATATTTTCATATTCTGATTTATCATTGAGTTATTGATTAAAGTAATGATTGCCTGACTGACGTGAACATAGCAATCTTTATTAATAATGAGCTTATTTTATTTTTTTACAAGATGTTTTTTTAATTATTTTAAAGACTTTTAATGGTGATCAAATCACCGATAAGCATGCGATTGCTGGTAAAAAATTAGATGATGCCAATCAGCCTATGTTATCGGTTATAGTCATTAAAAGTGCAGATTATTTCATTCCTATCATTTTTAAATCATCAGAGGATAAAGTATGTTATCGTTAACCAAACAGAATATTTTGCTAGCCAATGGTATCGGGATTGCACAACTAGGTTTCGGTACCTATAAAATTACTGAATATGAGGTAGCAAAACAGGCTATTGATAGTGCGATAGAACATGGCTATCGCGCTTTTGATACGGCGCAGCTTTATGGTAATGAAAAAATACTGGGGCGCGTTTTTCAAGAAAATCCACTTAAACGTGATGAACTTTTTATTACTACCAAAATAGCCAATGATAAACAGGGTTATGACACAACTTTGACCGCTTTTGAACAATCCTTAACTGATCTGCAAACCGATTATGTTGATCTTTTTTTAATGCATTGGCCTTTAAAAACCACTTTTTTTCAAACTTGGAAGGCGATTGAACGTATTTATGAAGAAAAACGCGCCAGAGCGATTGGTGTCTGTAATTTTCATCAGACACATTTTGAGCTTTTAAGTACGCAAGCCAATATTAAACCGATGGTGAATCAGATCGAAATACATCCTTACCTTATTCAGCAATCATTGACCGATTATTTACGGCATGAAGATATTGCTATTCAAGCCTGGAGTCCTTTAGCACGATCCAGCGTTAATGAGGATCCGCGATTAATCAAGCTAGCAAAAAAATATCAGCGTTCTCCTGCGCAAATTGTGTTACGTTGGCATATTCAACAAGGCTATATTGTTATTCCTAAATCAGCGACGCCAGCGCGGATTATAGAAAATAGCTTAATTGATGATTTTCAATTAACAGCAGATGATATGAATCTTATCAATAGCCTCGATGAAGGGTTTCGTACTGGACCTGATCCTGATGTTGTGTTTGAAAAAGATGGATTTTAGTAGCTGTTCACTCAAATAAGATGATGAGCCGTCATCATCTTATTTTCAGATTTATAGCGATTAACCGCCTGATATGTTGTAGCTAAAATAGAGCGTCAATCAAACTAATTCAACCCAGCCTACGCAACTGATTTTCCCTATCAAATAAAACTCAGTTTTTCTCGCACAACTTGATGATTTACTGATGGCATGAGCTTCCAATGATACAGTCCCTTTTTATGATATTACCGCAAATAATGTATTAAATTTACGATAAATATAAGTTAGAATAATGTTAATATTTTCTTTCTAAAATAATAATAAAATTGAACAGGGTAAGATATGACTGAAAGACCAAAAAGGAAAAAGTCAGCTAAAACTACCCAACATCAATCCAATATCCTTTGTCAAGATAACTTGCGCGTGAATATACTCAAGTTATGCTGGCTAAGCCATAAACATATCTCTCATTCATTGATGCTACGTATTAAAACTGATAATTGGTTCCTGCTGTGTCGCAAACTCAGCATCCTAAATCGTCTGTATAACTTGATAACACATCCATGCACTGTTTATAAAACTATGTACCGATGAATCGTTATTATCACAAAATTGAAGACGTTACATGATAATTATGATGAATGTAGTGCTAGGAAAATAAAGATGAAATTTAAAGATATCATTTCATTAATTGTATTAGGCATGGCTGGCGGAACGCTTTATTTGCTGCCATATATGAAATACTATTTTTATGAGCAAATGATTGAAAATACAGGGGCATCTGGTCAACAACTCGGTTTTCTGGTTACGATGTTTGGTATTGCCAGTATGATAGTGCTGTTACCTGGCGGGATGATTGCGGACAGATTTTCCAGCCGTAAATGTATCTTAGGGTCATTAATAATGACCGCTTTGTTAACAGCGATATACAGTTTTGTCTATACCTCCTGCCTGGCGTCCTTAGTCATTTGGTTTCTACTCGCTTTTACGTCGCTTTTTTTAGCCTGGCCGGCTATTTTTAAATCTATCTGAATAATTGGTGGTAACAACTAGAGTACCGCATACAGTCTCTATTATGCCGCTACAGGCATCACGGAGGCACTGGTTGGTTATATTATCATTAAAGTTTATAGTCAGTTAGCCGCAACGCATTTGATTGATGCTTATTTCGGGGCGATATGGGTATCGACACTGGTCAATATCGGCGTTGCCTGTGGTTTGTGGTTCTTACTCGGTAAGGAAAAAGCGTGTCATGATCACTGTGAAAAGCTACCAACCCTAAAAGAGTCTTTTGACGTCCTTAAATTAGCGGTGATTTGGATTATATCGATTATTCTTTTTTGTACTTATACGCTACATGTCGGTATGACATTTTTTACCCCCTATTTAACCAGCAGTTTTGGTCTGAGTGATGATGCATCGGGTTCTCTGACATTGATTCGTTCTTACGTATTTATGTCTTTTATACCGATCACGGGGTTAATTACCGATAGATTGTTTAAATCAACACTAAAATGGTTTTTAGTTGTCTGTCCTGTGGTGGCGCTCATTTTATTTGCCGTGATATTGCTTGGTGCTGATCGTGATTTTAGCTCGATTGAAATTGGCTTAAGTATGCTGGTTGCCTTTTTTGTCTGTAGTATTTATGCCTCGATGTTCTCGATTTTATCTGAATGTCAAATTCCTATTGCTGTGGCTGGCACCGCAATTGGTTTGGTTTCTATTTTTTCTTATACCCCAGATACCATCATGCTGCCACTGTTTGGCTATTTTGCTGATACCAATCAATATCACTTTATCTTTTTAAGCCTGATTATCATGGCATTATTATCCGGTTTATTGAGTCTGATACTATTAGCGATGAAGCGGAAAAATCAGGTAAAATCGCACGGATAGGACATTTTTATGAAAACGCATCATATTTTATATTTTTGAGCGATTATTGAGCACGGTGGCATACGATCGGCATCTCGCGCACTGGATATCTCACAAAGTTCAGTTGGTAAAGAATTAAGCGATCTTGAAGATGAGTGCGGTAGTCAGTTAATCGAGCGCAAGACCAATGGCGGCGTGGAGCTCACCGAAGCTGGCAAGCTGATTGAACCCTATTTTCGCTCAATTGAATTAAATATGTCCTGGGCTAAAGAGAGTATTAGCAAGACCAAAAAAGGCGATTTTGGTGTGCTAAGAGTGGGAATCACGCCGATTGTGGCCCCCACCATTTTACCTGATGTCTATCTTTGGTTTCGCTCGCGCTTTAAAAATGTACAGTTACAATTTTTAGATGGTCTGTTAAGTAATATCACCCCCCTGTTAAAATCAGCTAAAATGGACTATGCGATTGCATTACTGATGGATGGCTGGCACTGGGATAAAGGGCAGATCATCGTAAAAGAGTTGTTTAAAGTTTCACATAGCTTTGTGGCCAGAGCGGATCATCCCATTTTTAACAATCATAATCCGCTTGAATCAATTAGCAATTATGATTGGCTTATTACCGTCGAATCATTTGATGAGGCCAATAATTTTGTGGATAACTGTATTCATTCTCAAGGTATTGCCAAGCCTCGTTCTATTGTGTTAGTTGATACCTTTAATTGTTACACCATGATGAACAACACCAATTGTATTGCAATTATCCCCAGCTATTTATTTCAAACTGTGCCTGGTTTTGAAAAAATGCGGGTTATCGAATTAAATCCATTCAAGGCCGATTTTGTCTTACCGAACCCATATCGGTTGAAATAGTAATTGGCATGGTCGGTTCATTTTTTAGACCTAATTCATTAAACACATCAGTCACGAGTTCGGTACCGATTTTTAAATATGGCATATCAGAGAATTCGTAACCGATGTACTCCATTTCATATTTAGTATCTGTTGCCAAAGCAGCGCCGGCAATACAATTGGTTACTTTGGCTTTCATTTCTTGAAGATAAGCAATTTTGTCATGGCGAAGACAGAACTCAAGTTCAGTATAATCAGGAATAGAGTTACTCACCGCGCCGCCATTAACAACATAATATGACATGATTGCGCCCAGTTTTAATTGTTTACGTAATAGTCCACATGATGTCATCAGTAGTGTTGCAGCATCTAAGGCATTTCTACCATTAAATGGCGCTGCAGCAGCATGAGAACTGACCCCTTTAAATTTAACGCGGAATGCACTGAGTGATACTATTTTATAGTTTGCAGTTGAGGTGCCGCTGCCCATATGAATCATCATGGCAAAATCATATTTATCAAAAATACCTTTTTGTACCATCGGAATTTTATAGCCATCGTACTCTTCATCAGGAGTACCGATAATATCGATATCTACATCAATTTGGTCGATAATTTCTTTATATGTTGCGGCAGTTAAGAGCGAGATTGCGCCACTCGCACAGTGACCACAAGCATGACCTACTTCAGGTAGTGCATCATACTCAGCGATGATTGCCATTTTATATTTGGCATTATCTTTTTTAACGACATTGGCAAAATAGGAGTCGGGAACATCGCAAAAATTTCTGGTGACAGTCAGACCAAGATCAGTTAAAAATTGAATATGCTGCTCAGAGGCGTTCTTTTCTTTACCCGAGGTTTCCGGATGCTGGGCAAGATAAAGGCTTAATTTTTGCGCCGCTTGGGCATGTTTATCAATAACACTATCATAAGTTTTTGTTAATTCAGCATAATTTTTTATTATTTCCTTCCTTTTTATTTTAATAATTAATATCTATTGCTGTGATTGATACTAATATATACCAAAAAAAAGTAGTGATTGATTTTAGAATAGGTCGCGTACTATTTTGTAGAACACCTAAGTGTTGGTAAACAAGGGGTATAAGCAGAAAAGTATAAAAATCAAATAACTAAATGAAACGATACATCTATCTGTGTTGTAATACGCCATTTTTTGGGTCGGATATCATGATCTGCACATATCAGAGACTGGCATAAATAAGCTATTGTTTGGCTGGATGTGGGGGGAATATGTTTAGCAAAACAGGCGTGATAATGTTGGCTAATGACTTTATCGTTAGCCAACGTAATAGAGAAATATCTCAGCGCGGCTTAGCAAAAACCACTTTTGCAGACAATTGATACCTCTCTCTGAATATCGTGATAAGTGACGCTCGCTTTTTTCACTTTCTTTAGAAAATAGTAGGGGGATTGATCATAGATAAAATGATCGGTAATGTGATTAAACTGACCAGCGTACTGATAAAAGTGGCACTTGAGACCAGTTCCGGTTTAGTATTAAATTGTACTGATAACAGCGTCGTGTTAGCCGCACAGGGCATCGCGGCGAGCACGATTAATACCTCTTTATAGGCCAGGCTAATAGGCATAAAGTAGACCAGTCCTACTGCCAATATCGGTGAGATCAACATTCTGATCATTAACGCAAATGAGATTTTCGGATAATCGATATGTTTGATCTTTATCGTGGCAAGCTGCATACCTAAAATCAGCATAATAATGGGGACAGAAGCATCACCGATCATGCTAACCGCTAAGATGATCTCTTTACTGAGCGGGACGTGCAGTAACTGAAAAATAATCCCTAAAAAGGCTCCATAAGCAACGGGCATGCGAATAACGCGTTTAAGCACGTCCTTTTGACTCATATTATCGAGATGATTACTGCCTTTGGCGGCGTAATAAACGCCAATGGTACTCATGATAAATTGCTGTAATACCATCATAATCACGGCTAAATCGAAACCGGTGGCACCAAAAAATACTAAAATCACGGGTGTACCATAATTACCATTATTCATAAAACAGGACGATAAAATGAGTGCACAACGCTCTTTTTGATTATATCCCATCAGTTTTGCCCATAAGCTCACCATCGCCACCAGAATCAGACAGAGTGCGGCAACATATACAATATAGTAAAAATAGTCACTGGTTAAGGTATGCACATAGAAGGTTTTAAAGGCTAGGAAAGGGGATAAAAGATAGAGTGACATTCTGGACAGATTGGCAATATCAAATTTTAAGGTTTTTTGGCCAATAAATCCGGCAATAAAAATACAAAAAATAGGAAATAAGATTATAAAAAACTTCATAGCATATCCTGAGTGTTGTTGTTTGAATCCATCTCATCAATTGCAGTCACTAATGAGTATCTTAATTGTAGGCAAGTCTCATCAGAGAGTGCATGGCCCTCTTTATCGGTCAAGATAAAGAGATCTTTAACTTGCTCCCCAATCGTGGCAATTTTAGCACTTCTTAAGGATAACTGGAGCTTGGCAAAAATTTCGCCGACATAAGCCAGTAGTCCCGGCCGATCGAGCGCGATCAGTTCAACGTAGGTTTTTCGATCGCCGACGGCGGATAAAAAGTTCACTTGTGTGGGGACATGAAAGTTTTTAAGTTTAGCACTCATTTTTCGAATACGACGCCGTTTAAAGGTCTTTTGTGCTAACGTTTTCTCCAGCCCATTGATTAAGGTAGTGTATCTATCGGGATTGAGAATATGACCATTGGGTTCAAGCACAATAAAGGTGTCTAACGCATAACCATCGCGTGTGGTAATAATTAATGCTTCATGAATATTCAGATTATAGTGACCAATTTGATTACTGACCGCCGCAAATAGAAAAGGTCGGTCTGGCGAATAGATAAATAGCTCCGTACCGCCATGATCGGGGTCGGGCGTAATTAAAACCAGTGGCTGCGTCAGATCATGCTGGCATAAATTGACCGTATGCCAAACGATCTGTTCGGCACTGTAGCGTAAAAAGTAATCAAAATGGCAACGTTCCCAGAGCAGTTTTATCTGTTCCTGTGTTATGTTTTGCTCTGCTAGCAATTTTAATGCGGCTTGTTTATGTTGTCTAACGATGGCCCGATGTTGCGGTAATTGATGAAAGCCAAGCTCTAGCGCTCGTTCAGTGGAAAAATAGAGTTCACGTATTAAACTCTGTTTCCAGCTATTCCATAGCGTTTCATTGGTTGCGCACACATCGGCAACAGTCAGGCACAGTAAATATTGTAGTCTTCGTTTGGTATTCACCCGCTGGGCAAATTCGCGGATAACCAACGGGTCTTGAATATCGCGGCCTTGCGCGGTGACCGACATCAGTAAGTGATCACGAACTAACCAGACCACCAGTTCAGTATCACGTTCTGAAAAATCATGTAGTTGGCAAAATATTTGCAAGGCGCTGGCGCCGAGTTCTGAGTGATCTCCATGCATGCCTTTGGCTATATCATGAAATAAAGCGGCAATAATTAACAGGTATGGTTTCGACAGTTTTTGATAAACATGCGAAGAATTAGGATGGCGGCGCTGACCCTCTTCGGTTAAATATTGATTAATCTCTTTTAGCACGCGCATGGTATGTTCATCCACCGTATAGGCATGAAACAGATCAAATTGCATCATGCCCGCAATATGTTTCCAGCCGGGAATATAAGCGGCCAAAATACTGTATTGGTGCATCGGTAGTAACGCTTTTTCGATTGCATCAGGATGCTGAATTATCGCCATAAAATGGGCGCGACACTTTGGATCTTCGCACAATAAATGTTTGAGTTTACGTCTGGCATAGCGTAACTGCCGGATAGTATTTGAGTAAATCCCGCGCAGATGCGGATGACAAACCAGTGTGTGAAAGAGCTGCATAATCATGGTGGAATCACGAATAAACAGCTGCTCATCTTTAATATCGATTAATCCGTCCCGCACTTGAAAGAACTCATCAATATCATACGGTTTATTATTTGGATTAAGTGCCAGAATAGACTCTTCAAAGAGCTGCAATAACATCTGATTAAGCTCATTGGTATTATGAACAACGCGGTAATAGTCGAGCATCATTCTTTCGACGGGCCGATTACCTTCTCCTTCATAACCTAATAAGTGCGCAATACTGAGTTGACGCTCAAATAGCAGTCGATTGTCGTAACGGGTAATCACTGAATGTAAAGCGAAACGGATGCGCCATAAAAATTGTCGACACTGCTTTAGCTTTTCCATCTCTTCAGGGGTCAAATAGTTAAACTGATTAAACTCCTGCATGGAAATGCCACCAAAGTGCCTTAGCGCGATCCATTGAATCGTCTGAATATCTCGTAAGCCGCCCGGACTATTTTTGATATCTGGCTCTAAATTATAGCTGGTACCGTGATATTGTTGGTGACGCTGCTGCTGCTCATCACGCTTGGCTTGATAAAAAACAGGTGAAGGCCAAATTTTATCGGTAAATAACTGTTTTCTGAGATCATTGAATAGTCCAGCATGACCAATGACGATACGAGACTCAATCAGATTAGTCATGACGCTGAGATTCTTCTGTGCTTCTTGTAGGCAACCTTTTAAGGTTCGCACACTATGACCTACTTCTAAGTGAAGATCCCATAAAAATCGGACGATCTGGCCTATTTTATCTTCTTGTTCCTGATTCAAGGGTTTATCGGTTAAAAACAGTAAATCAATGTCAGAAAGGGGATGGAGTTCTTCACGCCCATAGCCACCAACGGCAATTAACACAACGCGATTACGATTGAATAATCGTCCGGTTTGGTTGGCAAATTGATAGAAGTGCCATAACCGCTGTAATAAAGCATCGATATACTGACTGCGTAGTAAAATCAGCTGATCGATAGGCGTCTTTTGTTTAAACTGGGTTAGACTCCACTGAGTAAAATCAGTCAGTTGTTTTTTCATCTCAACGATATTGATCTGCGCATCGGTTAATGACACCGGCGAAAAGGGTAAGTCTAAAACAGGCATCGAAATAACTTTGCTCATGGGCATCAATATGGACGAAAATGAATAGCTATATCGTTAATCTATTTTGGTTGTATGTCAATGTTTTTATCCGACAGGAATAAGATCACATTGTAGTTTAGTACTAGTTTGTTTATGAATAAGGATCGCTTGTCTTTCATACTTTTCGATGAAAATAGGTTGACTATTTATTCTGTTGATTCATCATATCGCTGCCAATCGTCTTCCTTTGCCACACGTTTTTGGGTATGGCACGCACGAATGACTGAAAACTATCTTATTGAATAAAATAATAATATGGATGAAATCACGCTAGTTTTTCAACTGTTACAACAAATGTGTATCTATCTGGTGGTTGCTTACTTACTCAGTAAGACACCGATATTTATTCCGCTGATGCAAGTAACTGTGCATGCGCCGCATAAGTTACTCTGCTACGTTATTTTCTCCATTTTCTGCATCATGGGGACTTATCTCGGTTTACACTTCCAAGACTCTATTGCCAATACGAGGGCGATTGGTGCTGTGCTCGGTGGCTTACTGGGCGGACCATTAGTCGGTATTGCGGTGGGCTTCACTGGCGGTATTCATCGCTATATGCTGGGAGGAATGACGGCTGAAAGCTGTATGTTATCGACTATTTTTGCTGGCTTGGTTGGTGGTGTTGTACATGTCGTCTTAAGGCGTCAAGGCCGCATTGATCGACTTTATAATCCGATTACTGTTGGCTGTTTGACTATGGTTGTAGAAATATTACAGATGTTGATTATTTTACTGGTCGCTCAGCCGTATGCCGAAGCATTAAATCTGGTCAAAAATATTGCTGCACCGATGATCATCACCAATAGTATCGGTGGGGCGATGTTTATGCGCATCTTACTTGATCGGCGCGCGATGTTTGAAAAATATACCTCGGCTTTCTCCGCGAAGGCCCTAAAGATTGCTGCTAGTACCGAGGGCATTTTATTAAAAGGTTTCAATCAAGAAAATAGTCTGAAAGTGGCACAGATTATTTATCAAGAACTCGATATTGGCGCGGTGGCCATCACTGATTGTGAAAAACTACTCGCTTTTATTGGCATTGGGGATGACCATCATCTTTCCGGCACGCCTATCTCATCGCCACAAACACTACAGGTTATTGAGCATAATCATGTTGAATATGTCGATGGTATCCATAAACCTTACTGTTGTTCTATCGATAAAAACTGTCGTTTAGGATCGACGCTGGTGATTCCGCTGCGCGGTGAAAACCAAAAGGTGATTGGCACAATTAAACTGTATGAGGCAAAAAATACGCTGTTTAGTTCAATTAATCGCACACTGGGTGAAGGTATTGCCAGTCTGCTTTCAGCACAAATTTTAGCCGGGCAGAACGAGCGTTATAAACAGCTGCTATTTCAATCGGAAATTAAATTACTGCATGCGCAGGTGAATCCTCATTTCCTCTTTAATGCCTTAAATACCTTAGTAGCAGTAATCCGTCGTAATGGTGATCAGGCCAGTTATCTGGTACAGAATATGTCGACGTTTTTCCGCAAAAATCTTAAAAGACCGGAAGAGGTCGTCTCATTGAAAGATGAAATCGAGCATGTGACCGCTTATCTTGAGATTGAGAAAGCCCGTTTTATGGAAAGGTTACAAATCTATATTGCGATACCGGAATCGTTAATGATGACGCAATTACCAGCGTTCTCGTTACAACCGATCGTTGAAAATGCCATAAAACATGGTACCTCTCATCTTTTGGAGACGGGAGAAATTACCATTAGTGCTTATCAGTATGAACCGAGTGTGATGATTGAGGTGACCGATAATGCTGGCCGTTATGATGCCAAACAGAGCGAACTCAATAAAAAGCAGGGGCTTGGTATGAACCTTGTCGATAAACGTATTAAGATTCGTTATGGCGAGGATTACGGAATTGAGGTTGCTTGTCAAGAAAACCTATCGACCACCATTCGAATTCGATTACCGCAGAGTGTAGAATAAATGATGTTAAAAATTATCCTTGTCGATGATGAGCCATTGGCGATAGAGAACCTGCGCTGTTTATTACAGCAGCATAGTGATATCGAGATTATCGCAGAGTGTCCTAATGCGATTGAAGCGATTAGTGCCATTCACCGTTTACGTCCTGATGTGATCTTTTTGGATATTCATATGCCGCGGCTCAGTGGACTTGAGATGTTGAGCATGATCGATCCCAGCTTTATGCCGCACATTGTTTTTTTAACCGCTTATGATCATTATGCTGTACAGGCATTTGAAGCACAGGCTTTTGATTATCTGCTCAAACCGATCGATGAGCAGCGTTTGCACAAAACTATGGCCAGGCTGAAACATCAACGTATAGAGCAAAATATTACCCAGTTAACCGGACTGAGTGACAATCAACTCAAATATATTCCCTGTGTTGGCCATAGCAAAATTTATTTGCTGAATATGAATGACGTACTCTTTGTGAGCTCACGAGCCAGCGGTAACTATGTGACCAGTTTGGATAGCTCGGAATATTTTACCGAATTAACGCTGCGAACATTAGAAGAACGAACCACTTTAGTGCGCTGTCATCGGCAATATTTAGTCAATATTCAGCAGTTAAAAGAGATCCGCTTTAATACTACCGGGCAAATCGATATTATTTTAACCAATGGTGCCGCAGTGCCCGTCAGTCGACGTTATTTTAAATCATTAAAAGCGTTATTAAGTTTGTAATGTGAATGAGTAGCCGCTGTATTGGGAACGGATTTTTGACTGGCTACTTAAGCATGTCCTCATCACGCTGAGTTTGCTGATGTCTGCGACCTATTATCGCTGTATGAGCCGAGTATATCGACCCATTTTATTAAAAATGAGGCAATTTTATGTCTTTATTTTCTTTTTCTTTGCCGTTAAGCTCAAATATTCTACCACTCAGTAATTTATATTGCCATTAAGTCAAAATACCCTATATTCAGATGAAAGGCTCGTTTATTATAGCGCCGAACTTATTATGCCTATAAATAAGTTCTTGCTTATTAACTTGAATTCAGCTGTTCGTTTTATTAAAAAAATTAATCAATCTGTAGCCACCTATCTTTATCGCTACAGATAAAGGAACTCTTATGAATATAAAGCCCTTTTTAAAGCATATTCCATGGCTTATTTTATCATTTATCGGTGCTTGTTGTTTAGCCGTTGTCGCACTCAGACGCGGTGAACAGATAAGTGCACTATGGATTATTGTTGCTGCCGTTTCTGTTTATTTGGTGGCATACCGTTATTACAGTTTATATATCGCCAACAAAGTGTTGCGACTTGATCCTAATCGCGCAACCCCCGCTGTTGTGAACAATGATGGTTTAAATTTTGTCCCAACCAATAAAAATGTGTTATTTGGCCATCATTTTGCGGCGATTGCCGGTGCCGGTCCATTAGTCGGTCCTGTTTTAGCGGCACAAATTGGTTATTTACCGGGCACGTTATGGCTACTCGCCGGGGTGGTTTTTGCCGGTGCGGTACAAGATTTTATGGTGCTATTTTTATCAACCCGTCGTAATGGAGCATCATTAGGCGAGATGATCAAAAAAGAGATGGGTCGTATTCCGGGTACCATTGCGCTATTTGGTTGTTTCCTGATTATGCTGATTATTCTGGCGGTGTTAGCCTTAATCGTGGTAAAAGCATTAGCAGAGAGCCCTTGGGGCGTCTTTACGGTTTGTTCAACCGTACCAATTGCCTTATTTATGGGCGTCTATATGCGTTATCTAAGACCGGGTCGTGTGGCTGAGGTCTCGGTGATTGGTATTGTGTTACTTGTTCTGGCCATCTGGTTTGGTGGTGTGATTGCTCACGATGCTTACTGGGGACCGGCTTTAACCTTCCAGGCAACCACCATTACTTATGTGTTAATTGGTTATTCAATCATTTCTGCAATGTTACCAGTTTGGCTTATCCTGGCGCCGCGTGACTATCTGGCCACCTTTCTAAAGATTGGTGTTATTGTTGGATTAGCGATTGGTATTGTCATTTTGAATCCGATCTTAAAAATGCCAGCGGTCACTGAATTCGTGAATGGCACCGGACCTGTCTGGAAAGGTGCTTTATTCCCATTCCTTTTTATCACGATTGCTTGTGGTGCGGTATCGGGTTTTCATGCCTTAATTGCATCAGGTACAACACCAAAATTGCTTGCCTTAGAAACAGATTCTCGTTTTATTGGTTATGGTGCCATGTTGATGGAGTCATTTGTTGCAATTATGGCGCTAGTCGCGGCTTCAATCATTGAGCCAGGCCTCTATTTTGCGATGAATACGCCACCATCGGCATTAGGTATTACTATGCCTGATTTACATAATTTAACCGATGCCGCTGCTGCACCGGCTATTTTAGAATCACTCAAAGAGGTCACCGCTGTTGCTGCGGCGAAAGTGAGTTCATGGGGATTTGTTATCTCGCCTGAAGAGATTTTACAGACAGCCAAAGATATTGGTGAAACCTCGGTATTAAATCGTGCGGGTGGTGCGCCAACCTTAGCGGTCGGTATTGCTCATGTGTTCCATCAAATTATTCCGGGCGCTGATATGGGCTTTTGGTATCACTTCGGAATTTTATTTGAAGCGCTATTTATTTTGACTGCATTAGATGCCGGTACGCGTTCGGGTCGCTTCATGCTGCAAGATCTATTGGGTAACTTTATCCCATTCTTAAAACGAACAGACTCAACGATTGCCGGTATCATTGGTACAGTTGGTTGTGTCGGTTTATGGGGTTACTTGCTTTATCAAGGTGTTGTTGATCCACTGGGCGGCGTCAAGAGCTTATGGCCACTATTCGGTATTTCAAACCAAATGTTAGCGGCAGTAGCACTCGTTCTGGCAACCGTCGTATTAATTAAGATGAAACGTGCACAGTACATTTGGGTCACAGTCATTCCGGCGATTTGGTTGCTGATTTGTACGACGTGGGCCCTGGGTCTTAAACTGTTTAGTAGTAATCCTGAGCTTGAGCCTTTCCTTTATATGGCAAATCTCTATAAAGACAAGGTTGCCGCTGGTGGACTGACTGCGCAGCAGAGTGCGGATATGAGCCATATTGTGATCAATAACTATACTAATGCGGGTTTGAGTGTCCTGTTCTTCATTATTGTTTATAGTATTATCTTCTATGGTATTCGAGTTGGCTTAAAGGCCAGAAAAAATCCAAAGCCGACGGCTGAAGAAGCGCCGTATGTGCCGGTGCCTGAAGGTGGCGTTAAAACCTCTTCAGTTCACTAATCTGAAAAAGCAAAAAGCCTAATATTAAATTAGGCTTTTTTTTTATTATCTATTTCATTGATATATATAATAATGATGACTATAGATTATCTTTAATCAGGCTCATGACGTCTTGCGATTTACCCTCTAATATGGCCTTGGCACTGTAGAGCGTCATACTGGCCACATTATCCATCGTAATCGTGGGTGGCATAATCAGTTCATTAGGGCTAGTGTAAACATTTAGCAGAGCAGGTCCATCGTGATGGAGGCACGCTTTTACCGCTTCTTCCAGCTCATCACTATCACTAATATTCTTAGCAAAAAATCCCATAGCCTGCGCCATCATCGCTAGATTACCATTGTGTAGATCAGTATAACGATTCACTAAACCTTCACCTTTCTGCTCTAGTTCAACAAAATTCAATGAGCCATTGTTGAGAACAAAGATTTTGATCGGTAATTTTTCTTGAACCGCCGTTAATAGATCACCTAACAACATGGTTAAACCCCCATCGCCTGACATTGCGATAACTTGCCTATCAGCAAAGGCTTTTTGCAAGCCGAGCGCTTGTGGCATCGCATTGGCCATGGTGCCGTGTTTTAAACTGATCAGTAATCGACGTTGACCATTTGTTTTCAAGTGTCGACATGCCCAAACCATCGCTGAACCGACATCAGCGGTAAAGAGCGCTTGCGCAGAGGCATAAGTATCGATTAAATCAATCAGATATTGAGGATGTATCGGTTTTTTAGGATCGGCAATCGCTTTCTTATCTAATTTGATCGTCACTTTTTGGTGCAGCTCTACATATTTATCTAGAAAGGTTGTATCCGTTCTTGGCGTTAATTTTGGTAATAGGGCTTTGAGGGTGGCTTTTATATCACCGACAGCGCCAAAATCAATCGGATGACGTAAACCTAATTGCATGGCGTCATGATCAATTTGAATAATCGTCGCTTTGTCTGGATAAAATTGTGACCAGGCAAAACCACAGCCTAACAGTAATAGGGTATCGCAATGTTTGATCATTTCAAACCCGGCTTTGGTCCCAAACATACCGGTCATACCGACGTTAAAAGGATTATTATACTCAACAAAATCCTTGGCCCTGGAGGTATGCGCAATCGGTGCATTGAGTAATTTCGCCAGCTCAATTAATTCATCATGTGCATCTTTACAGCCGATGCCAGCATAAATGCCAATTTTTTTTCCAGCAGCAATCAGCTCGATGATTTGAGCGATCTCATCATCATTCGGTCGCAAAATGGGTTTAGGTGCCCAGATCGGGTACACATGATCATCGGCGATTTCGGCTTTACTCATATCTGCAGGCAAAATGACGACTGCCACACCTCGCTTATTCAGGGCGGCCTGGGCTGCTTGTGTAAAAACGCGTCTTGCCTCCAGCGGATTATTGAGTTGTTGGCAAAATACCGAACAGTTTTTGTAGACATCTAAAAAATCAACTTCTTGCGGGAAATTGGTGCCAAGACTTGAGCTGGCCAGTTGGCTGGCAATCAGAATCACCGGTGCATTATTACGCTGAGCTTCATAAAGGCCATTAATAAAGTGTAAACTACCCGGACCACACGAACCGGCACAGGCGGTAAGCCGATCGGTCACAAAGGCTTCAGCGCCAGCCGCAAATGCGCCAGCCTCTTCATGACGCATATGTACCCAGTTGATATCACTTTGATAAATTGCTTCACTGACGAAATTAAGTGTATCACCCACAATACCATAGCAGTTTTTGACGCCAGCATTGGTTAACACTTCAACCAGGATGTCAGCCACTTTTTTGTTTTTAGACATAATGATCCTCACTTACCACAGCGTAGTTAATAGAAATGTTGATTAACACTTTTATTATGGTTAATTTTTACTGCGGTGACAAGGTAAGCCGTTAAAATTTAAACAATTATAACTGATAGCTGGCATCAATAAGGCACTTAGTATTGATGAGTTTAAAAGAATGATAAAGCGTCGCGAAAGTCGATATGTAAAAAAACGGATCAGAAGATCCGTTTTTTGCAGATGAATTCGTGAATTTAATTATGGCAAACAGGCAAGATATGGCCAATATGCTTAGAGTTCAAAATTACTCAGATCACTTTCATTAACTTCTGCATCAATTTGGCCGACTAAGTAAGAGCTCATTTCCGCTTCTTGCGGCGCCACTTGAACATTATCAGAGACTAGCCAGTTATTGATCCAAGGAATCGGATTTGAACGGGTTTCAAATGGTAGCGGTAGGCCAACGGCTTGCATACGAATGTTAGTGATATATTCCACATATTGACACAGGATTTCACGATTGAGGCCGATCATTGAACCACCCGAGAAGAGATAATCTGCCCACTCTTTCTCTTGATTGGCCGCTTTGACAAATAAGTCATAGGCTTCTTGTTCACAAGCCTTCGTAATTTCAGCCATTTCCGGATCATCTTCGCCACTGCGCAGGGTATTGACCATAAACTGTGTACCGGTTAAATGTAGGGCTTCATCACGCGCAATCAGTTTAATAATTTTGGCGTTACCTTCCATCAGTTCGCGCTCAGCAAAGGCAAACGAGCAGGCAAAACTCACATAGAATCGAATCGCTTCCAGCGCATTCACACTCATTAAACATAAATAGAGTTTCTTCTTAAGTTCACGTCTATCCACCGTGATCTCTTTGCCATTAATAGTATGGATACCATAACCAAAAAGATGGTAATAGTTAGCATAACAGATTAGATCATCATAATAACTGGCGATATCGGTGGCCCGTTTTTTGATCTCTGGATTATTCATAATATCATCGAAAATAATCGAAGGATCGTTGACAATATTACGAATGATATGCGTATAAGAGCGCGAGTGAATTGTCTCAGAAAATGACCAGGTTTCAACCCAAGTCTCTAGCTCAGGAATCGAAATTAAAGGTAACAGCGCCACATTTGGGCTGCGGCCTTGAATTGAGTCAAGCAGTGTTTGATATTTTAGATTACTGATAAAGATATGTTTTTCATGTTCAGGTAGCGCCTGATAGTCGATACGATCTTTCGAAATATCGACCTCTTCAGGGCGCCAAAAGAAAGAGAGTTGTTTCTCAATTAATTTCTCAAACAGCTCATATTTTTGCTGATCATAACGGGCGACATTAACAGGTTGCCCCAAAAACATCGGTTCTTTTAATTGATTATTATGTTTTTGAGAGAAGATGGTATATGTATTACTCATTGATGTTATTCCTAAATACAGACATGATAAATATGCCATATTAATGACGGCGATAGCGTTAAAAACGGATCTCTGATGATCCGTTTTTAATTCAGTGAAACGGATTAGATTTTACATGCACCGCCTTCACAGCCATCATCAGTTGGCGTGCTAATATCGGATTGATTATCATCAGCACCATCGCGAGTATTATGATAATAAATCGTTTTAAGACCATATTTATAGGCCGTTAATAGATCAGCTAACAGTTGCTTCATCGGAACTTTATCATTGGCAAATTTAGTCGGATCATAATTGGTATTGGCCGAGATAGATTGATCAACAAATTTTTGCATGATGCCGACCAGTTGTAAATAACCGGTATTATTTGGCATCTGCCATAGTAGCTCATAGAAGCCTTTGAGATTCTCATACTCAGGCACAACCTGACGCAAAATACCATCTTTTGAGGCTTTTACACTGACATACCCACGTGGCGGCTCAATGCCATTGGTCGCATTGGATATCTGTGAAGAGGTTTCTGACGGCATCAACGCGGAAAGCGTTGAGTTACGCAGACCATGTGTCTTGATCGATTGACGTAGTGCCTCCCAATCAAGGTGGAGTGGTTCACGCGTTAAGCCATCCACTTCTTTTTTATAGTTATCGATAGGTAAAATACCCTCAGCGTAACGTGTCTCTTTAAATAATGGGCAAGCACCTTGCTCTTTAGCTAACTTATTTGATGCTTTTAATAAATAGTATTGAATCGCTTCAAAAGTACGATGGGTCAGACCATTCGCACTACCATCAGAGTAACGAACGCCATTTTTTGCCAGATAGTAGGCATAGTTAATCACACCAATCCCTAACGTACGTCGGTTAAGCGATGAATTACGTGCCGCAGGAATTGGATAATCCTGATAATCTAATAATGAATCGAGTGCGCGGACGGCTAAATCTGCGAGTGACTCAAGATCGCTGAGGTTCTCGATAGCGCCTAAATTGAAGGCTGAAAGAGTACAAAGCGCGATTTCACCATTCTCATCATTAATATTGTAAAGCGGTTTGGTCGGTAGCGCAATTTCCATACAGAGGTTAGATTGTCTGACGGGGGCAACCAGTGGATTAAATGGACTATGCGTATTACAGTGATCGACATTTTGAATGTAGATTCGACCCGTTGACGCGCGCTCTTGCATCAACAGTGAAAATAGTTCAATGGCTTTGACTTCGCGTTTACGAATAGAGATATCATTTTCATACTGTACGTAAAGGCGTTCAAACTCATCTTGATCAGCAAAAAATGCTTCATAGAGTCCTGGGACATCTGAAGGACTAAACAGGGTTATCTGCTCATTTTTAATCAGACGTTGATACATCAGTTTGTTTATCTGCACACCATAATCTAAATGTCTGACGCGGTTCTCTTCAATACCACGGTTATTACGTAAAACCAGTAAACTTTCGACTTCCAGATGCCATAAAGGATAGAAAACCGTTGCTGCACCGCCGCGAACACCACCTTGTGAGCAAGATTTAACGGCTGTTTGAAAGTATTTATAAAATGGAATACAGCCAGTGTGGAAGGCTTCACCTCCGCGGATAGGACTGCCTAAGGCGCGCAGACGGCCGGCATTGATACCGATACCTGCACGCTGAGAAACATATTTAACGATTGAGCTTGCCGTCGCATTAATTGAATCAAGGCTATCATCACATTCGATTAATACACACGAGCTAAATTGGCGTGTCGGTGTGCGTACACCAGCCATAATTGGCGTCGGCAGCGAAATTTTAAAGGTTGAAATAGCATCATAGAAACGTTTGACGTAATCTAAACGGTGATGTTTTGGATAGTTAGCAAATAAGCAGGCGGCAACTAGAATATATAAGAACTGAGCGCTCTCATAGATCTGACCGGTCACGCGATTTTGTACCAGATATTTTCCTTCCAGCTGTTTAACTGCGGCATAGGAGAAGGTCATATCGCGCCAGTGATCGATAAAGCCGTCCATCTCAATAAAATCTTGTTCACTGTAATCAGCCAATAAATGTTTATCATATCGACCGGACTCTACCATTCTTTTGACGTGGTCATAGAGCTTGGGTGGGGTAAACTGATTATAGGCTTTTTTACGCAGATGAAAAATGGCTAGTCTTGCTGCCATATATTGATAGTCTGGGCTGTCTTGCGAAATAAGATCGGCGGCGGCTCGAATGATGGTTTCGTGAATATCCGCTGTTTTTATACCATCATAAAATTGAATATGAGAACGCAGCTCAACTTGTGAAACCGAGACATTCTCTAAGCCTTCGGCAGCCCATGTAATAACTCGATGAATTTTATCCAGATTGATTGTTTCTTTACTTCCATCGCGTTTAGTCACCAATATTGATTGATTCATTGGGGGTAATCCTTTTATTTTATTTATCTGCGCAGATCCTAATGAAATTTTGCCAATAGATACAATATATAGTTCCTATTAATTATATAGGCACTATATATTGTGTAATTAGCATGCCGTATTAACTACCTGTAGTGTTTTATTGTCAAGAATATTTTTAAATTTTGCTGACGAAATGCAGGAAAAATAAACTGATCTTAAATTGAGATCAAGTAGACAAGCTATCCGCCAAATGTATTGTTAAGCTCATCTCAAATGGATTGATTTTAATTACTGGCACGAATGAGTAGCAGCGCAGATTCAATGTCTTTTGATTGTGAGGATGGATACTTTTTCAAGCTATGGCTCAGTTAATATATCACCGAACATGAGACAACCAGATACGAGGTTAACACGCGTGCCGTTTTGGTCATCATGAAAATTGAGCCTATCAAGCTCAATTTTCAGTCCATTATTAAATATCGGAAGGTTACTGACGATAAGTTTCTAAAAATTGAGCAAATCGTCCCAGTGCCGTTTCTAATTCACCCGTATAAGGGAGCGCAACGATTCTGACATGGTCTGGCTTATGCCAGTTAAACCCACTACCTTGCACCAATAACACTTTTTGCTGTAGCAAGAAATCAAGTACCAGCTTTTGATCATTGTGTAAGTTGAACTTCTTCACGTCTAGTTTTGGAAATAGGTAGAGTGCACCTTTTGGTTTTACACAAGATACACCCGGAATATCGTTAAGTAATTTCCAGGCCAGATGACATTGATCGTATAAGCGCCCACCCGGTTTAATAAATTCATTAATACTTTGATATCCGCCTAATGCCGTTTGAATACCATGCTGCATCGGTACATTGGCACATAAGCGCATGGAGGCTAACATATTCAGGCCTTCAATATAACCTTTAACATGTTTTTTCGGACCACTCAAGACCATCCAGCCTTGTCTAAATCCGGCGACTCGATAGGTTTTAGAGAGTCCACCGAAGGTCACAATAAACAGGTCCTCCGCTAAACCGGCAATCGGGTGGTGAACGGCGCCATCATATAAAATCTTGTCATAGATCTCATCGGAAAAAATGATCAGATTATGTTCACGGGCGATTTGCGCGATTTGAAGTAAAATATCCTTACTATAAACAGCACCAGTGGGATTATTAGGATTGATTAAGACGATCGCTTTGGTTCTTGAGGTGATTTTTTTGCGAATATCGTCAAGATCAGGGAACCAGTCGGCTTCCTCGTCACAAAGATAATGAACGGGCGTTCCGCCAGACAGTGTCGCTGCCGCAGTCCAAAGAGGATAGTCTGGCATCGGGATTAAAATTTCATCACCAGTATTCACTAGCGCTTGCATTGATTGAACAATTAGTTCAGAGACACCATTACCGATATAAATATCTTCAACCGCGATGCTCATAATACCTAGTGACTGATAATACTGCATAATCGCTTTACGCGCAGAAAATAGTCCTTTCGAATCACAATACCCTTGCGATGTAGGTAGGTTACGGATAATGTCGACCACAATTTCATCGGGCGCTTCAAAGCCAAAAGGTGCCGGATTACCAATATTGAGCTTGAGAATTTTTTGGCCTTCATCTTCAAGACGTTTAGCATGATCGAGAATTGGGCCGCGGATGTCATAACAGACGTGTTCTAATTTATTCGATTTTTCAATATTAAACATGAATGAGTAGCTCTTTTTATGATAAGTATATTAATAATTATTTGTTGATAATCTAATCTACTCCTATTACGATGATTTTTGAAGATGTTATTATCAACAATCAGAAAAATTTCTGTATATCGTAATGGAGCTTAACATGAAAACCATTCTTACCGTCATTGGCAAAGATAAAACCGGTATTATAGCTGGGATCAGTCAAAAATTGTTTGCACTCAATATCAATATATTAGATGTGTCGCAAACTATCATGGGTGACTATTTTACGATGATTATGCTGCTTGATCTTTCGCAGATTACAACCTCTTTTGAAGAAACTAAAGCTGAATTGGTGCAAACCGGGGAAAAATTAAAAGTGAAGGTGAATATTCAGCGAGAGGAAATTTTCGATGCGATGCATCGTCTGTAATCTTGAATAATATTGAAATAAGATAAATTAAATTAAATTAAATGATGGATTGATGCGTGTTTGAGTGATTTTGGGCGCCTCGTATTAATGATGATGATTATGACTAGATAAAGGTTATTTACAATGGAAACGAGACAGATTCTTGAAACAATCAAAATGATCGAGGAAGAAAAGCTCGATATTAGAACAATTACTATGGGTATATCGCTACTTGATTGTATTGATAGCGATGGTGTTAAGGCCCGTCAGAAAATTTATAACAAAATAACGCGTTTAGCCAAAGATTTAGTCAAAGTAGGCGAAGAGATTACCTCAGAATTTGGTATCCCTATTATTAATAAACGCATTTCAGTCACGCCAATTGCGTTAATTGCCGGTGCCAGCGATGATAAAGATTATGTTGAATTTGCTAAAACACTGGATGCAGCGGCTAAAACCGTAGGCGTAAACTTTATTGGTGGTTTTTCTGCGTTAGTTCAGAAGGGCTATCATAAAGGTGATGAAATTCTGATTGATTCAATTCCCAGGGCACTGGCAGAAACAGAGCGTGTTTGTGCCTCAGTCAATATTGGTTCGACGCAGACAGGTATCAACATGGATGCCGTGAGAAAGATGGGCGAAGTGATTAAAGCCTCTGCTGAATTAACCAAAGATAATCAAAGTATGGGCTGTGCCAAGTTGGTTGTCTTTGCCAATGCGGTTGAAGATAACCCTTTTATGGCGGGTGCATTCCATGGTGTGGGTGAAGCTGACTGTGTGATTAATGTCGGCGTCAGTGGCCCTGGGGTTGTTAAACGTGCGCTGGAAAAAGTGAAAGGTGAGTCTTTTGACATGGTCGCTGAAGTGATTAAGAAAACCGCCTTTAAAATTACGCGGATGGGCCAGCTTGTCGGACATGAAGCGTCAACCCGGTTAGGGGTTAAATTTGGTATCGTCGATCTCTCATTAGCGCCGACCCCAGCAATTGGTGATTCTGTTGCGCATATTCTTGAGGAGATGGGGCTCGAAGTGGTCGGCACGCATGGTACGACAGCGGCACTGGCGATGCTCAATGATGCGGTGAAAAAAGGTGGCGTGATGGCCTGTGGCCATGTCGGTGGGCTGAGTGGTGCTTTCATTCCGGTTTCAGAAGATGCGGGAATGATTGATGCAGTTAATAAAGGCGCATTAAATTTAGAAAAACTGGAAGCGATGACCTGTGTCTGTTCGGTCGGACTGGATATGGTGGCGATTCCTGGTGATACTAGCGCGGCAACGATTTCAGCTATTATTGCAGATGAGGCCGCGATTGGGGTGATTAATCATAAAACCACGGCGGTGCGAATAATTCCCGCTGTCGGGATGAAGGTTGGCGATAATGTTGAGTTTGGCGGATTATTAGGTCATGCACCAATTATGCCGGTTAATCCATTTAATTCCGACGCCTTTATTGCACGCGGTGGCCGTATTCCGGCACCAATTCACTCTTTTAAAAACTAATGATATACCAATAATCTGATTTTTAACCGATTATTGGCCAAGATGAATGTTGATTTTCACTTAAGGAACATAGGTATGAACGAAACGCGCCAGCTGGGTAATAGTAATTCAGGCAATAAAATTAAGCCAATTTATCTTATTTTTATTGCCGTGATTGTGATTTTAGGTGGGATGTTTTTTAGCAGTTATAACACCAGCCAAACTTATGATGAAAAAGTCATTGCCTCTTGGTCTGAAGTGGTCAATCAATATCAGCGCCGGGCTGATCTGGTGCCCAATTTAGTCAATACCGTCAAAGGCTATACCAATCATGAAAAAGAGGTCTTAACTGATGTCACCAACGCCAGAGCGCGTGTTGGATCAATTCAAGTCAATATCGATCAGCTTTCCGATCCGCAGGTGATTAAGCAATTTCAGGAGGCACAACAACAATTGAGTTCGGCATTAAGTCGTTTAATTGCGGTGAGTGAAAACTATCCCGATTTAAAAGCCAGTACGCTGTATAGTGATCTGATGACACAACTTGAAGGAACTGAAAATCGCATTACCGTCGCTCGTGGTCGATATATTGCGACAATTCAGGAATATAATAGCTATATTCGCCGATTTCCTGGTGTGTTAGTCGCTAAATTAATGGGTTATACACCTAAAGCGCAATTTACGGTTGCCAATGAACAAGCCATTTCAGTCGCACCAACAGTGAGTTTTGATAAATAGGCAGGAGGGTAAGATGTTGCGATTTATCACTCAATCGATATGCTGCCTGATACTCTTGTTGGGACAGATGGCTTATGCACAAATTCCTGTGCCAGTTTTGAATCAACGTATTACGGATTTGACGAATACTTTAATACCTTCACAGGTGAGTGAGTTAGCACAGCAAATTCAGCAGTTTGAACAACAGGATAAATCCGGTGCGCAAATTGCGATTTTGTTGGTACCCACTTTAGATGGCGAGAGTATTGAACAATTTGCTGAACGTGTTTTTGAGCAGTGGCGATTAGGTGCGGCGCAAAAGGATAATGGACTATTATTAGTTATCGCGAAGTCAGAACATAGCGTGCGACTAGAGGTTGGCTATGGACTTGAGGGTACCCTACCTGATCTACAAGCAGCGCGTATTATTCAGCAGGATATCATTCCGGCTTTTCGGCAGGATAATTATTATGCTGGCATATCTCAAGCCTTAACGACTATCATCAAAAGATTAACGGGTGAGCTGGCGACAGTCCCCTTTGTCGATAATACTGGTAATAATGAGTTAGGAGATGTTTCTGCTGATTCTCCAGGTTCATCTTTAATGATGTTTGGTTTCTTTTCACTTTTTGTCTGTCATTTACTTATCAAGATGTTGCCTTGGTCCTGGACCAAGAGATCAACGGGAAGATTAAATTTAGCCTCAGGCGGATTAAATGGTCTTGTTATCGGTCTGTTCGCTTTTTTGACTGACTATTCTGCGCTTGGCAGCCTTAAACTCAGTTTTATCGGTTTTGTCGTGAGTACCATTCTGTTAGGTTTTTTATACGCAAAATCGGGCAGTTCTGGTCGCGGTGGCGGCCGGTTTGGTGGCGGATTTGGTTCGGGACGAGGTGGAGGTTTTAGTTCTGGTGGCTTCTCTGGCGGCGGCGGTCGCAGCGGTGGTGGTGGTGCTTCTGGTCGTTGGTAATTAATAATGTTATTCAGCGTTTCAACGCATCCCTCTCAGCGGTCACGGTGAGGGGGATTTTGTATTTAGCTAGGTGAGTTATCTATCATAACCAATAAACGAATTTGTAATGTCGCTTTGTTAAACTGTGCAAAGGCTGACCCAGTGTAATCTCTCTGTGAGCAGAAGCGTATTATTTAAGGTATGTTGAGATTTCAAGTACTTGTTGTTTTAGGTTATCAATGCCCCACGGTGCAAACACCCATCGAACCGGCTCAAGGTAGATAATTTGTGTTCCTCTCAACTTGGTCAGTGAACTGTGGGTATCGTTCGATTGATTCGTCGCTTTGTCAACATCGACAATAAATAGCAGGTCAGTTGGATGTTGTTCAAAGTACTGGTTATCAAGAATAACGGGTGTGTTCTTATTCAATTGAGCAGTTTCTAAAGATGTGGGTTTGGCCTCGGATGCATTTTTTACCCGTTTCACACCCAGTAGTTCATGAATAAAAGCAGCCTGAATGCTATTCTCGGCAAGGATTAATTGACCATGCTCATAGCGTGCTACTGTTGCTGTCAATGATGATAGCTTTGCTTTTTGATTCACATCAGTTATTTGTGTGTTGAGCTGATTTAAATACTCTTTAGCTAGCATTGGTTTTTGTGTCAAAATTGCGAGTAAGTTGATGTTATGCTCAATTGACTGGCGATAGTGCTGCGTATCGATATTCAACGATAAGACCGGTGCAATCTTTGCGAGCGAATGATATACATCAGCCGTGATGTCACCCGTAATAATTAAATCCGCTTGGTTCTCTTTTATCAGCTCGAGATTGGGATGATCAAATTGATCTATCGAGAGATAAGGACTATTTTTATAAATCGTTAAATAAGTTGGTAGATTTGATTGTGGTAACGCGATAATTTTTTTGCCAGCCCCCAATGAGTCAAGTGTATCTAGCGCACTGATATCCATGACGATAATCTTTTTTGGGGCGGAGCGTAATGTAACGGTGGTTTTTTTGTCTGGCGATTTGACTTTTATTTTACTCGAACAGCCGGATAGTATTGATATGCTAAAAATAAACAAAAAAAGAGTAAATATGGCTGATTTTTTTATTATCATAAAACGTTCATATCCAAAGTATAATGAGTCTTATCGATTAGCTATGTTGACATCCTATCAGCCGTTTGTGATTTATTCTAGCAAAAAGGTGAATTTTAATCCGGCAATAGTGTGATGCTAAGCATTGCGCTTTTCTTGAAAAAGAGTATAATTCTTTGGCTTTTTATACACTCAGATTGCTTCATTAATCTTGAAGAGCGGAGTGAAGGCAAATTATTAAATTTTAAGAGGAAGTTATGGTAACTATTCGTTTAGCTCGTGGCGGCTCTAAAAAGCGTCCATTCTATCAAGTGGTTGTCACTGATAGTCGTAATCCACGTGATGGTCGTTTTATTGAACGTGTTGGCTTTTTTAACCCAGTAGCACAGGGTAAAGCAGAAGAATTACGTTTAGATCTTGATCGTGTAAATCATTGGCTTGGTTTAGGTGCAACGGTTTCTGACCGTGTTGGCGCATTAGTTAAACAAGCACAAAAATCAGCTTAATTGTTGTTGAGTCAAATGAAAATGAATAAACCTGAGAATCTGATTATTGTGGGTAAGTTCGGTTCTTGCTTCGGTATTCGGGGATGGCTTAGGATTTTTTCATTTACAGAAGATCCTGAAAGTATTTTCACTTATCAACCTTGGTATATCCAACGTGCCGGTGAGTGGCAAACGATTGAGCTTGAAGCCTATAAGCCACATAGTAACGATACCATTGTCAAAATGGCGGGTATTGATGATCGAGACGAAGCCAACGCGCTCACCAATATTGAAATATTTGTGAATGCAGATTTATTACCTGAACTGGTTGAAGGTGATTTTTATTGGAAAGACTTGATTGGATGTCGCGTAATCACTACATCTGGTTATGATCTAGGTCAGGTCACTGAACTGATGGAAACGGGATCGAATGATGTGTTGGTGGTGAAAGCCAATTTAAAAGATGCTTTTGGTGCAAAAGAGCGATTACTGCCTTTTGTTGAACAAGAAGTGATTAAAAATATTGATCTCACAACCAAAGTGATTGAAGTTGATTGGGATCCGGCCTTTTAAACAGTAATAAGAATGGGGCAGTCTATGTGGATTGGCGTTATTAGCCTTTTTCCGGAAATGTTCCAGGCAGTTACTGATTATGGGGTAACAGGCCGAGCAGTCAAAAGTGGTCTGTTAAAAATTCAGTATTGGAACCCGCGTGATTTTGCGCATGATAAGCATAAGACGGTTGACGATAGGCCTTATGGCGGTGGACCGGGAATGCTCATGATGGTTCAACCATTACGAGATGCGATTCAGGCGGCAAAAGCTGCAATGGGCAATGATACAAAAGTAATTTACCTCTCTCCACAGGGGCGTAAGCTTGAACAAAATGGGGTTTGCGAATTATCGAAATACCATAAATTAGTTTTAATTTGTGGTCGATATGAAGGTATAGATGAGCGCTTAATTCAGACTGAAATTGACGAAGAGTGGTCAATTGGTGATTATGTGCTTAGTGGTGGTGAGTTGCCAGCAATGACGTTGATTGATGCAGTATCTCGGTTTATTCCGGGTGTCTTAGGTCATGAAGCTTCGGCAGAAGAGGATTCTTTTGCAACTGGTTTACTTGATTGTCCTCACTATACCAGGCCTGAGGTGTTAGATGGTATGGCGGTGCCGGCAGTATTACTTTCCGGTCACCATAAAGAAATTCGTCGCTGGCGATTAAAACAATCTCTGGGGCGAACCTGGCTAAGAAGAGAAGATCTTCTACAAAGCCTAGCTCTGACTGATGAAGAGCAGAAACTATTAGCTGAATTTAAACATGAATTTGGCGAATAAGTGTAATTGGACATTTCAGTTTAACTAGGAAAGAGAATTATCATGAAAAATGAAATAATTAAGCAACTTGAAGATGAACAACTAAAAAAAGATATCCCTGCATTCCGTCCTGGTGATTCAGTGGAAGTTAAAGTATGGGTTGTTGAAGGTAACAAAAAACGTCTTCAGGCATACGAAGGTGTGGTAATTGCAATTCGTAACCGCGGTTTACACTCTGCATTTACAGTCCGTAAGATTTCTAATGGTGAAGGTGTTGAGCGTGTATTTCAGGCACATTCTCCAGTTGTCGATTCTATCACGGTTAAACGTCGTGGTGCGGTTCGTCAAGCTAAACTTTATTACTTACGTGATCTTAAAGGTAAGGCCGCGCGTATTAAAGAGCGTCTTAACTAATTTCACGCAAACTTATCTTAAAATGAGAAAACGGTCACCTTGGTGGCCGTTTTTATTTGCTATCAATATTGATAATCGATGTGTACATTGCTTTTGCGGTATTTGCTTTTGGCCTATAGTTTTTTATCAAAGCGGGATTAACCCGCATTTGAAGTTAAGCAGCTGATTGAGTGGTTCTCTCTCTCCAGCCACAATAAGCAAGTGGAAATAGCGAGGTGATAATCGCAATAATACTGACAAAGGCAATGTAGACACCTGCACCCAGATAGTAATGATCACCTAGAATATGATTCGGCGTAATCAAATAGATGGTTAAAGGTGGCGTGATAAAACTAAAAAAAGCATAAGATAAATTGTAGGCAGTCGATAATCCAGAAAAACGAATTTCTGTAGGGAAGGCTCTTGCGCCAACGATGGGTGTCAGTGCCACTGCACCAATAAATAATCCCATCAGTCCATAGTTAACATATAGTGAGGTTAAACTCATCTGCGCAGAAAGAGATTGATAGAAATAGAGTGAGGTAATAGCGAGTCCACCCCAAGCCAGCAAAACTGTTTTTCTGGTCTTAATTTTATCCTCAAGCCAGCCAAATAACACACAACCGATGGTTAACGTAAGCGCGGCAATACAGCCGGCAATTCGCCAGTTAATATCCTCGATATGGTATAGATGACCAAGAATCGTGCTTGGCGTGATTAAAATACCTACCATAATGACGGTTGATAGCGCCCAGGTAAACATCGCCACCACTGAGCAAGCATATTTATGCTGTTTAAATACAATGACTAATGGAATACTTTTCTCTAATGCTTTGCGTGAAGCTAAGGCTTTAAATACCGGTGTTTCCGAAAGAAAACGACGCAAGTAGACTGAAAGGACACCAAATAAACCCCCTAGAATAAATGGAATTCGCCAGGCGAAATCAAGAATTTCTTGGCGAGAGAAAGCGCTACTAATCATGATCGTAATTAAAAAACCGAGCATAATACCGCCGGTGATGCCAGAGGTCAGCATACCAATACCAAAGCCATAGCGCTGTTTAGGCGTGTGTTCAGCGATAAAAACCCAAGCGCCAGGCATTTCGCCACCAATCGCTGCACCTTGTAACATCCGCATTAACAGCAGCAGTAGTGGGGATAGAATACCGAGTACTTCATAGGTGGGCAGGAAACCAATCAGAAAGGTTGGCAGTGCCATCATCGCCACACTGAGCGTGAACATACGTTTACGGCCATTTTTATCACCGAAATGCGCCATAATAATGCCGCCGACTGGACGAATCAGATAACCGGCGGCAAAAATTCCCCAGGCAAAGAGATCTTTGGCTAACGGCGATAGAGTATCAGGCATAAACAGGGGTTTAACGATAGTATCGATATAAAGTGCATAGATAACAAAATCGTAGAACTCTAAAGTGCCGCCTAAAGAGGAGAGCAAAAGTGTCTTAAGATCCTTTCGATTTAACGGTCTGGCATTCGGTTGCCCTTGATTTGTAATTTCAACTGTACTCATGAAATATACCTATTAATTATAATAATATTGTCTGGATTTTAGCGTAGAGAGAGCTGTCTGTGCGAATATAGTTGATAAAAGTGAGTCTTATCTTGTCAATATCAATCACTCATTTTATTGTGACAGATAAGCCATCATTATTACGATACCGGATATCCATGGTTTCATCTACGAAGTGGACTTTATGTCTGCTGAATATAAAGTATCGAAAAAATTATGACATATTTTCGACACAAATAGCTAATAATTAATTTTTTTGAATAGTTCTCTTAATGAAATCAATATGACTTATTATCTATGCTGTGATGTAGTGTGGCATAGCATAGCATGCCCTAACATTAGGACATTGGGCGTGTAGGGTTATACTGGTGTGACTGGGTTTTTTCTTGATACGGGCCTGGCTAGACCCGTATCAAAAAATTATCTGTTTAATGGTTTAATGATGACGAAACCTGTTTTAGTTTGCGGTAGTAGCTATAGTAACCCATCAGGAAGTAGAGAAGTGCGAGCAGACCCAAATTGATCAATTTAGGCGCCAAAAGATAGAAGGGCGTGCCCATTTGTGTCATTTCTGTTGAGGCAATCATAGCGGGTATAGCTGGAATTAAATGACCAAAAGCCACTAAAGGGCTCGGTATTAATTCAATCGGCCAGGAGATGCCACTTAAGAAAAAGACAATCATACTGACGGGAACCAGCAGTAATAAGACATCATCAACCCGAGTAATCCAGACACTCAGGGCTAGCGCGAAGGTAATGGTTGGGATTAAAAAGATAAAGCCAAACACAAATTGATCCACCAAATCAGCCAGATTGGGAATGTGATAACAGAGGTTGATCATTAACATATAAAGCCAAAAAATAACTGTATAGATCATCAAATAAGTACATAATTTACTGATAATCAGTATCATCGGACGCAGTGCTATAGGTAAGGTGGGCGTGAGCGTTGTGACCTGCTTTAAGGTTTGGTCGCGGAAGAGAAAACTACCAAGTAAAATACCGATCAGTAATAACTGATGTAAGATCAGAATAAAGACTGGTGGAATAGCATAGGTCGCATAACCTGATTGTGGATTAAATAGGGCAATCATATTGGGTATAAAAGGTAGACTATTACCTTTGGCGATTGCCGGATCAATACCTTGGGCGATCTGTCGTTTTACCGAAATTTGACTGCTAGTGGTTAAGGCGACGCTATTAATTGCTGTCGCAACATTGTTATAAATCAGAATATAGCTCGCATCACCATAGAGCGAAATAGGTGAGGATTTTCCCGCAATGACTTGTTGTTCAAATCGGAAAGGGATTAATACAATACCATACACTTTATGCTGGGCTAATAGCTGTTTGGCATCTTGCATCGATGAGGCAAAAGCGCCGACTTTTACGGCTTCTGTCGCATTGATATTTCGAATAAGCTGTCGGCTTAAGGTTGAATTATCTTGGTCAACAACCGCCACTGGAATCTCAGTTAATACTTCGCGTAGGTATGGCTGAGGATAAAGCACAAAATAGATCAGCGGTCCCAATAATAGCACGCCGATAATCGCCCTGGAGGTGAAAATATTTTTTAGTTCGGTCAGTATCATCGACCAAATCGCTTTTGCCATTATGCGACTCCTTGCGAGTGAGATTTTTTAATCTTCAATCTGATTAAACAAAGTGGAATAATAATGAGCAACAACAGGAAGCCAATCGGTTTTAATGTTTCAATTGAAGGCAAACCTCGCAGCGTTTGATCTAAACGAATTTGAACATACCAGGTGATCGGTAATAGACCGCCCCACATATAGGCAAAAGTATTCATCGCTATACGTGGAAAAATCAGTCCGGTATAACCAAATGCCGGTGAACAGATAATCCCGATAACGCTGTAATTAGTTAACTTATCTTTTATCAGCAGCGAGAAAGCCAGGCTGATACACATGGCAGCAAGAATAAAGAGCACATCACCTAATAGTAACAAGAAAACGTTACCGGCAATCGGTACTTGAAAATAGCTGGTCATGATCAGATCAAAAATAAGTAGACTGATAAAAAACCAAATAAAATAAATAAAATATTTATTTATCAGGAACCGAAAAGGATGATTAATGGCAAACGCCGAAACACCTTGGCTCAGCTGCATTGATTTCTCTTTTTGTGTGCTGGCAGCAATCGCAAACATGATAATAATTTGCATAATGGTAGGATAGAGGCCATTCACCAGCGTATCGATGAAGCTTAGTGTCGGATTAAACAGTGGGTGCAGTTCGACTTCTACTGGTTTTAGCTGCGCCGTGGCCAGCGGTAGCGGCACACTGTTATTCATCACTTTTTCGAGTTGTATACTGCCGATAAAAGCAGATAAACCGGTATAGATTGCACGATTTAAGGTACTGCCGATTGTCATGAACTGGTTATTATAAAAGGTCGTGATTTCAGGCTGCTGGTTTGCCAGCATTTTCTCTTCGAAATAGGGAGGGATTAACACCACTGCATAGACTTTGGTAGATTTCAGCGCAGTTTTTGCTTCCGCCAGATCACTATATTTTACAGTTACTGCAATTTCCGATACCGCAGAGATTTTTTGTATTAACTGACGCGAGATAGCTGACTGATCTTGATCCACAAAGGCAATCGGTAATTGGGTGATATTTGCCTTATTGAAGATAGCAAATACAATTAACATCATTACAATAGGATAAACAAACACTAACGCAAATAATGAGGGCATTTTCCTAATTATGCTGAGTTCTCTTTGCCACATCAGAAAAAATGTGTTTTTTCTCTCTGAGGTGACACTATTTATACTATTCTTCACTCGATATCCTTGTTTAAAATATAATTAATTGGCTTTCAAACTGATAGTGGCACTCATGCCGGGTCTTAAACCCGCAATTTTTTCAACTGGCTGAGCTCTGACTTCGAATGTTTTTAGGTCAAAATCGCCCGTGGCTTTAGTTGCGCGCCAGTTAGCGTATTGGCCTAAAGCATTAATCGCCGTAATTTTTACCGTGATCTTTCGGTTTAAGGCGGGAATCATAATTTGGTATTGATCACCGAGCTTAGTATTGTTGAGGAGATCTTCACGGACGTTAAAGGTTAACCAAACATCATCGAGATTAATCAGTGAAAAGAGTGGTGTACCTGGATTATATAACTGTCCCAGCTCGGCAATGCGCGCAGTAATTTGACCATCAATCGGAGAGCGGACGATTAATTCCTGAATATCAATATTAATTTGTGCTAAAGCGGTTTCGGCTTGTTTCACTTGGGCATCGGCAAGAGCTTTAACCTCATCACTATTACCATTTACGGCTAAATCATAATTGGCTTTTGCTGCTTGTGTTGCTTTGGTTGCCACTTGAAGTTGATTTTTTGCTTCGTCAAACTGTTGATTTGAAATTAGATTTTTTGCGGCGAGCTTTTCTAAACGGTTATAGCTCTGCTGCGCTAAGGTTAAATCAGCTTGCGATTTCTCTAATGCGGCTTTTTGAGCATCAATATTTTCTTGACGAGTACTATAGGTGATATTGCGATTCGCGATAGCCACTTCTAATTGTGATTTAACGTAATCTCGTTGTGCTAGTAGTGCTGGGCTGCTTAATTCTAAAAGAACATCGCCCTTTTTGACATCTTGCCCGACATTATAGTTAATTTGAGCGGCTCGACCTTGAATGCGCGCGGAGATATCTACGCGATTAGCTTCGACCTCACCTTGTAGAACGATGGCTCTGGCTGAAGTTGCATAATAGGTCATCCAGGCGATAAGCGCCAGAATAAGGATTAGTAAAATCGGCAGCAGTTTTTTGCTATTCATATTTATATCTCAGTTAAATAAATCAATAATTTTGCTAATAAATATAGTATTTAAGTCACTTTATCAATCACAGAAAGTGTTATTAACATTTAATTAACCTAAAGCAAACGCTAACTTTACCTGATGATTTATATTTAATCTTAATATTTAATTTACTGATTCTATTCAAGAATCAGACTAATATTAAAAAATGATGCGAAAGACTAAACAGAATTTTAAGGTCAATACGGATATTGAGATGATCGTGTATGATTAAAATTGATAAAAAAGAGGCGATGTTTTTTCGATTTGAGATCAGCTTAACAATGTGGGTTAAAATGGCGCAGATTTATTGATGATCATGCGCTTTAAACGACTATAATGAAAAAAGAAGTTTCGGTTATGAGGTAATGATTCCATTTGCACAGGCAAATGCACTGCTCCAGGCCCATTGAAAATTGTAACCGCCCAACCAACCAGCCACATCAACCACTTCACCGATAAAATAGAGATTGGGATAATCTTTGCTCGCCATGGTTTTGGACGATAAACAATCGGTACTGATTCCACCCAATGTGACTTCTGCTGTGCGGTAACCTTCTGTACCGTTCGGCTGTATTTGCCATTGTGTTAATTTGGCGACAATATGATTTTTCTGGGCGGCTGTGAGTTGTTTTAACGGTAAATCAGGAAATTGTTCATGTTCAATAAGCACTTCAACAAGACGCTTAGGGAGTAAACGAGCGAGCGTATTTTTCAAACTTTGGTTAGGGTGGGATGAATGTTGATTGATCAAAAAAGCGTTTAAATCGGTATCTGGCAGCAAATTTATCGTAATGGCTTCACCCGGTTGCCAATAATTAGATATTTGTAAAATAACCGGCCCTGATAGTCCACGATGGGTAAACAGTAGATTTTCTTTAAAACTGTTGCCTTGCTCACTGGTTACCAGAACTGAAATCGCGGTACCTGAAAGTGGTATCAGCTTATCTAAGAGTGGCTTCTGTAACGTAAATGGAACCAGTCCTGCGCGTACCGGCTCAACCGCGATATTGAGTGATTGGGCAACTTGATAGGCGAGTGGAGTCATGCCTAATGCCGGCATGGACAGGCCGCCGGTTGCAACAATCACTTTTTGGCTAAAGATAGTCCCTTTATCGGTAGTGATTTGAAAACCCGTATCAGTTGCCTGCAGTGATTCAAATTGAGTCTGTAGTTGAAATTTTATCTGGCCTTTTTGGCACTCTTGCACCAGCATATTGACAATATCTTGTGCACTGTGATCACAAAATAGCTGACCGTGATCTCTTTCGTGCCAAGCAATATTGTATTGAGAGACCAAATCTAAAAAATCCCACTGTGTATAGCGGCTGAGCGCTGATTTACAAAAGTGCGGATTGGCTGAGATGTAGTTTTCTGCCGACACGGTCATATTCGTGAAATTACATTTTCCGCCACCAGACATCAATATTTTTCGACCAACGCGTTTACCGTTGTCAATCACGGTCACATTTCGGCCCTGCTGACCAAGTATTCCCGCACAAAAAAGACCCGCTGCGCCTGCGCCAATAATAGTAATTTCATTCATAACAATTTCATTTAAAAGATAAAAGTAGTCGGGCAGTGATTATATAATAAATTTATTTTTTAAGGTGTTTTTTTAATGCTGATATCAACGTTCAATCTGTATTGAATCTAAAATTATCCAGATTTGCATTTTAGAAAACTGGTTTGAAAGCGTAACTTACGTTAAACTACGCCTTTTATTTCAGAGTGATAGCCCACTATATGTTAGAAAATAATGTTGTTTCCGCGCAATACGATGATGAAGGTAAACTGATTCGTCGGATTAGAAGCTTTGTTCGTCGACAAGGGCGTTTAACCAAAGGTCAAGCGCAGGCCATTGCAACTGTTTGGCCACAGCTCGGAATTGAATATCAAACACAATCAATGTTAGATTTTCAAACCGTATTTGGTCGACAATCTGCTGTGACGTTAGAGATTGGCTTTGGTATGGGGGCTTCTCTGGTTGAGATGGCAAAACAGAATCCTGATAGAGATTATCTTGGCATTGAAGTTCATCAGCCTGGTGTCGGCGCTTGCCTGATGGCTGCACAAGAGGCTGGTTTAAGCAATCTTCGTGTAATGTGCCATGATGCGGTGGAGGTATTAGAAAATATGATACCTGATCAGTCATTAGATATGGTACAACTGTTTTTTCCCGATCCATGGCATAAAGCCCGCCATCATAAACGTCGTATTGTACAGATACCTTTTGTTGAATTATTACGTCAAAAATTGACGATTGGCGGCATTTTTCATATGGCAACTGATTGGGAGAATTATGCTGAGCATATGTTGGCGGTCATGAGCTCATTGCCAGCTTATCAAAATATCTCGGTAACCAATGACTATGTACCCAGACCTGATTCACGTCCTGTGACTAAGTTTGAACAGCGCGGACAACGTTTAGGACATGGCGTATGGGATCTAATGTTTAAACGTATCGCCTAATTCAAGAGATAATGCATAAACGTATCAATTGACAATGCGTATTTTTCGATTTAACCAAGGTGATAGCCAACTAGTCTTGATGGCAGATAAAAAAACCAGCAATATGCTGGTTTTTTATTCGTTGAAAGCAATCATCCTTTAGATAATGACCGGACTCTCTTCTAATGTATTAGCATGTTTTTTGAAAAGTTGAGCAAGAATCTGAATCCCTGCTTCGATCTTTTCTTCCGGTACGGTGACAAACGCTAAACGCAAACAGTTCATTTTTGGCGCGTTGGCAAAGAAGGTTTCGCCTGGTACAAAAGCGACTTTATGCTGAATAGCTTCTGAAAGTAATTCTGTCGCATTAATATGCGTAGGCAGATCTAACCAGATAAACATACCGCCCTCAGGCTGGCTCCACACAACATTTTCCGGCATATAACGTGCTAAGCAGCTTAACATAAACTGACAACGAGATTTATACAGCTCCCTGATTTTAGGAATATGTCTATCTAAAAAACCATCTTTAATGACGTGATAAGCAATACGTTGTGTAAGGCTTGGCGTATGCAGATCGGCAGACTGTTTTAATTGAACCAGTTTATCAATGAAAACCTCATTTGCCACAATATAACCAAGACGTAAACCTGGTGCTAAAATTTTTGAGAAAGAGCCTAGATAGATCGTATTATCTGGCGCCATGGTATATAAACCGGCCAGGCGATGTCCTTGATAATCAAGTTCACCATAAGGGTCATCTTCGACTAAGATCAGATTGGTGCGTTTGGCTTTTTCGGCCAACTGTTGGCGTCTTTCAAGCGGTAAACGGCGGCCAGTTGGATTTTGAAAGTTTGGAATCACATACATGAAGCTAGCTTGACTCGCTATCTCATCGGTTAACGATTCAACCAATAAGCCTTTTTCATCACTATCAACAGAGATATATTCTGGCTCATATTGCGTAAAAGATTGTAAACCACCTAAGTAAGTTGGGGTCTCAACTAAAACCTTGCTCCCCTTATTGATTAAGGCTTTACCGATTAAATCGAGCGCCTGCTGTGAACCGGTCACAATCATAATTTGATTCGGCGTAATAGTGGTGTTATCGCGGCTTGAAAGATATTCGGCTAACCATTTTCGTAGTGGGGCGATCCCTTCTGTTGGGCCATATTGTAATGCACTAAACGCTTCATCGCTACTCATGATAAGATCTGTGGCTTGTTTTATCTCTTCAACTGGAAAGGTGTTTGAAGAGGGTAAGCCGCCAGCAAATGAGATCATATCAGGTTGCTCAATTATCTTTAAAATTTCTCGAATGGTAGAGCTTTTTAATGCCAGTGCTCTATCAGAAAATTTCCACACCATAAAAATATTCCTTTTTGTTTTTTTATAAAAAAGCCAGAAACCGCTATATTACTAAGGAATAAAATGAAATTTTATTTAAATCGAATATAATGGATAAGCTCATTAATCATATATAAGATGTTAAATATAATACGCGGCATTAAATTTGTCATTATATGAAGTAAAAATTAAGTTATAAATCACGCTGATTCTTAAGATAATATAAGCGTTTGGGGAAATAATGGAAAATAAAGTCATCCTATTAGCAAAATTGATAATGGTTTTATTGATGCTGTTACTCTTGCAGTTACCGATTAGTTTTATTAAAAACTATACGCAAAATAACCTCATTCATGATTCATTAACCATTACACTTTTTAGTCCAGAGCATAAAACAGCCCAAAGCCGCACAATTATTGATACGCGTCCGGCTGAAAAATTGGCTTACTACCAGTCTAGTTTCACGATGATTGACAATGCGAGTGTGTTTATTGGCTTGAGTTTAGGCTTTTTACTGCTGCTAGATCTTATCAAGGGCTATAATCTGGTTTTTTCTAAATATCTATTGATTGGCGCTGGGCTGGTTGTCTTCTATCTGTTGTTATTATCGCTATCAACATTATCGTTAAGTTTTAAGGTCGCCTATTTTTCCTGCGTCACGATCGCTTTACTTATTTTTCTACTCTATCTATTTCACTCATTAAATACATTGTCACTGGGTTTAATCTATACCTTAAGTCTATTAGTTTTATATTCGTTTGCTTACTATTTTATGCTTGTTCAGCACGTGTATATCACATTTGTTATCTCAGGTTTGGTCTTTTTATTGTTAATTGTGGTCTGCTTAGTCCTTTCTCAAAAAAGTAAGCCGAAAAAAGTGATACTCACAGCAGTAGATAAAATAGGCTAAAATAGCCTATCGAGTCAGTGGTTGATTAATTTAGTCAATACTGACTATTAACTATTGGACTCAACTTATATTGTTCAACTTGTACTACAGAATTTTGCTACTGATATTTTAGCACTCAGCTGGTTGTCAACGCCTCGTATTGAACGCTGGATATCGACTCAGCAAAGATGAGAACAATAATCAGTAGACTTATAGTAATTAACAATTAAGGTAGAAATAATGTCTAAATATTTATCTATTTTTCTGATCTCATTCGTATTATTCGGCTGTGATCATCAATCAAATCAATCAAATCAATCAAATCAAGCAATCACATCCGATGCATCAAAAACAGCGGTGGGCAGCGAACTATCTAATAGTGATCATAGTGCGCAAATCGCATTAGACTATATGGGAACCTATGTAGGCACTTTACCGGTTGATGGTCAGCAGTTAACACTCAAATTAACGCTTGATGAAGAGACTTATACACTCCAAATCGGGGATGCTGAGAGGTCAGGTCATTATTCCTGGCATGATCAGGGCAATGTTATTTATCTACAAGATAAAGATGGCCATGTTTGGTTACCGCTTTTTGTGGCAGAGAATCGTTTATTGGCGGTCGATGAGAATAATCAATGGATACTCGATGAAAATAAGCAACCTTATGCCTTGATTAAACAGTGAATGTTAATTAAAAACGTATTCTAGCTATCGCTGATATTGTTAAATAGAAATAGGTAAATATGGGCTACCGTTTTATGCTGAGATAGTTATCTCTTTCATTATGATAAATAATGTTTAAGTTAAATTTTATTCATTCAGGAGACATTTATGGAAAAAAGAACCGGTGAAGTAACAATGAAGGGTAACCCGATTACGTTGTTAGGTAAAAAGCTTAAAGTCGGCGATAAAGCCCCTGATTTTACAGTACAAGATCTGGATTTCTCGGCGGTTAAATTATCCGATTTTTCAGGTAAAATTGTTATTATTAATGCAGTACCCTCGGTAGATACCTCAGTCTGTAGTGCACAGCTGCACCGCTTTAATAGTGAAGCAGCTAAGTTTACCAATGTGGCGATTTTATCGGTAAGTGCCGACTTACCTTTTGCTCTCTCTCGTTATTGTGCTGCCGATGGGATAGATGCGATTAAAGTCACCTCCGATCATAAAGATCTTGATTTTGGTTTAAAATATGGTCTGGTGATTGAAGCCTTAAGATTATTGAGCCGTGCAGTATTTGTTATCAATCAGCAAGGTAAGATAGTCTATCTTGAATATGTCGATGAAGTCAGCCATGAGCCTGATTATACTCGTGTTCTCAATGCGGTTAAGGCGCTATAGCGAATAAATGATAAACGGTCTCTTTCCGTAGCCAATATCTGTTGCTTGTCCGCTATGGAAAAGAGTCGTGAGTCTTGATGGTTAACGAAATAATTAAGCAAGTGGATAAAATAAATGATGATAGGTACTTATGACATTTTTCAGCGCTTAGTTTCTATCTCTTCATGATGAATCGATTGTGTCAGTTGTTGATTGTGTTGGCCGTTTTTTATGCGCTCAGTTATAAAACCGTCCTTTATTGGTCGGCACAAACTCGCCCGTGGCAGCCTGTTTCTGCCTGGGGAAGAGTGATATTCTATTATAGTTTCTTCACGGTCCTTGCTAATTTACTGTTGGCCATAAGTAGTTTAGTACTGTTATTTAAGCCTCATTATGATAGTCGGCTATTTCGTATTATTCGGTTGGATGCTTTAGTTGGCATCATCATTACGATGATTGTTTACAATGGAGTGCTTCGGTCTATTCATCATCCGCCAACTTTTGAACTGTGTATGACGAACGAACTTCTCCATCTTGTGGTGCCCATTATCGGTATTTTAAGTTGGCTTGTGTGGGGGGCCTTACCCTCGGATTGATAGAAAAACCCTGTTATATTCTTTATTGCCTCCATTGGGCTATGGTATTTATATTGTTGTTCGTGGACAGCTGATTGAACGTTACCCCTATCCATTCATCAATCCTTTGCGGATTGGGTATCCGCAGATGTTACTGAATATGATGATACTACTGGCCGTATTTATGGCTATTGCTTTGCTGTTGGCGCGAATTGAACGTTGGTGATTGACGCGTCGATTTGATGTGTAGTTGATGATTATTAATAAGAAAAGGAGAGACCTTCATGAGACTCTATGTTTATGATCACTGCCCTTACTGCACAAGGGCGCGGATGATTTTTGGTTTAAAACAGATTGATATTGATTTGCAGTTTTTATTGAATGATGATGAAAAGACCCCGATTTCAATGGTCGGTAAAAAAATGGTGCCTATTTTACACAAAGACGACGGTCAATTTATGCCGGAAAGTCTGGATATTGTCAAATACGTTGATAATCATAATGGACAACCGGTATTGACCGGTGCGCTTTTGACTAAAATGACGGCACTTATCCATCAGTTAGATAATGATGCATTTCGCAAACTCTGTTCGCCACGTTTTGTTCGCACTGCTTTACCTGAGTTTGCGACAGCCTCTGCGCGCGACTATTTTAGTGACAAAAAGCAACAGACACAGGGAGATTTTCAACAGTGTATCGAGGATACGCCGGTACTACTCAAACATATTACCCCGATTTTAGCGCAGATTGAAAAAGAGATAAAATCGCCTAAAGCATGTAATGGTGAGCTCTCGATCGATGATATCTGCCTGTTTCCCTTATTAAGAAACTTGTCGATAGTCAAAGGGCTATCTTTCCCTCCGAAAGTCACTGCATATATGCAGGAGATGTCTAAATTAACGCATATTCCTCTATTTCTTGATCGGGCGATTTAATCTTTTGCGCAATAATATCGGTGCTGAGTACCGATATTATTGCGTTACTGGATGAATGACCTGACAAGCTTTACTGACATAGGGATTATGATTGCCCTGTACATCAGCAATTCTTCTATCTCTTTCACATTCCCATTCGCTGACCGGATAAAGTTTATCCCAGACTGTCATGAGCTGAGTTTGTGCTGAAGAGAGATTAATATGATAGGTATCGCGCATATAGAAGTAAGTACGGGCTATCACGCCACGCGTATATTCCGGTGGTTCTACTTGTTTATTTTTAAAATCGACTTTCATTTCACAGGCGCCATATTGACCACCACCACCACGCCACTGACTAAATTGATAATTGTTGCGATCGCCATTAATTTCACCAATTGCCGGTTGCAAATTATGTAAATCTGTTTCCATTTTTACATAATAGGGATCTTTAGCACAGTTAGCTCGGCCACCTTGCTGCCAGCATTGTCTATTTTTACCTAGATGCGCTGCCGGTACCACATGCTCCCACTCTACGCGTTTTGCTCTAAGTTCATTACGGCGAATTTTATAACCACAGGCGTCTAAATCAACGATGCCTTTTTTACCTTGCCACTCTATTTTACAGCCACAATAAAAAGTCGACGCCTCTTTATTGATCTTAATCGCTGCCACCTTAGCTTGGCTAAAGTTATTTATTTTGGTGGTTGCGGCTTGGCTGAACAGGCTGTGAGTCAGTAGTGAGAATCCGAGAATGAGTAAACAATAAATTTTTGACATATTTTATAATAATCGTAAGCGTGAATAATTTTTTGTGAATTGTATTGTAAATTTTAGATAGATGTTACCTCTTTTCATATTAGATAATGATAAAGATGGTTATTTGAGCGTTAAGTGTTGATAGTTTGAGCTGATGGCTAAGTGGTGGTGTTTTCAGGGTGAGTTAATTCTGGAGTACTCATTAGTCTGGATATCACCATTACATCATCGAAAGAAGTAGTGCAGGCGATTTAAAACATCAAATAGCCGGCACTGTTTAAAAGATGGTGATACTAAGATAGCTGCTCAATAAAAAAGTCAATTAAGCACTTTGTCCTTAATGGCAGAAGTTTTCGGCTGGGATAGACCGCATGGATAGGAATTTGGCCTATTTTATAATCTGGCAATACTTCAACTAAACGGCCCTGTTCAATATCTTCACCGATAATAAAGTCTGGCTGCAAAGAGATCCCACCATCCGCTAGCAGCATCATTCGACAGGTATCACCATTATTACAATAAACTTTGGCTTTTAAATGGACCGGATAGATTTTTTTATCTTGTTCAAAGAGCCATTTATCCTGTTTAGCTGATTGGCTATACATAATAATTTGATGTTTTTGTAGATCATTCGGAAATTCGGGGGCACCATATTTTTCCAAATATTGTGGAGATGCTGAAAGCATAATCCGGGTACTACTTAATTTACGGCTGATGAGCGATGAGTTGTCCAGTTTGCCAATACGCACAGCCAGATCGTAGCCCTCTTCGAGTAGATTGACTGTCCGATCTGATAACGAAATATCCAATTCAATATTTGGATACTTATCGCGAAACTTTTGCCAGAGTGGCGCTAGCACATGAATACCATAGCTGAGTGGAACATTCACTCTTAATAATCCCGATGGATTGGCATGGGTAAGATGGACAATTGACTCAGCCTCCTCCACTGACGAAATAATATTTTTAGCTAACTGATAAAAATCTTGACCTTCATGCGTCAGTGAAATTTTACGGGTGGTTCGTTGAAGTAATCGCACATGTAAGCGCGTTTCGAGATCATTCAAATAACGTGAGATAGCTTGCTTGGATAATTTGAGTTTATTCGCGGCAGCGACAAAGCTACCTTCATCAACGATCATGGTAAATACCATCATCTCTAGCAATTTATTGGCTTTATTCATATTATTGTTCCTAAAAATGAGACAATTCGTCTTATTTTAGCATATTTACGTCGTTATATTTCATAATATACAATAAAGTCATCATAATTTACGGTTATGTTTAACAACGAGATCATATGATGGCTTGTCAGTAACCGACAATCAAAGATGATTAAAGCCTATTGAGCTTCTATTTAATTGGATATGAAGCTAACTATGACCCATGGCAATTTAATATTTAGGAGTCACATATGGAAAGATTACCCGTTGTTTTTGTGACGCATGGTTCTCCGATGTTAGCGATTGAACCTGGAGATTCAGGTCCGCTATTAGCGCAATTAGGTGATGAGTTGTTAAAAAAATCGATAAAAGCGATTGCGGTTATTTCTGCACACTGGATAACTAAACAGCGACCATTTATTACGGCCGCTCAGTCACCTGAAACAATCCATGACTTTGGTGGGTTTCCTGAGCTGCTTTATCGATTATCTTATCCGGCAAGCGGTGCATCCGATATAGCTAAATTAGTGCAGGATATTTTGCTAAAACAGGGTATTGATGCTGATCTCGATCCTAAACGAGGACTTGATCATGGTGCTTGGATACCACTACAATACCTGTTCCCTGAGGCGAATATACCCGTTATTCAAATCTCGATGCCTTGGCCAATGACTGAGCTACAAGCGCTCACTTTTGGTGAATTATTAAAACCGTTGAGAGACCAAGGTATTTTATTGATTGCATCGGGGAGTATGACACATAATTTGTATGATGTAGGAGAGAATAACGGACACGAAAAGAGCTATATAGCACCTTTTGTTAGTTGGGTAAGAGACGCGTTAAAAAAACATAATTTGAGTTTGATGCAAAATTATCGTCAATTAGCGCCTTTTGCTGTACAAGCCCATCCGACGGAAGAACATTTTTTGCCTCTATTGATTGCGTTAGGTGCAAGTGAAAAAGGGGAACCAATAACAACACTCAGTGCAGGTACTACCTATCAAGCACTGGCTATGGATAACTATATTTTTGGATAATATTAAGGAAAGTAACATGAAAAATAATCAAATTGATTTCGCTGCTTTAGCATTAAGAATCGCGCTAGGTGTGATGTTTGTTGCACATGGATTAACGAAACTGTTTGTTTTCACGCCAGCTGGCACAGCGGCTTATTTTGCCTTATTAGGTTTACCAGCTATCGTTGCTTATGGCACGATTGCCTTTGAAATTATTGGCGGTGCATTTTTAATTTTTGGTCTTTTTACTCGAATTATTGCTTTATTAACTGTGATTCAAATGATTGTCATCGCTCTGGTTCACTCAGCGAATGGCTGGTCATTTGGTAATCCTGGCGGTGGCTGGGAATACCCGGCATTTATGGCATTAACTGCTTTAGCGTTATTTTTTATTGGCGCTGGTAAATTCAGTGTTTGTGGTTTAAGAAATCGATAATCTATATTGAATCAATCATGGCGACTGAGGTCGCCATGATGATCACAGCAATATAGCTATTTTCGCGACATTTAAAATGATGTCGCGATTTTTTATAAAAAGGTAAAGAGCTGTTCTTGAGGCAGACGTGATTTTGGTCTGTGTGCATTGCCATCATTTTCAGCATGGTAGCCAAAACTTGCCACGACGACACTTTTAAAACCTTGTTTTTGCAGATCTAAGATCTGATCCATTTTCTGATTATCAAAGCCTTCAATCGCCGTTGAATCGATACCGATTGCCGCCGCAGCAAACAAGACATTACCGAGTGCTAAGTAGAGCTGTTTTGATTCCCACTCCAGCAGTTTTTCTGAGGTTGCACTATTAAGATTAACAAAGAAGTGACGACCTTGATCTTGTTCTTGTTTTAGTTTGGCATTGGCATAGCGACCATCTTTATCTTCTTGCTCGAGTAGATTCTGTAAATGTTGCTCATCTAATGATGTTTTAACACAGAAAATAATTGTATAGGATGAATCAACAATACGTGCATGATTAAAATCGCTGATAGCGGGTAAAATCTTATTTGCACTTTTTTCATTATCGACCACAACAAAATGCCACGGCTGTGAGTTAACTGATGATGGGCTGTTCCGTAAGACCTCAAGTAGCTGTTTTAAATCTGCCGAAGCAATTTTTTTCGTTTTATCATAATGTTTAGCGGTATAACGTCGTTTAGAAATATCGACAATATTCATATTATCTCCTTAGCATAATCAATTAGTATAACTTTATCTATTCTGCTGATTTTACCTTATCTATCAGGTAAATAATATCTGATTTCATCACTTTTAATGATAGAAAAAAAGACAAATTATCCCGATTTTTTATACTGGAATTCATCGTTGAAAATGAATTTATCTATGCTCGATTGCCACTTTTTGGCTGAATTGAAAGTATGACATGCATGCTATTTTACTGTTAAAGACTACGCTAATTTTATGTAAATTTTTTTTAAATTAAGTTTTTGATATAAATCAATTTTTACATTGGGATTATAGCAAACAGAATAATTTAATTAATTATTTTGTTTGCTTATTGTCATGATCTCTGAAAGTAACCCGCCAGGATTATCTTGACACATAATTAATGGGTAAATTATAGTTATAGCTGCCTGAATTAGCTTGTTGGTTAATTTTCAGGAGTTAAGTTTATAAATAAGAGAGATGCTATTTGAGGCTATGGAAAGAATTATATATATCTCTGTTATCGTAATGCCTCACTCTCTGACTTTTCATCATAAACTTTGATAAGTGTTGATGATATTGATGGTGGAAAATTTAATGATTAAATTTTTTTGATTGATCCATTTATATCTTCAATAGTTTTGAACTTGTTATCAGAAGTATTAATTTTCAAAGAGGCTATATGAAAAATAAACAACATAAGGCGCGTTTAATGGCGCTTAATCCAATCGCTACATCCATTTTGCTTTCTCTATCGAGCTTAGCTTATGCCGACGTTGTGATTAATAATGGTACAACTACAGCCGTAAACGGTGTGCCGGTTGTAAATATTAATGGTGCTAACGCTAACGGGATTTCTCATAATATCTACAATAAACTCAATGTGGGTAAAGAAGGGCTTGTTCTTAATAATAGCGTGAATGGAACCAACTCTAGCTTAGCGGGACAAATTGCCGGTAATACTAACTTAACCACGGGTTCCGCTAAAGTCATTTTGAATGAAGTTACATCTAAAAATGCCAGTTCACTCAACGGTTTTATGGAAGTCGCAGGGGATAAAGCCAGCGTGATTATTGCCAATCCAAATGGCATTACGTGTAGTGGCTGTGGGTTTATCAATGCGGATAACGTGACCTTAACCACGGGGAAACCGGATGTTCAAAATGGAGAGTTGAAGGGATACTCTGTGAACGGCGGTAAAATTACCATCCAAGATCTGAATACGGATTCTCCAACGGCAATTTTAGCGCGTTCAGTGGTGGTTAATGGCAAGCTCAAAGCAAAAGAGATTACGGTTGTAGCAGGTAATAACTATGTTAATACCAATAATGTTGTGACCGGCTCAGTTACTGCGACTGGTGCGAGAAGTACTTACAGTATTGATGTGGCTAAACTCGGCGGTATGTATGCCAATCAAATTAATTTAATCAGTACTGAAAATGGCGTTGGCGTTCGTAATCAAGGTGAATTTGCTGCTGCAACAGGCGGTATTCAAATTGATAGTAAGGGACAACTGGTTAATGATTTGGGTACGATGAGAACAACCGGTGGGATTAACATCAAAACTGTCGCAGCGCTGAGCAATGTGACGGGTAAGATTATGGCTGATAAGGATATCAATATTGATACCAATAAAGCTGCGCTAAATAACACCATGGCAGGCAATATCTCTTCGGCAAGTAACGTCTTTATTAGTAGTGGAGCGCTAAATAATACCGCTGGGCGTATGGCCGCATCGAATACTTTAGGGATAAATACCAACGGTAATGTTCTCACCAATTCAGGTAAAGGTAAAACAGTCGGCATCGCCGGCGCGGTGGTTGCTTTACAAACTGGTGAATTGAATAATAGCAATGGCCAGATTGAAGGTTATTATATCGGAGCAAGTGCTAAGTCGATAAATAACAATAAAGGTACGATGGATGCTTATGGCGATGTTGATCTGTCAAGTGAGGGCCGGGTTAATAATAATGGTGGACTTATTCGTTCGGCAACTGGTCATGTCAAAATCGATGCAACCAAAGGCACGATTACCAATACCTTGACTAAATCAGCAAGTGGTGATGGCGCTGATGCATTAGGTATTGTCGCTGGGGAAGGGGGCATAGAGATTAACGCTAATTTGATCACCAATGCAGGCGGTCAAATGCTCTCAGCGGGTAATCTTAACTTAAATAGTGCAACTTCAATCGATAATATCAAAGGTAAGATTGTTTCAGAGCAAAAAGTCGCTATTACAGGAAAAGATCTTAATAATGCTCAAGCAGGTCTGACTGGTAGTAAGGGCATTACGATTGACTTAGGTAATGGTAAATTTGCCAATGAGATAGGCGTTATTGTCTCTGAAGATGGTGATGTTAACCTTAATGCTAAGCAAGTAGATACTCATGGCGGTATCGTCAACGCTAATAATATCACTATTACTGCTACTGATATCAAAAATGATCAATCTTTGATGGTTGCTAAAGGCAAATTAAAAATGACTGCCACCAACGATATTATTAACTCAAACAGTAAAGGTTTTCGGGATAGTTATGGCCTTTATTTGGGGATGCCAAATCAAGAGGGCGGATTAGTTGGTAAGCAAGGTGTTGAGATTACCGCACGAAATCTCAACAACTATAGTAGTCGCTTAGTGGCTGAAAATGGTGGTCCTTTAGTGATTGCATTGACTGGACGTTTAGATAATCAATACGCCATCATGTCTGGCGGTGTGGGTTCTTCGTCGATTAAAGCGACAAGTATCAATGCTAACTATTCTACAATTTATGCCGCAGGTGATTTAGCCATTGAGACTGGAACACTTTCATTGCTAGGTAATGGTTCGATGGAAAGAAATACCGCCAAAGGCATCATCTCTTCAGACAAGAACTTGTCTTTAAATATTACGAATAATTTCAATAATTATGGCTGGCTCAACGGTGTGGAGAGTCTTACGCTTAATTTAGGTGGTACTTTGTCTAACAACAATACCATCTACTCGGATAAGAAGCTCAATGTGAATACGAAAGGCGCGATTACTAACTATGGTTTGATAGCCGGTATTGACGATGCGGTAGTGACATCACAGGGACGTATTTCTAATCTAGGTCGCATGGGAAGCCAAAATACAGCTACGATTAGTGCTGTTAGTATTGCTAATTCAGGTACATTATCAGGGCCGAATAAGCTCACTGTTAATGGTACGCTTACTGGTAACGGTAAAGTGAACGGCCTGACTAAGTAATCGTTATGTATATAGCAGCAACAGGATGTTGCTGCTTTTATTTCTGATTAAATAGATAGAATTAATTATGAAGATTAATATCAATTGCTTATTTATATCCATCTTACTCAGTCAATCCTTTTGGGTTACTGCGGCAGTTAATTTTGAGCAGTTGATTAAAAATCAACAAGATATTGATAGAAGTACACGAATTGAAAATAATCTAGAGAAAAACGATGTGTACTCTAATATTGATACACCAAAAGCGATCGCGATTGAACTGCCAAAAGAAGAAAACTGTTTCATCATTGATCAGATTGTGATTGAGAATAATGTGCTAAAACCAGCCGCCTTAGACGTACTCACCCAGCGTGGTGTTGGGCGCTGTTTGGGCGTTTTAGGTATCAAAAAATTAGCTACAGAGATGCAAGATTATTTGATTAGCGCAGGCTATATTACCACCCGGATTGAGATCCCTTCACAGGATTTAACGACAAAAACATTAACCTTAAAAGTCGTGCCAGGTAGAATTGAAAAGATACTGATTCAAGATAAAGCGGTTCGCGATTGGGTGTTACCCTTCAAAAAAGAAGATATTTTGAATTTAAGAGATATCGAACAGGGACTTGAATTGATACAGCGTATTCCTGTCGATGCATTAAAAATCAATGTCGAGCCAGGGAATCGTGACGGTTATAGCAATATTGTGATAAACATTACCCAGTCGACACGCTGGAATAGTCGTTTATGGTTAAATAATTGGGGAGATGAAAGTACAGGCAAGATTCTGGCCAATGGCGCTGGATATCTTTATAACTTAGCGCGGCTCAGTGATCTTTTTTATCTGTCCGGGACGACCCAAGCTCAAAATAGACAAGGCGGCTATCAGAGTGTGAGTACTTATTACGCTATCCCTTTTGGGTACTGGGAATATGAGTTTTTTTACAGTCAAAGTCAATCGAAACAAAAACTTGATCTCGCACAGCTTGACTTTAACTATCAAGGCCGAAATACCTATTTAAATTTTAAAGGTTCAAGAACCGTCTATCGTGATCAAAATAAGAAAATTGCGTTAAGCGCTGAACTCCTGAGACGAAAAGCTCATTATCAACTAGAAGATGTTGAGCTGGTACTACAAAAACGCAATATGACGAATGTGCGCTTTGGGCTTAATTATAAACAACAATTTATGGGCGCTATGTTTGATACAACCCTCATGTATCAGCGTTTTGTGCAGTGGTTTGGTGCCCAAAAAACCGCTGATATGCAAAGTGGCGATGTTAGCCCACACAGCCATATTCTTAATCTTGATTTAAATTATTTGAAATATCTCAATTTGAGTCCTTTTGATGGCTATTATCAATTCAGGGTGGCTGGGCAATATTCCCCCGCTGGATTAACCTTACAAGACCAGTTTTCAATCGGTAACCGCTGGAGTGTACGCGGATTTGAAAATAGCCCTGGCCTTAATGGTGATAGTGGTTTTTATTTACAAAATACACTCAATGTCAGTACCGGTTTTAAGAACATAGACTGGTATTTGGGGCTCGATTATGGTCAAGTCTGGAATAAAAATAGTGATTATGAACGATCTAAATTGCTCGGTACGACAACTGGATTAAGTGGTCGCCTTTATGCACTAAATTATGATGTATCTGTATCGGCACCGCTGATGTATCCAGATCACTTATCGGTAGATAAAGTGAACCTGAATTTTAATCTGTCATATCAGCTATAACCGGTAGGAAAAGATCATGTTTGTGGGTACCGATATTGTTGAAGTGGAACGCATAAAAATGGCGATATCTCGCCATAATAACGCTTTTTTACAGCGTGTCTTTACTGAAAAAGAGCGTCTGAGTATTAATTTGGATGAGCTTAATTATGAGCGGGCAGCCGGTTTTTGGGCCGCAAAAGAGGCCATAGTTAAAGCCGTTGGTCTCGGATTTCGTTGCGGTATCTTGTTTCACGATGCTGAAGTGATACATGATGAACTGGGTTGTCCATATTTTAATCTTAAAGGAAAGTTAAAACAGGTGATTGATGAGAAGAAGATAACGGAAATTTCATTGAGTATTTCTCATTGTCGCACCCATGCGATAGCCGTTGCAATCATTGCTTAAACGTTAACTATTGAGAGTGTCGCTATGTATCAATATCAAGATCTAAATGGTCACAATGTTTTGGTTTCAGGTGCAAGTGGAGATATCGGTCTCGCTATTTGTAAACAATTTCTGATGCAAAATTGTCAAGTTTTTGCTTTATATAAGTCGAATGATACTGACTTATTAGCACTGAAAACACTACACCCCAAAGGGGATAATTTACATATTTTACAGTGTGATCTCGCTGATTCTACCGCGATGATGAAGCTTATCGATCAACTAGCTGATACGGTGGAAAAAATTGATGTACTGGTGAATAATGCTGGCATTGTCAAAGATAATCTGTTTGCTGCCATGAGTACAGAGGATTTTGATATCGTTGTTGAGACTAATTTAAGTAATACATTTCGCTTAACTAAAGCGGCGCTGATGTTATTACGTTCAGCTGCCCAACCGACCATTATTAACGTTGCCTCAATTGCTGCAATTATTCCCAGTGTGGGGCAGTGTAATTATAGTGCCTCAAAGGGGGCTTTGCTGGCATTTACGCGCACGATAGCGGCTGAACTGGCGCCAAGGGGAGTTAGAGTTAACGCAGTCGCTCCTGGTATGATTGAATCTAAGATGGTCAAGAAAGTCTCTCGTACCGTTGTGCGGGATGTACTGGCATCCATTCCTTTAAAACGATTAGGAACCTGTGAGGAGATCGCTAATACCGTCGTCTATTTAAGCTCGTCAGCATCTAGTTATATTGTAGGACAGACCATCGTAATCGATGGTGGTTTAGTGATGCGGTGACTTATGGCTAAATATTCTATTCCGCCAAAGGTTTTTTTAGAAATGGGGGGCTGGCGCCAACCGCTAATGATGGTCGATCGTATTGATGATTTTAAATATGGTCATAGTGGTTACATTCGGGTGGTCAAACATGTTACTTATAACGAACCCTATATGTCGGGTCATTTTCCAGAAGATCCGATTATGTCAGGGGTACTTATCTCAGAAATTTTTGGTCAAGCGAGTGAGTACTTCTCTTTTTTAAGCGATATCTGTGAGATTTATCATCAGCAATATGATGAAACCTTAGTCTCATTACGGGATATCTATAACAAAATCAATGATGAGAATATGTTAGATATTATTCGTCAGCGCCGCTCTCAAGTGCGCGGTAAGCTGGCATCGCAAAATTTAAAATTTAAAGAAGCGGCTTATCCTGGCGACACGATTGAGGTGACCAGTAAATTGGCGTTTTCAGATAGTAATGGTTTTATGCACTATTCAGTTTCTGCTCATGTCGGTAAAAAACTGATCAGCCAAGGGACAATAATTAATTTTAGAGAAGTAACATAACAATAAATAAGGAGTAAACAATGGAAAGGATGCAACAACAAATCAATGAGCGTAAGGCAGTTTTGCATATCGTTAAGACTGAAATTATTCAGCGACTTAACATTCCCAAAAGTGCAGCACAAATTGATGATGATACTGCATTGTTCGGTAATGGGTTGAAACTCGATTCAGTGGATGCAACAGAGATCGTTGTACTGCTTGATAAAGTATTTGGTATTAAGGTCAGTGAAAGCGATGATCCTGGTTATATGCGAAGTATCAATAGCCTGACCTCCTTCATCCTTAAAAATAGAAAAAAACATTGATAATATCACTTAACTTAAAAGGGAATTTAAGATGACAGCACTTTATAATCTTCATGTACAACAGAATGTGACTATGGGGCGCTATAACGGTAAAAAGGTTCCATCTTGTTACCATACACCTGAAATTGAATATAAAGCGGTAAGAGAAAATGCTTTACTGGTCGACTACTCTCATCTATCGATAGTCAGAGTAAATGGTGATGATGCTTGGTCTGTTGTCAATCACCTGGTCTCAGCGGATATTTCGATAATTCGGGATGAACAAGGACTCTATACCTTAATATTAGATGAAAATGGGCTTATTCTTGGCGATGCTTATGTGCTTTGCACCGACGAAGGTTACTATATTTTATCCGAAAATCTATCTGCAGAGGTGATTATACAACGCCTCAATTCGATTTTAGCCACAGAAACCGCGTTGGATATTCAAGAAGAGCCTGATATTGCGTCAATGGATAGTGAAGCTTGGGGCGCTTTGTTGCTGGAAGGCCCTTACTCATGGGAAGTTTTGTCACAGGTTTACGGGTTTGATATTGTTGGTTTGCCCTATCACGAATATATGAATACAGATGATGGTTTGATGGTCTTTCGATGTGGAAAACATGGCGAGTTTGCCTATCTGTTGATCGGTGAAAAATCTCAGCTCGCATCAACATGGACGCAGTTATTAACTCTTGGCGAGCCATTTAATCTTAAAACAGGTGGATTAGATTATCAAAAGATTATTCGGGTCGAAAATCCATGCTGGGATGCCGATACCTATCAAGCTTTTTCACGCTGTCCAGTTGAACTGCAAATGCAGTGGGCGGTGCAGTACGATAAAGAGGATTTTGTGGGTAAAGCGGCCATTAGTGAGAAAGCCAGTCGTGGCGCAACACGAAGGCTGGTTGGTATGATGCCGCTATCAGCTGGTAGCGGTATAGCACTGGGTGATAAAGTGATGATTGCCGATAAAGAGGTTGGCATCATTGTAAAAAGTGCCTACTCGTTTGCATCTCGTTCTGACATCATTCTAGCATTGATTGATAACGATTATGCTTATAGTGATATTGATGGGTTTGATATTCATACTGTACTTGGTAAGGTCGCCAGCAGGACACATAACATGCCATTTTTGCATAATTTTAGTTTACTGGTGAGTCCGACTGAACATAGTTATATCGATGACTCAAAACCAAAAAGTTCACTATAAGTACCATTGAATGACAAGGAAGTATAACAATATCATTGTTATTTTTGCGATATTGCTACGTGTCAGTACTGGCGTATTGGCTTGCGCTTTTTCGCACTCATAACGATATTGTTATCAGTGGAGATCAGTTTATGCACATAGAAAGAAAGCGTGTCGTTATCACCGGAATGGGGATTTTATCCTCTTTGGCCGATAGTGTTGACGGCTTTAAACAAGCATTACTTAATAAAACCTGTGGTGTCGCGGATAGCCAGCGTTTCTCAGCTTGGTTTGATAAGGCCAGAGCCGCAGAGGTATTACATGATATCGATTATGCCGAATTATCAGATGAGATCATCTCTTCCTTAGATAATGCTGCGCTGTGGGCGTATAAAGTCAGTCGGGACGCCTTGACCCAAGCTGCACTTATTGATAATAAGGCGCAGCTGGCGAAAACCGGTTTAATTGTTGGGGTCTCTTCGGCCGGTACCGAAGCTTTTTTACCGTTGTTTGAGCAGCGTATCGATGATTTTTGTTTAAAAAAAGCCATGTATTCTGGTGGTTTCTCTTCTTGCTGCTCTAGTGTGGCAAGCTTATTGGGTCTTCAGGGCGGCATGGAACTGGTTGCAACTGCCTGCACAGCCAGCCCTAACGCGATTGGTATGGCATTTGATTATATCCAAAATAACAAAAGTAAGACTATGTTAGCCGTAGGTACTGAGCCTATCTACCTACCTACCTTTGCCGGTTTTTATGTGCTCAACGTTATGCATCCAGACGCGTGTACCCCTTATTCTGGACGTTCAGGGATGTCCATTGGTGAAGGGGCGGGTGCGCTGGTATTAGAAGAATATGAGCATGCTATTGCGCGTGGCGCAACGATCTATGGTGAAATTTTGTCTTATGCTACCTCTTGCGATGCTTATCACGAGACCGGCCCTGATCCGCGTGCTGGTGGGGCCGTTCAGGTTATGCAGAAAGCATTAAGCAATGCAGGATTAAATCCTCAGCAGATTGATTATGTTAATGCGCATGGAACGGGAACCGAAGCGAATGACCGGACCGAAACACTTGCGATGAAAAAGGTCTTTCCTCATACCGATAAACTGATGATTAGCTCAACTAAATCCTTTTTTGGTCATAATATCGGCGCAGCAGGTATTGTCGAATTAATTGCCTGTTTAGTCACACTGCCTGAGAAAAAAGTTTTACCCACAATACATTTCACCGAGCCAAGACCGAATTGTGATCTCGATTATGTGCCGAATGAGTTTAGGGATAAAGATATCAATGTCTTTATGAAAAATAATTATGCCTTTGGCGGCAATAATTGTAGTTTAGTTGTGAGTACCAAACCTACTACCGTACCCATTACTCACTATACACCTAAACGCGTGGCTATTACTGGGATTGGTGCGATCTCTGCGATTGGTCATACGATAAGCGAGATACTAGATTATATTTGGCAGCAGCAGCCGCCAGTGTCATTGAGTGAGGTTAAATTTTATCCTGATACGCTCAGCGAGGCTGGCGAACTGTTGGATGTATTGATTAAAACGAAACAGTTCACTACCTTACTTGGCGATGAACAGATGGGACAAACTCGACCAGAAGATGAACCGCATTTCAACACATTCCAAATAAATCATCTTGAACCACGTAAACATTTATGTCGTTATGATCCGCGTAAAGCGACCCGAGGTGGCACCTTTGCGCTTATCGCCTTAACCGCTGCTTTAAATCAGGCTAAACGTAAAATTAAACGTGATGGCAGCGAGCTGGGGTTAGTTATGGGGATGGCACGTGGCCCTCAAGAGACCACCTATAAGTATTTACAAAGTTTAAAACCGGATCCTCGTAAAGTGAGAACCTCTGAGTTTCCCGGTTCACTCATGAACGCAATTCCAACCTTTTGTGGTATTTCAGAAGGGATAAAAGGCTATACCACCACATTAGCAACGGGTGAGAATGCCTCGCTCGGTGCGCTGACTTATGGTTATGAGATAGTGCGTCAGGAGTTGCAGCCACAAGTCTTAGTTGGTGGTGCAGATGAACACTTCCCTTCTTTATCATTATATATGGATGCGGTTATAGGAAAAATTCATCTGACTTCTGAGGCTCAAACCTATCAAATATATAGTCCGTCGCTGCGTGGTTTTGTGCCAGGAGAGGGGGCTTGCATGTTACTACTGGAAGATGTTGAACGTGCAAAGGCGCGCGGAATTGAGATTCAGGCTGAGATTATTGGTTATGGAAAATCTAATAGTATCAGCTATTTTGAGCCGATAAAGTGTAGCGAGAAAGTTGAAGCAATGGTATTAGCAATTCGCCGTGCTTTACAAGATGCCAACCTGACCGCCAAAGAGATTGATCTGGTTTGTGGTAGTAGTAGTGGTGCTGGATTGAGCGTTCAGACGGAACTTGAAGCTATCTATCAAACTTGTGTGACAGAAAACCCTCAGATACCTGTTGTGAACTACAATGGTTATTTTGGCTTTGTGGAGTCTTGTGCTGCACTCATGAATTTAGCCATCGTCATTGATTGTATTAAAAAACAGACGATTGCGGCGATACCTTATACGCAGACCTATGCTGATAACCGCATCAATTTTGTCTGTACACCGCTACATAAAACAATACGGCATGTGTTATTACTAGGCGCTTCCGATGGCGGTAATTATTACGCCATTGTGATAAAAGGATCTGACCGTGAATAACGTCGCCATGCTTACAGGCTATGATTTGTGTTTAGCTTATGCTAAAGATTATGAGCAGTTAATCTCCCATCTAAAGCAGAGTAAAGTCGCTGATAAGACCAACTGGTTTGGTTCTGACAGAGCGGTTAAGCAATTTGGTTTGGCGGTGAATCAACCGGTCGCCAAATTCAGTGATGAACGTTATGACGTCTTTGCGATGATTTGTCAAATAATCGATAACACGTTGCGTCGTGCTGGTGTAGCTAAATCAGCATTAGCTTCAAAAAATGTTAGGGTCTATTTAACTGGGCTCGGTCCACGAGCCGATGCAATGGATTATGCGGCGTTTTATGATCATAGCGATGTAGAAGATATGAAACGCCAATCTGGGCTGAAAAATTTACATACCACAAAAATTTCTCAAGATAAATTGGCCGCTCAGCTGGTTAAAGCATACCAATTACGCTATTTACCGCCCAATATAGACTGCGCGAGCAACTCCTCTTTGACCGGTGTGCATCTGGCGATTCAAGGCGTTGAGAAAGGGGGGCTAGATCTGGTACTCGTGGTCAACTGTTCTCAAATAAAAACCCAAGATGTCAATTTTATGGGGGTTCGTCTTAAGCTGGATAATGACACCGCAGTACAGCCTTTTGGTAAAGAGAATAATAATGTGTTCGGTTCAGAAGGATTTAGTGCAGTATTGTTCGAAAACCAAGCACATTTCAACGCGCGTCAAGGGCAAGAGGGCGTAAAACTGGTTTCGGCTTTTATGCAAAATAGTGTCAGCCGTGGTAATGATATGCCCCAATTTACCGCATCTTTACTCAAAGTTATTCATAAATCAATGGCAATGGCCAACGTAACCTTGAATGATTTATGCGCGATCATACCTCATGGTAATGGATCACAAATTAGTGATAAACCTGAGATTAATGCACTTGTGCCATTACTTAGCGACAAAACAGTTCCCGTTTTACTTTATAAAGCACTGATGGGATATACCGCAACGGGTTCTGGCATCATTGATTTAATCATTGGCTATCATTCCCTGCGTCAGCGAGAATTAATTTCACCACACAGTTATGCTGAGATTAATGAAGGGATGGTACCTCATGTGTTAGTTAATCAAGGTGTGATTAAACACGATAAAAAGTATTTACTGAAATATGGCCTCGGTTTAGATGGTTCATTGGTCAGTATTGTGATGTTTGATAGGGATATTGAGTAAAACAGCAAGGAGAAAAAAGATGTATTTATCTTCGTTTGCGATGACCGAGCCCGATGATAACCTGCATATGTATTATCCTTCCTGGTTCAATGCCTGGGAATCGCATATGTATAACTTGTCATTGAAATCGACTCAGGCCAATGCCTGGGCTTTTAAGCGGTTTGGTATGAGTAAAACTGGGTACGTAAGAGAGATACTCAGAAAACCGGATATTAAGGCTTATATTGACGCAATGAATGAGGCGGCAGAGATTGCATTTAATCAGCTTACTGATAAAACAAGGATGGCGTTAACCCGATCTAGAACGGCTTTTATCTATACTGATGCATGGGGGGAGTCTGGTGTTTTCGAAGCAGCAATGACGCCTTTATCGATGACAACAATAAATACGGCTCCCAGACTATTGATCCAAAAGTTTTCAGCAAGAGATTTTAGCTGTAAAGTTCGCAGCGAGAAGCAGTCTTTGATGCAGGCGATGATCATGGCTGATCAGTATTTGGCATGGGATGTATTTGATTTTGTTGTGATATGTTCCGCGTTTCGGGCTGTGCCGGTGTTGGTGTTTTCTGAAGAGGATCGACCGATTGATAAACAAGATAAAGCGCAATATCCGTCAATCCAAACGAATATTTGTATTGAACGGGTTGGCTGTTTTGTGTTTAGTCAACGCGAAAGTGAGCTGGAGATCAATTGTGGTGAGTATATCATGCCTGATCACCATCCTGCAGCTTATCAAGAACTTCTCGGTGAGACGACTAATTTGGACTGGCTTGCTTACGCAGGGCTGCGTAAAAATCGCCATCTACACCAGCAGCTAATAGGCCGAGAAAAACAGGGCGTTCGCACGGTTGATCTGGTTGATGTATATGGTGCAAGTGGTCATCTTTCACCGGCACTAAGCTGGATCTATCTTCAGCAACAAAACCTAACCGGTAAGATGCGAACAATTGTACCTGATAATTTTGGTGGCTATCACTATTTTGATTCAGTTTGTTCAGATTATGGAGCGCGTCGCGATCATGGTACAAAAAATTAAAGCTTTGCCAGCAATCGGTTTGATCGATATATCCAAGCGCTATGGCTTTGGTGAGCAGGCGATCGATGCGCTGAAAAATATTCATTTAGAGATTGCCAAAGGCGAATTCGTTGCCTTGTGTGGACCTTCTGGCAGCGGTAAAAGTACTTTGCTTAATATTTTGTCCGGGCTTGATAACCCCTCTTCTGGCTCTGTTTTCTTTATGAATAAATCGTTAGCTAATTTGAATGAGAATCAATTGGCGACAATACGCAGTCAACATCTGGGTTTCATTTTTCAGTTTTTTAATCTGATACCGGTGCTAAGTGCGTTTGATAATGTCTATTATCCCTTGATTTTAAATGGTTATCATACCAAACAGCAGGCACAGGCCTTATCGCGCGACTATTTAAATCGTGTCGGTATGGGTCAATTGATGCATCGCAAGCCGGGAGAATTATCAGGTGGTCAACAGCAGCGTATTGCCATTGCCCGGGCGTTAGTTCATCAACCAGCGGTGGTGGTGGCCGATGAACCCACCGGTAATTTAGATATGAAGACCGGAGAGGATATTTTAGAGTTATTACAGACAATCAATCAGCAAACAGAGACAACATTTATCGTTTCAACACATTCAACTCAGCTCAAGGATCGGGCCAAACGTGTAATAGAAATTCAAGATGGAGAATTAGTTTATGATTCGATACGATAAAATCCTATTTGTCACGATCATTTCGACTTGGTTGATACTCTTTTCACCCGTACAGGCAACCACACCATCAGTATTAGCATCGGTGCTCGAAAAGGGATTTCCAGCCGATCTTAAGGAACTGTCTCAAACAACGGAGCAATTATACGCCGAATATCAAAGCTCGCATCAAATTCTGGCACTGATTTTTTATGCCTATGGATTATTACAGCAAGCCGATGATTATCAATCCCGTAATGATTATGTACATGCTGCGGCAAATGCAAAGTTGGGTTTTTTCTTTTTAGACGAAGCGGTTGATTTACATCCTGACGATCTCCGCGTTCATTATCTAAGGGCCCGAATCGATGCCTATTTACCCGCTAAACTCGGGCGCTGCGTTATTACTTTGCAAGATACTGAGTTATTACATAATACCAAAACCGCCTTAAGTCAGGCTCTAGCTGCACAGATTAATTATATGCGGTATCGGGCGTTAAATAATTGTCGGCTACCCAAGCAAGCGCAAGCCTGGTTAACTCAGCTCACCCCTTATGATGCTGAGTTTAGCCAATTATTACAGCTTAAACCGAATAGATCTCCAGCGTGGGCGATGGCGGAAATAATGCAGATAATGATGCCGCTAATGAAAGGGGAATAAATATGAATGGATTGATGTTAATTAGTGTCATTATCGTGATGATATTACTGTACTTAGTTTATTGTACGGTAAGCGCTATCTCTGATGTTAAGTTTGCTTTTTTAAATCTATTTCGTCATAAAAGGCGAACGTTATCGATAATTACCGCCATGATATTAGGTGGGGTTGCTATTTTTATTTATGGTGGTTTTATTAATTACTCTTTTTGGATATTGAAAGAGCAGACGGTGAGAACCAACGTTGGTCATCTGCAAATCTATCATCAAGCCTATTTTGATACGGCAAATAAAAGCAAAAGCATTATTGATAACTATGCAGAACTCAAAACCAATATACTTGAAAATCCTGAATTATCCGACTATATCGATACTATTTCTGGTCAGTTAGAGTTTAGTGGCATCGTCTCGCAATATGAGCAAGAGACAGCGAGTTATTTTTCAGCCATCGGTATTGAACCTTTGCCCGCACTCAAACTAGGCGCGTTTGATCAGTTGATCACCGGAAGCGATTTATCTCGTGTACAGTTATCTGAAGTGACGCTGGGTAGTGGTTTAGCTAGAACGCTAAATGCACAGTATGGTGATTGGTTGGATTTACTAGTGATTAATACTCAAGGCGGACAAGGAGCGCTGTCATTAAAAGTACGGGGTATTTTTGAGTCAGGGATTAAAGATTACGACGATGTAGCGATAAAAATCCCATTGACAACGGCGCAGCGAATGATGGATACCGCTGGCGTGAATAAAGTGGTCATTTTATTACATAATGAGTCTGATTTAGCTATTTTTATCGATAAATTACAACATTATATTGCTCAAAAACAGCTTCCCTTAGTCATCAAAGATTGGCAATCATTATCACTTTTTTATCGTCAAGTCGATGGATTACTATCGGGTATTTATTTTTTTATTAAAGTGATTGTTGCTTTGATAGTTGTTTTCATGATTAGTAATGCCTTGACGATGAGCATCATTGAACGTACCCGAGAAATTACGACTTGGCGAGCTATAGGCCTTAAACCCTGGCATGTGACAAAACTATTTATTCTTGAGGGTAGTTTTATCGGTTTGATCGGAGGGATCGGTAGCCTCATTATTGGTTTTATTTTGGCCACGCTGATCAATCTAAAAGGTATTGCCATGCCACCTTCACCCGGCCAGACTCAAGGTTATATCGCTTTTATTAAAACCGATAGTATTGAGTTAATCCTGGTTACCTTTGCCTTACCCATGCTCACCGCCTCATTTGCGTCTATTTTACCGGCATTGCGTGCGGCAAAATTGAATATTGCAGATGCATTTAAATTTGCATGAGGGATTACATGAAAATAACGCACGTACTTATATTTATGGCCAGCCTGCTCATGAGTTTGACGGCAGCGTCGCAAAGTGACAAACGGGCCTTGGATATTATTGAGCGTTCAGATGAGATTCGCTCACCTAATCAGCCTTTTCGCTACACCGTGACGATCATGGAGTATAAGGCTGGTGCAAAACAGCCGATAAATAAACAGATTTTAGATATCTCAATGCGTTTTTTAAAACCTGAAAAGGGGCAAGATGCGGATGCACGTTCTTTAGTGCGATTCGTTTACCCGGCTAGAGATAAAGGTAAGGTCATGCTATCGCACTGGTATGATCTATGGTTTTATGCGCCTGATTTGCGTAGACCGATAAGCATTTCTCGTTCACAGCGATTATTGGGGCAGATTTCAAACGGCGATGTGATTGTCACTAATTTTGAGTATGCTTATGACTCAACTCTAGCTGGTGAAGCGGCTTGTGGCGATACTCAGTGTTATCAGTTGGTTTTAGTCCGGAAATCGTCAAAAGTTACCTATCCTAAGGTCGTTTATTGGGTTGAAAAAAACAGTTACCGCCCCTACAAAGCCGCCTACTATTCCTTAGATGATAAATTAATGAAAGAGGTTCTTTATCAGGATTATCAACTACAGTTAGGTCTGTATCGGCCATCAAAAATTGTGGTGATCGATGCCAGATATGGTCAAGATTACTCAGTGATGTACTATAGTGATGTTCGATTTGAGTCATTACCTTTATCTCATTTTACCAAAGAGTATATTCAGCGAGGTGGCCTTTGAAATTAAGGTCTTTGTTATCTTTTTGGTCTATCTTTTGTTTGCTGGATAATGTGCAAGCTATGTGTCTGGCTAGCCCTGATATCACTTTATTTTTACAGCGCTCATCGATAAATCGTCAAGCGCCACTATGGCAGATAGCCGGACAAGCGCCGTATAATCGACATAATCGTTATACTGATTTAGCTGTGAAATATCAGCAGCGTGGCGCGTTAATTGCGGACAAATTATTGCTTGATATAGCTGTTTATGGTTTAGCGAATTTTTCGGATAAAGCGGCAGGACAATTTGAACGGGATGATCATCAGATAAAGTTATTGATAGACCAGCTAAATGTATCGTCACAACTATCTGATAAGGTAAGAATTGAAGTGGGTAAACACCATTTCAATCCAGGTCTATTTTATCTTAAGTCTCCCGCAAATCTACTCAATAGCTACTATGCTGGTTTTAAATCAAGTCGATTTTATGAACCGACGTTACAACAGGCTTATATGCCGACTTTTTGGCGTTCAGAGCTGATAGCAGAAACAGCTAATTATACTTTATCTTTGGTGGTTGTGCCGAAATTGGCGCAGAGAGATAAGCGGTATATTTCTGCCAGCAATTGGTCAGCGATCAAACGCACCAATGCGGCGGAAGGTTATTTGTTCACCTATACTGACTATCGTTTTGAAAAGAATACGCCTTCACTTAATCTAAAATTGGGGCATTTTGGATCGCTGGCGTTGAGTAATAGTTATCAGTGGTCATCGCAGTGGGTGATAAACAGCGAGCTCGCTTATCACGCTAAACAGCAATGGCGACATCTCGATAGCGAATATACCGCGCAGGCGATGGGTTATCAATTTCCAACATCACTCTATCAAACGCATAAAAAATCAGGTGTAGAGTTGGCGCTGGGTATGCAATATACCTCAGATAATTTCAGCCAGTTCGGTCTCGAGTACTATTTTCAGGGGGAAGGTTACTCACAAACCCAGTGGGATAAACAGGTCAATTTAATCCATTTTTTCAATCAAAAAATGTACTCTAAACCACTGTCCAAAGCATTTGATGATTATCAATATTTAATGGCGGCGGAAATCGATAATATCTCAAATCAGGGCTACTTTCAGCGTAAACATTATCTTAATGGTTATGCTAGTATTGAGCTAAATTCTCACGCTCGTTTGCAAAGTTATATGGTGCTTAATCTGCGTGATCAAAGTGTGCTTATGAATATTAATTATAGCCAGATACTCGATAGTACTGAACGTAAAGTAGAAATCTATACCGGTTTGAATAGCACCTTAGGGCGTCGCGATTCAGAGTTTGGGCTCTTTGGCGAAAATATTGGTGTCTATTTCGGTTTTAAATATCATCTTTAAGGTTATTAATATGGATAGAAATCATTTACAACCCGTGGCTTTTTTATTTGCAGGCCAAGGTAATCCAACGATAGGTATGGGCGCAGATCTTTGGGATAGTAATAGCCAAAGCAAAGTGATTTGGGACTGTGCCAGCGATATTTCAGGTATTGATATTCGCCGTATATGTTTAAAAGGGCCGATGAATAAACTCGTCCACACGCTACATCAACAGATTGCGATAACCGCAATCAATGTGACACTTTTTCATTTATATCGTGAAAAACGGCCTGAACATGAGATCTTTGGTGTCTGTGGTCATAGTGTGGGTGAATATGCGGCCTTATATGCGGCCAACGTGTTAACATTAGAAGATCTATTCCGCTGTATTTATTTTCGCGCTCAGTTGATGGATACATTAAGCCAGGTGAATAAAGGTACAATGCAGGTGGTTAAAGGGATCGATCATCAACGGCTTGTTGAGTTAATTGGTCAGGTGAATTTGCCGGTTGATGTGAGTTGTGATAATAGCAATCGTCAACAAGTCATTGGTGGTGAACCTCAGGCGCTGCGAGAAATGGCGAGTTATTTGATGAATAACCATATTTTATTGACTAAATTAGCGGTAAGTGGTGCTTGGCATACCCGTTTAATGCAAGACGGGATTGAACGAATGCGTGATTTTTTAGCGACGATTGAGATTCAATCACCACAACATAAATTATGGATGAATGTCACTGGTATGACTGAGACTTTGCCCGAAAAGATCAGAGACAATTTAGCTTTGCATTTAACACATACTGTACAGTGGCGAACAAGTATGAACCAACTATTAGTACAGGCGTCCTCATCTTCACTATGCTTGATTGAAGTCAGCAATAAACCTTATTTGCGCAATCTATTGAGTGATTTTGAGACTTTTTCTCCGGCAATGTCACTACATTGTAAAGATCTCTAGCTTAATAAGTAGGTATGATATGATTCCTGATTATTTCACTTTTATTCGTTTTCACGATAAACGGATGCAACTGATGGTATCGTTGATTGTGCTTTTGGTATTTGGTTTTTATTGGAAAAACAGTACCTTTTCAATCACAGCCAATGATAGCGGCTTAATCGGTGGCATCTTAGCGCTATTACTCTTTAATTTTATTTATGAATTGCAAGCTTATTGGGCTTATAGTTGGGGCGTTGGGCGCGTTGATGTCAATGATTTTGGCGGACAGCGTTTCTCAACCATCGCGATTTTTCTCTCAAGACCGGAAATTGTGAGCTTATTTTCGTTTGGTATATTCTGGATAATTGTGAAAGGTTGTTTAACCTTACTTTCCGGTGCTTATAGTCTGGTGTCGTTGTTGATATTATCTTTATGCTATATTTTGCTGATTATCCGTTTTTTAAGACGTATTTATATTAGACAGATGCTAGTGAGTATTTCCTGTAGCCCGAGATTTAAAAGTATGTCTCAATACGTGGCTTATTCTCTATTTTTTATCATTATGCTCAATATATTATCGGTGATTCCATTGAAATATCAACCGGCATTTTCGCTTGAACAAGGGTTCACTTCACCACAATTAATCATTGCGATGTGGATATTGTGTATGATTGTTCAGGCAATCAACCAGTTCTTTTCTCTATCGTCAAAGCGCTATATTTTTTTGGGGCGAGTTTTTTTGAAAGAGATAGATCTGCTGTTTTCTCAATCTGTTCCATGGCCGACTATGTATGCAAAATCGATGATAAGCCGGATGGTGTTACTGTTGATAGTAGAATTATTTTGGATAATTTTAGTCAGTGTATTACTGCATGTGTTTAATGTGATTTTCAATTTTGAAGGCTATTTTATCCTTTGTTTTTTACCCTGTATTGGCTATCACTTCTTACATCTTTATTGGCGTTGGCATAGCGATTTTTTAATGGCATGTGATATGTATTTGCGCTTTGATGAGTGTCAAAAGAGAGGGGGATAGCTGGTCGCTGTGTTGTGATGTTACGGCTGACTAACTATGCGCTCGTGTTCAAACTGCCTATGTGATTTAGGATGATGGCTGATTATACGGATTCTATCGAATGATGAGTGGCAGCCGGATTGATCATCTCATCATATTGGATATTTTCAACCTATTGAAAACATTCATCTTGACATGTTATTGAGGCTCAAATATAGTAAATTACATCATAAGATTAGCTATCAAGTTAAACCTGAAGTATTGAGTTTATGGATGAACTAGCTATTACCTGAGTTGAAAACAGCGAGGTTTATCTGGCCGCTATAGTGATGTCTCAGTCTCATATTTTCCCATAAACGTTGATTGTTGATGATGACGGTATTGGCGAAAATGAAATAGTACCAATTTTATTTAAAAGCTCATTTCATCATTACTGTGAATAGACTAACCGTGATATTCATTTTCTAAGGGGCTTTATGAATAATAAGCACGTTAAAAAGTATTTCCGTCTTCTTTATTTAGTCACAATTTCGATTTTATTCTTTTGTTCAGGATTAAGTTATGCAGAAATAGTGTTGAACAATGGCAATACCATAATGACTAAAAATGTGCCAGTATTTAACATTAATGAGGCGAATGTTGATGGTGTTTCTCACAATATTTATCGTGAGTTTAATGTGGGTGAAGATGGCCTTATTTTCAATAATAGTCAGAAAAATGTTAATACCCAGTCAGCTGAGCAGATTAGTGCTAATCGCTACTTGGCCAACGGTTCAGCTAAACTAATCTTAAATGAAATTCAGTCTTCAACGTGGTCAAATATTGAGGGTAAGATAGAGGTTATTGGTGATAAAGCGAGTGTTATCATTATTAATCCAGCAGGGATCTATTGTAATGGTTGTCAGTTTATTAATACTGATAGTGTGACGCTAAGTACTGGAAATCTAGATATAAACCCTAAAAAGTTGATGGAATATCCAGTGAGCCAGGGCGTGATTAAGATTGATGGTGCTGGTTTTACTAGCGACTCATCAACCACCCTGCTATCGCATTCTGTGGTTATTAACAGTAAAGTCGACGCTAATGAGCTGACTATCGCCGTAGGTAATCATTATATGAATATTCATAATCAGGTTACGCGGACGCTTCAGGGACTTGGCCCCCAATCACTTCAAACGAATAGCCTGACCATAAATACGGCTATACCTGCTGATAAAACCGAGCCCACCGATACTCAAAATGCTATCCGTATCAAAAATAGTAGCACGATGAATGTGAGCGACTTGAGCCCGCTGTTCGCCACTCAAGAGACTTTTTCCACTAGTCCAGTGAGCAGTCAGACCAATGAGATAGCATCGGCAACAAACTATCACCTTGATAACGTGCGTGATAAAGAATCCTATAATCAACCTCGCTATAATGATACAGCGTCATATCAACCGATAGGCTTTGTATCGGCGGCTTCCTTATCATCAATCAAGGTTTATTCTTCGCCAACTCAGCAATCTGATGCAAATGCTGCAGCCGTAGCTGAATCCCCCGACCAACCCGATATGACTGCAAGTGCGAATATAGCGTACGATCGAGATAAATCCGTTGTAAATGCCGCTGATGATGAGGTGACTCATAGCAAGGATGGCGAGTTTCACAATGTTGGTGGCACTATTCAAGGTTATTCCGTGACGATCTTAGCGCCTTCTATCGATAATACAAATGGCGTGATTAATGGTGGGCAAGGTGTGCAAATTTTAACCTCAGGCGACATCACCAATACCAATGGATTAATACGATCTCAATCAGGACGCGTTAAATTAGTGTCGAGTCAGGGTGTTATCGATAATATGGTCACCAAGCAAGGTGCATCGGTGAATGTCAATGCGAGTAGTTTACTCGGTATTATTGCTGCAAGTAGCAAAGGGGGCATTGATATGACAGCCACTAGATTAAAGAATACCACGGGACAAATAATCTCTCTGGGTGATCTTAATGTGCAAATGAGTAAAGGGATGAACAATAAAGGTGGGCGAATACAGGCAGGCAAAAAATTAAATATCAAAGCCTATCCACTCGATAACAAACAAGGATCTATCACATCAAGCGACGGTGTGAATCTCAATATTATTGAGGATCAATTAGTCATTAAGTAGCTTCTATAAAATCATCGATCTATCATCTAATATGAATTTATTTTATCCTATCACTATTAGTAGTTCGATAACGTTTATTCATATTAATCGAGCTAACTATTGCATTGTCATCGTAACCCCTCGTTAAGTATTACCAAAACTTCCAACTTAATCTTCATTTATGGCTGAGATTTAAATTTATTAGTGCTACAAAATGCTGTATGTAAGAAATATGTTGAAAGAATACCTTTCGATAAGTTAAATCTTCACTCTGATTGAGAAATATGAAGTGAATAATGACGTAATAACTGGGTGTTATCTTCTGAACTAAGCGATGTGTTTTTATTACACTTTTGGTAATAAAAATAGTTCATAGATACATTAAAAAAACTTAAATTTTTTTTATATCGAAAAGCATGAGTCTTGACATGATATTTTCGCTCAAATATAGTAACGCACTCCAAATTTAGCCGATAAGCTAATCCTTTGGTGTTAAGTTTATTGATTACCTAATGATTGTTTGAGATTAAGAAAAAGCGTTTTATATTTCATTACTAGCGTGATACTTGAATAACAGCAGGCCATTCAATAAGCTTTGACTATTGATGATGATATATTAGGGCTAAGTTCAATCATTCAATTTTTGATTATACGCTCATCCTATCATCCCATCATCATTATATAATAATAAACTAAAAGTCATATTCTGTTTAAGGGGTTATATGAATAATAAAACTAAAAAAAACTACCATATTTTCAATTCAATTGTCATCTCTATTTTATTTTCTTCTGGTCTGGCACATGCCGATGTAGTAATGAAAAATGGCAGCACAACAACAACTAAAAATGTACAAGTCGTCAATATCAACAGAGCGAATAGTTATGGTCTTTCCCACAACATTTATAGTAAGTTTCAAGTTGAAAAACAAGGGATTATACTAAATAATAGCCCGAAAGGCGCAAACACAACATTAGCGGGGCAGATTAGCGGTAATGCTAATTTATCAAATGGTTCAGCCAAAGTCATTTTAAATGAAGTTCAAGGTTCGAGAGGGTCAAGCTTAGCGGGTATGGTTGAGGTGGCGGGCAATAAAGCAAGTGTTATCATTGCTGATCCATCAGGTGTCTCCTGTTATGGTTGTGGATTTATCAATACGGATAATGTGACATTAACCGCAGGTAAGCCAGATGTTGTTAATGGAAAATTAAAAGGTTATACGGTAAATCAAGGACAAATAACTATTGGTGAGATAGGCGGAGGACTTAATAGTGATTCTCCAACTGCGCTACTGGGTCGCAATGTATTTGTTAAGGGGAAAGTTACCGCAAAAAATATCACGGTAATTGCAGGTAACAACTATATTGATGCTAATAACACCGTAGTACGCACTGTGTCCGGACCATATCGTCTGGCGAATGATACCTATAGTATTGATATTTCAGAGTTAGGTGGTATGTATGCAAATAAAATTATGCTCGTTAATACCGAGGAGCTAGCAGGTGTTACCAACAAAGGTACAATTGTTGCCGATAATTTAGGATTGCAAATTGATACTCAAGGTTCTTTTGATAATAGAGGTACCATCAATACACAAGGTACCATCAACATAAAATCTGGTTATTGGTTTTTAAATAAGGGTGGACAAATTATTAGTAATCAAGATATTAATATCGATACAACAAGAGGTAAGCCGAATATGAGTGTACCCGGTTCACTTGTTAGCGGGCCCAAAGTAGGTGTTTTCACCAACTCTAATAATGGTCAGATTAAAGCATCTTCCGATCTTAATATCAATAGTGCCGATGTAGACAATCAATCGGGTAGTATTACAGGTCTCGGTCATCTAAACATTAATACTAACAATAATTTACTGAGAAATTCAGGTCAGTTAATAACCAATGGCTTGAATGGGGGAAATATTGTTTTAAACACCAATTATTTAAAAAATACAGGTGGTCTTATTCAGGGTTTTACTATCACCGCTCACGCTACAACAATCGATAATACGAATGGTATTATTAATGCAGGACAAAATGTCGATATAACCACAACTGGTGATATTCTTAACCGAAATGGACTTATTCGATCTCAATTAGGCAGTGTGAAATTAGTGACGACCAATGGTCTTATCGATAATATGTCGACCAAACAAACCGGGACTGATCTAAATAGGCCTAACGTAACCGGTATCGTGGTAGCTAATAGTAATGGTAACATTGATATTACAACTAATCGTTTATATAATGCTGCTGGTCAAGTTATGTCTTTAGGTGGTTTAAATATCAAAGCTAGCAAAGAGGTCAGTAATACAAATGGTAAAATATCTGCAGGTAAAAAACTGAGTATAAAAACTGATACTTTAGGTAATAGTCAAGGCGGTACTATTACGGCTAATGGAGGTATTAACCTTGATATACAAAATGGCGGCAGTATTGTAATTAATTAAGTTAAATATGATGGTATTTGCTCGAAGGGCGAGCGTAACTGATTAATTATCTGTAGTGAATCATTGTAAGATAGTACTCTATTTTATGATGTTTTCACTGCTTAGGTTTGATTATTCTTTTGTGGATATGATGAGATAAGTTACGTCGATATGCTTTTCAAAGGCTCAAAATGAGCATTCAGATTATCCAGTCTCTTAAAAGCACGATTGCTATATCGCTAAAATGATTATTTATTGTCATTTTTATGTAAAGTTAACTGAAAAATAACAACGGGTAAATGCTTACTTTTATCTGGATTAGTTATTTATAATTGCTTAGTATTCAATATTTAGCGATAAACTCCTCTTATTTAATATACCAAGCCTCAATCATAAAAAATCTGATATAAAATATGAATGTATGTTTAATTTAAATTTTTAGAAAATAATCATCTTGACTTGTTATTTCACCTCAAATATATTAGAAACCTAAGTTTAAGCTCTCCGTATAATGCTAAGGACTAATTTAATAATTAGTTATTGCCTTTTTCAATGCAAAGTAATTGATGTCGTCCTGATTATGGTGTTTATAGCTTAATTTTTTATTTTTCTTATCATTATCTTAAATTGACATTTTCCCTAGAGGTTTTATGAATAAAAAATATTATAAGGTATTTAATCCCATCGTTATTTCTCTCTTGCTCCCGTTATCTCATGCAACTTATGCTAATGTGATCATTAACAATGGTTCGAGTTCAAATGTTAGAGGGGTACAAGTAGTTAATATCAATACCCCTAATGCAAACGGACTTTCCCACAATGTTTATAGTAAATTTGATGTTGATCCTCAAGGTGTAATTCTTAATAACAGTCAAATCGGTGCAGTTACCCAGATAGCCGATCAGATTATGGGCAATGCTAATTTAAGAAATGGTACGGCTAAGGTTATTTTGAATGAAGTAAATTCGGGTTTTTATTCAAGAATACGTGGAACTGTTGAGGTTGCAGGAACAAAAGCGAATGTAATCATTGCTAATCCATCAGGTATTATTTGCGGTGGTTGCCGATTTATTAATGCTAATAATGTGACATTGTCTACCGGTTTTGTAGATACCCAAAATAATAAATTAAATGGGTATAGTGTCTCCAGAGGTGACATCACCATTAGTGATAGTGGTTTAAGTACTGACTCAACTTTAGCGCTACACGGGCAAACAGTTAATATTACCGGAGTTATAAAGGCGAAAGATATTTATGTTGTCGCGGGTAATAACTATGTTGACCTTAATAATAAAATTACTCAAACACTGAATCCGACATCTAAAAACTCTAACTTCTATTATAACATTGATATTTCTGAACTCGGCGGGATGTATGCCAACAAAATAATATTACTCAGTAATCAAGATAAAAAGGGTATCAGAAATCAAGGTCAAATTGAAGCGGGTGGCGCTGGTTTAGATATTGATAGCAAATATCGCCTTATAAATACAGGGAATATAAAAAGTATTGGTAGTATTAATGCAAATGTCTATTATCAACTTACTAATACTGGCGGTAAAATCACGAGTAATCAAAATATTAAACTCGTGCTTAATGGACTAGGTACACTAGCTAACTCTAATAATGCGCTAATTTCTGCTGACGGAAATCTCGATATTAATAGTGGTACGGTGACGAATATTGATAGTCAATTGTCTTCAGGAAATCAAATGACGATTAATACTAATAATGGTTATTTGAAGAACTCTGGCGAGAAATCACAGGCTAATATTCGTGGTGGGAATATTAATATACAAACAGCCAAAGGTGCCCTGAGGAATAATAATGCAACAATCCAAGGCATGAATGTTAATATAGATGCTGCTACCGTCGATAACATAGTAGGATCAATTAATGCTGGTAATAATGTTACTATATCGGCTAATGGGAAGATTAATAATAATGGCGGATTGATTAGGGCACAATTCGGACGTGTCAAATTAAGCTCGATTAATGGTTTTATCACCAATAACAACACGATTCAAAATAATGTCCAACTAAATGGGCCAAATGAAAGCGTTCGAGGAATCATTGCGGGAAGTAGTAGTGGGGGGATTGATATTACTACTGGGTCAGCCTCTACTGGTTTTACAAACGCCAATGGTCAAACAATTTCTCAAGGTGATATTAACCTACAGATTCAAAATAGCGTCTATAATCAAAATGGTAAATTACAGGCCAATAAAAAATTACAAATTAAAGCTAATTCACTTAATAACTCACAAGGTAGTATAAGTGCGAAGGGTGGCATACTTTTTGATATTAATAATATTTATTGAGCTAATTACAATTTTATATAAATGATTAGAGATATTATCATCAGACTAATAACCGTTCTTATAATGATTTTATCTATATTCATAGTATTGATATTCAATAAAAACAGCAGCGTTTCGTTGCTGTTTTTATTCTTAGCTAAACAAGGTAACAATGAAAATTATAATAAAAAATTTATTTATTTTAGCTATTTTTAGCAACTGTATTTCGGCGATGGCTGAAGTCAATTTAGATAGGCTCATCAAAAACCAGCAAGATATTGATAAAAGCACACGGCTCGAAAATAATTTAGAAAAAAAAGATGTTTATGCCAGCGATACAAAAAACGCTACAACGCCAACAGCTTTACCAGTTGAGGAAAACTGTTTGCCAATCGATGAGATTGTGCTGAATCAAGATTTTTTAAATAATGCAGGTCTGAAAAAACTCAAACAGAATGCGGCTGGGCGTTGTTTAGGTGTTTTGGCGATTCAGCAATTGGCTATCGATATTCAAGACTACATTATTAAATCCGGTTATGTGACAAGTCGTATAGAAATTCCTGATCAGGATCTTTCGACGAAAAAACTGATCTTTAATGTGGTTCCAGGTAAGATTGAAAAAGTCATTATTAAGGATAATGCTGTTCGTAAGTGGGTTTTACCGTTTAAAAGTGAAGATATCTTAAATATTCGGGATATCGAGCAAGGATTAGAACTAGTTCAACGCATACCATTAGATGACATAAAAATTTATATCGCGCCAGGATCTCAGAATGAATATAGTAATGTGGTTATTGATGTGATTAATCCTGCCCGTTGGAATACGCGACTATGGATCAATAACTGGGGCGATAAAAGCACCGGTAAAACCTTAGCTAATGGTGCGGGCTATCTTTACAATTTAGCTGGGGTAAATGATATCTTTTATTTATCAGGTACAACTCAGCTAGAACAGACGAAATATGGCGGGTATCAAAATATCAGTGCTTATTACTCATTTCCTTTTGGTTATTGGGAGTATGAAATTTTTTACAGTCAAAGCCAATCCAAACAAAACATCGCCGTTAGTGATCTTAATTTTAAATATCAAGGCGATAATCGTTATTTTGATCTGAAAGGTTCAAGAACAATCTACCGTGATCAAAGCAAGAAGGTGAAATTGATTACAGAGCTTTTTAGACGAAAAGCGCATTATCAATTTGGCGATCAAGAGCTACAGTTACAGAAACGAAATATGACCAATATTCGATTTGGCTTGAACTATAAGCAGCAATTCTATGATTCAGTCCTCGATACGACGATCTCTTATCAGCGTTTTGTTCAGTGGTTAGGTGCAAAAAAAACACCTGATATGATTGATGGTGGTGGTGTGAGTCCAGAGAGCCACATTCTCAATTTAGACTTAAGCTACATTAAAAATCTAGGCCTGCAAGCTTTCGATAGTTATTATCAGTTACAGCTAGGTGCACAGTATTCACCTAAAGCGCTAACGATACAAGATCAGTTCTCAATAGGAAATCGATGGAGTGTTCGTGGCTTTGAAAACTCAGCAGGACGTAACGGATATAGTGGTTTTTATAACCAAAATACTTGGAATATTATTACCGGAATCAAGAATCTTGAGTGGTATATTGGTCTTGATTATGGGCAGGTATGGGATAAAAATAGTGACGAGAAGCAAAGTAAGCTAATGGGTACGGCAACGGGATTTAGAGGAAGTTTATACGCATTTAATTATGATATGTCGCTCTCTGCACCACTATTGCATCCTGATAATATGGCCGTTGATCGCGTACTGTTTAATTTTAATATAGCCTATCAGCTATAGGTATCATTGTTTTAATGTTTTTTCGATACGGAAATATTACCGTGTCAGCTGATTATGCGCTCAGTTACAAAACGTCAATGAAGCTCGCTGATATTTTAATCGAAAAAATATCAGTACATGATCAGATAAATGCGTGCCAATATAGATGTTAATGTAACTGACAGCGCAAATATTGTGAGTATTAAATGTTATTTTGCTACTTTGTTGATGTTGTCAGGGCTTTATATTCAATAAATTGGTTTGGCACATACAACAATTTGAGACAAGAAGCATACATTGTTGGTATGGTTTACAATAAGGCCAAATCGAGTATTTTTAGCTGTGTTAGAGTCTAGTAGCACAATAAAATACTGATAATAACGCCAGTATGCCTAAACTTAACATTAAATATTTTTTGATAAATCTTTTATTAGATAAAAAAACACTGATAGGAAGTATCAATTGAGAATAGTGTAGCTGAGAATAATTTCATGACTAAGTTTGATCGCAAGCCATTAAGCTTAGATTGACATAAATCAAATCAGGACTAACAGTAGGTATTCTGTTTTGAAGGGAAATTTTCTGCTATACCACGAAAAGAATGGCGGAAGCGCAGAGATTCGAACTCTGGGAGGGTTTCCCCTCGCCGGTTTTCAAGACCGGTGCCTTCAACCGCTCGGCCACACTTCCGCAATGAGGCTGAATATTAAAGTAGAGACGGCAGTTTGTAAATAGCTATTTCACTATTTTTTTCTATTTGCTGCAAAAATCACCAAAATTGATAAATTTCATCATCATTATGACGTTCAGACGTGTTTGTAGTGCGTTTAATTGCTATAATAGCCGGCAAATATTAAGGTAATTTTATGATAATTGTATTGAATGGTCAGACGATTGAGACTGATGACAAAGGTTATTTAAAAAATTGGCAGGTCTGGACGCCTGAACTGGTGGAACTCATTGCACAACAAGAGCAAATCGTATTAAGCGATGCACATTGGGAAGTGATTCACTTTGTCCGTGAGTTTTATTTAGAATTTAATACTTCTCCGGCGATTCGAATGTTAGTGAAGGCCATGGAGAAGAAATTTGGTCCCGAAAAAGGCAATAGTCGCTATTTGCAACGGCTGTTTCCGCAAGGACCCGCCAAACAAGCCACCAAGCTTGCTGGTTTACCAAAACCGGCTAAGTGTCTGTAGGAATAAAAGATGAAGTGGAAATTAATTCTACTGTTAACCTGTGTGTTAGGCTATTTACAATATGCGCTATGGTTTGGCAAAAATAATATGTCTGATTTTCATCAGGTACAGCAAGTTTTGGTTGAAATGCAGGCACAAAATAGCACCTTAAAACTGAGAAATGATCGGATGTATGCTGAAACCGCAGATTTATATAATGGGCTTGATGCGATTGAAGATCGCGCACGCTCTAATTTGGGGATGATAAAACCCAATGAACATTTTTACCGGGTGATTAGTGATGCGGAGCAGAACTAAATGATCCGGAAACCATCGATTGTTGCCGTGGTGCCAGCAGCTGGTTTTGGCACACGCATGAATAGTGCGCAGCCTAAACAGTATTTAAAGATTGGTCATAAGACGATTATTGAACATACCTTAGATAAATTACTCACCTGCGAAGCTATTTCACGGGTGATTGTGGCGGTGAGTGCTAAGGATCCTATTTTTGCTTCGTTGACCGTTGCGCAAGATAGCAGAGTTCAGCAGGTTATTGGTGGTGACAATCGTGCTGATTCAGTCCTGGCTGGGTTAAACTACGTAGCCGATGATGAGTGGGCATTAGTCCATGATGCAGCAAGACCTTGTATTACCCATGAAGATATCCATAAATTAATCGATCAGGTGTTTGCGGTCGGCAGAGGCGGCATTTTAGCGATGCCGATTTTCGATACCGTCAAACTGGCCAGCGCTGCTCATCAGCAGGTGATTGATAAAACCTTAGATCGTAACTATTTATGGGCGGCGGCAACCCCTCAACTGTTTACGGCCAGTGAATTGAAAGCGAGCTTAACCAAAGCCCTGACTGAGCATGCCAATATAACCGATGAGGCTTCAGCCATTGAATATTGCGGTGGGCATCCGCTTTTAGTATTAGGGCGCCGTGATAATCTCAAAGTGACGCGGCCAGAGGATTTGGCGCTGGCAACATTCTATTTGGCTCAGCAACAGATTATTACGTTACCAACAGATAAGGATAAAGAATGCGAATAGGTCACGGTTTTGATGTACATAAGTTTGGTGGTGCAGGGCCATTAACGCTGGCTGGTGTCAAAGTGCCTTATGACTATGGTCTGCTGGCTCATTCCGATGGTGATGTGGTGCTGCATGCAGTGACTGACGCATTACTTGGTGCCTTGGCTTTAGGTGATATTGGTCAGCTGTTTCCTGATACCGATCCTGCGCTGCGCGGTGTGGATAGCCGTCACTTAATGCGTGAGGCTTATCGGTTAGTGCTGGCGAAAGGTTATCAGCTGGGTAATGTCGATGTGACCATTATTGCACAAGAACCTAAGATGCAGCCGCATACTCCACAAATGCGTGTCAATATAGCGGAAGATTTAAAAGTTCACTTTGAACAAGTGAGTGTGAAAGCTACCACCACTGAAAAATTAGGTTTTACCGGGCGCAAAGAAGGGATTGCTTGTGAAGCAGTCGTACTGTTAGTGAAAATATCGGAAATAAATGAATGACTCCTCTCGCGTATTTACATGGGCAACCAGCCGTTACGGCTGAATATAAACAGCAATGTGCTGATTTTATCGTCAAAGAAGATCTGGGTTTTGAACCTGATGGGCAAGGTGAGCATGTACTTATTTATCTGCGTAAAACAGATTGTAATACGCAATTTGTTGCTGAGCAGCTGGCCAAGTTCGCCGGTATTTCAGCCAAACTGGCTACTTATGCCGGATTAAAAGATCGTCAAGCGGTAACCGAGCAGTGGTTTGGCTTACATATGCCGGGAAAAGAGACACCTGATTTTTCTGCCTTTGCGTTAGAAGGCTGTGAAATTTTGCGGGTAACCAGACAGTCGAAAAAATTGCGGGTTGGTGTATTAAAAGGTAACTGGTTTAGTTTAATGATTCGTGATATCAGTGATCGTCAGGCACTTGACGCGCGTTTACAGCTGATTACACAGCAGGGCGTACCGAACTATTTTGGTGAACAGCGTTTCGGCCGTGATAATCATAATATTACGCAGGCTCAGCGCTGGGCTGATGGCGAAATTAAAGTTAAAGATAGACAAAAAAGAAGTTTTTATCTATCTGCTGCAAGAAGTGCCATTTTTAATGATATTGTGAGCGAACGCATTATTCATCACACCTCATCAACCGCACTAGCGGGTGATGCTTTACAACTCACCGGCCGAGGCAGCTGGTTTTTGGCATTAGCCGCCGAATTGCCAGAATTACAACAGCGTATCGATAACAATGAGCTGCAAATTACTGCGCCGATGGTTGGGGATGATGCACTTGGTACGCAAGAGGCTGCAAAGCAGTTTGAACTACAATGCCTGGATAAATGGCAAAGCTTGATTGATTTATTAAAAAAAGAGCGTCTGATGACTAGTCGACGGGCGATTTTATTAAAACCAAGTGAGCTGACTTGGCAGTGGATAGACGAGCAAACCTTAAAAATGCATTTTTGGTTGCCGGCGGGGAGCTATGCAACGAGTATTTTACGAGAACTGATTGTGAATTAATGTCTACTTTTTCGTTGTGGGGGTTTAATGTTTAATAAAAAAATGCAATCACTGCTGACTCAGCTGCGTCAATTAGGTATCAAAGATGACGCTGTATTAAAAGCGATCGCATTAATTCCGCGTGAACGGTTTATTGATGAAGCACTATCTCATCAAGCTTATGATAATCGTGCGCTGCCCATCGGGGCGGGGCAAACGATTTCACAGCCTTATATCGTTGCGAGAATGACAGAATTATTAGCATTAAAACCGACCGCAAAAATACTTGAAATTGGTACTGGATCAGGGTATCAAACGGCAATTCTATCCCATTTGGTTGAGCATGTCTGGTCAGTTGAACGCATTAAGAGTTTGCAGTGGAATACCAAAAGGCGCCTCAAGCAGCTCGATATTCATAATGTTTCAACCCGACATGGCGATGGTTGGCTCGGTTGGCCAGAACAGGCGCCATTTGATGGCATTATGGTGACCGCTGCCGCGATAGAAATCCCACAGGATTTAGTTTATCAGCTGGCTGATGGAGGGCGCTTAGTCATTCCAGTCGGTGCTGATAAACAGACATTACAAGTGATTGTTCGTGAAAAAGATCGTTTTAAAGTGCAAACTATCGCTCCGGTTAATTTTGTTCCTTTGGTGAAAGGCGATTTGGTCTAGTCAGCGAGTTTTACCTTTTTATAACTTTTTATAATTTAAGACGCTTTCACGTCATTTGAAAAGTATTATTGATTAAATCTCTTACTCTCTGATGATAAGTCAGTTTATATATAACAGGATAAGAGATAATAGGGAGTAAGTTATGTTATATGGTTTTGATGTTGGTGGCACTAAAATTGAGATTGCCGTATTTGATAAGCAGCTGAAAGAAGTTTGGCGAAAGCGAATAGATACCCCTCATGATAGCTATCACTCATTTTTAGAAGCCTTTGCTGGACTGGTCTTTGAGGCCGATGAAAAATTTGGTCAAAAAGGTGCGGTTGGGATTGGGGTGCCAGGTATTGTTGATGTTCATCATAAAACCGTTTTTACGACCAATATTGAGATCGCCAAAAATAAACCGTTTATTCAAGACCTTGAAAAAAAATTAAGTCGTCCTATTGAGATCAATAATGACGCCAACTGTTTTACGCTCTCAGAATCACATGATCCAGAATTTAAGCAATATGCCAATGTTTTAGGGGTGATTTTAGGCACTGGGCTGGGTGGTGGACTAGTCATCAATCAGGAGATTGTATCGGGTCTAAACGGCTGTGCGGGTGAGATTGGTCATATGAAGTTACCGATTGATGCGCTGGCGATCTTAGGGGCAGATATTCCGCTGATGCTTTGTGGTTGTGGCCAGGTAGGGTGCTGTGAACGTTATTTATCCGGCACTGGGTTTACCTGGCTATATAAACATTTTTATCAAGAATCAATTCCTGCACCTAAAATTATTGAGCATTACTATGCTAAAGAGCCGAAAGCGGTGGCACATGTCGATCGCTATATGGAATTATTAGCCCTTTATTTAGCCAATCTGCTGGTGGTGCTTGATGCCGAATTAGTGGTTATCGGCGGTGGCTTATCGAATTTTGATGAGATTTATGCCGAATTACCTAAGCGTTTGCCACGTTATCTATTAAAGATGATGAAAGCGCCTCGCATTGAAAAAGCGCGTTTTGGTGATTCAGGTGGTGCGCGTGGTGCCGCTTTACTTTGTCTCGACTAAGACGAAGGTTGATGAATCACTAAAGAGTCTGTTTGTACCAGGTTGTTGTGCTGACAGGCTGGCGGATAGTGGCTGTGTACGATATTAAACGATGAGCTTAAAAATCGGCTAAACTTGACAATAGGATAAGCGTGAAGATGATCTCGTTATTTCAGCAAGCGGTAGAGAAAAAACTATTTTCAGCGCTTGATGTGCATCTTGGCTCATTTTTAGCCGATAAAACGCACTTTCAAGGTATCGCTAAACAGCGATTTCATTTTTTGATTAGTTATCTCAGCGCTCAAACTCGTGCAGGTCATGTCTGTATCTCAGTGGATCACTTGACGCAAACTGACTTATTTGCCGGTCGAGAAGCGTCGCTAATCACTGAGTTTTGCTTACAACTTGACTCACCCTCTGTCAGTGATTGGCAGCAGCTTTTGGCTGCGTCAACGATTGTGAGTACAGGAGAGACGAATACGCCGCTCATTTGGCAACATGAACGACTCTATTTCCAGCGCCTTTGGCTTGATGAGCAAAAAGTGAGTCACTATTTTTGTCGTATGAGTCAGTCTGACAATACTGATATCTCCTCATTAACTGCAATTCTTGAACAACTCTTTCCGGATAATTTATCCGTACCTGACTGGCAAAAAATTGCGGTTGCAACCGCCTTAACCAGACAAGTTGCGATTATTTCTGGTGGCCCGGGAACTGGTAAAACCACCACAGTTGCCAAATTATTGGCCGCTTTAGTGCTTGGCCAATTAAACCACGGTAAACCGTTACGTATTATGGCCGCTGCGCCGACGGGTAAAGCCGCTGCGCGCTTGACTGAATCGTTGAATCAGGCGATGGGACGGTTATTATCGCCAAAGCAGATAAACTTATTCTTACCCAATGAAGCGGTGACGCTGCATCGTTTACTTGGGGTATCGCCTCACTCTGCGCAGTTTACGTATCACCATGATAATCCTTTACATGTGGATATTTTAATTATTGATGAGGCATCGATGGTTGATTTATCGATGATGGCCAGCATTATTGATGCGTTACCCGCACAAACCCGATTAGTTTTATTAGGCGACAGGGAACAGCTCTCATCCGTGGAAGCGGGGGCGGTATTAGGTGATTTATGTTCATTTGCGCAAGGTGAATATACTGCCTCACAAGCGTTAATATTAAAACAGCTCACCGGTTATGATATTCCGACATCGCCCCAGGTAAACATGATTGCCGATAATATCTGTTTACTACAAAAAAGTTATCGATTTCAGGCTCATTCAGGTATCGGTCAGTTAGCCAGTTATATCAAGCAGGGTGATAGTTATCAAGCTCGTCAGCTATTACTGAGTCAGCAATATCCTGATATTGAATTTTGTGCCTTAGCTGCAGAGCAGGATTATCCGCTGATGATTGAGCAAGTGGCGAGGGGTTACCATGACTATTTGCAATATATCCAAACTGCGCAGTTTGATATTAGCAACGCACTGAGATTATTTGGTCGTTTTCGTCTTTTGGCTGCACTGCGCGAAGGTAAGTTTGGTGTGAATGGCTTAAACCGACAAATCGAAGCGCTGTTAGTCAAGCAGGGATTGATCATGCGTTCAGATGAGCAATCGTGGTATTTAGGTCGGCCGGTCATGATTTTGAAAAATTATCCAGAATTAGGTCTGTATAATGGTGATATCGGTATTACCTTACCGTCCACTGCAGATCGCAGTAAAAAACGTGTTTATTTCGAACAAGCGGATGGCTCTGTTAAAGGGTTATCACCTTATCGATTACCGCTACACGAGACGGTTTTTGTCATGACTGTTCACAAATCGCAAGGATCAGAATTTGAGCATACTGCGCTGGTATTGCCGACTGAGTATAATCCACTGCTCACACGTTCATTACTTTATACTGCGGTTACCCGAGCGAAACAAAAGATGACGCTATATAGCCGTTTACCGATCTTAGAAAAATGCATCCAGTCCCAGATTGAGCGTCAAACGGGTCTGGTGGATAATATAATACAGGCCTCTTAACCGCCTATGACGGTGAACTGACTTGAATAACTTCAATACCTAACTCAGTCAGGGCCTCGACATATTTACGTTCGAGTTCATCATCGGTAATAATGGTATTCACGGTTTTTAAGTCACACACCACATTTGGGCTACGCCGGCCAAATTTTGATGAATCAACTAATAAAATGACTTTGGCAGCAGCTTTGCACATAGCGACACTACCATGATAACTTTCATTAAATGTGGTGACTCCGCCCGTTAAATCAACGCCATCAGCCCCCATAAACAGTTTATCAAAGGTGTAACCTTCAAAGGCGGCTTGTGCCAGTATATTGTTACTATGAAAAGAGGCTGATTTACGTCGAAAAGTGCCACCGGTAAGAATAACGGTCTGATCCTTATTTGAGCTGACTAATTCATTCACCATATGCAGACTATTGGTCATGATCGTTAAGTTATTAAATTTAGTCAGCATAGGGATCATTTGTGCCACAGTACTACCGGCATCAAAAATCAGCGAGTCTCCCTCATGAATCAATTTGGCTGCGTATTCGGCAATACACTGTTTTTTGGTGATGTTAATAAAGGTCTTATGATCGATGGGTTGATCACCCGCTTCTTTATTGAGCATCGCACCACCATAAGTCCGAATGACTAAGTTATTTTCAGCTAATTGGGTTAAATCTTTTCTGATGGTGGTACCGGTTGTCGCGAATTGCGCCGCCAGTGTATCGACTGATACCGGTCCTTGGCTTTCTAAGTAATTGAGAATGGCAGATTGACGTTCTTTCACTTTCATAGCATTTAATTGACACCTAATAAATCATGAATTGGGTTGATTATCGCTTAAGATAACTTATTTCATAATAAAAGGAAACAACTTTCAAAATGAAAGCTGTATTAAGGAGATAAACCGATGGTGTTTGATAGCCACCAATAGTATGAATATCGTGCTGATTTAAGCGGATTTTAACGTTAATGCTGAGGCTAGCGCGCTTTGGCAAGCTATCTGATTAGGAAATATTTTGGCTGGATCAATTTGAGTTAAGGCTAATCCATGTAACTGTGGGATAGGTTTGGGAAGGGAAAATACCGTCACTCCTTTCATTAAAACTGAATCGATCACGACCTGATTTTCATCAAATGAGAGCGCGATTAGCACTCTTGGCTTAAAACGACCGGTTTTACTTCGACCCACGCCAAGATAGTGACCTTTTTGCATTGTTGTAAAAGCATGATTAAAACGTTTTATCTGCAGCCAGCTGAGAGCTATTTGTAGGCACCAGGCAATAATAGCTAAGGTAATAAGCGCTGAAGTGGTATTCATCATGATTTCCTATTGATAATATGAGCTAAATTAACAGGAAGCCTCCTGTTAATTTAGCGAGTGATAGTGGCAGTTTAGAACATCACCTGGCCACCTGTCACGTTAATTGATTGACCGGTACAATAAGCAGCTTTATCACTAGCATAAAAAAGCAATACGTTTAAGACATCCTGATAATCACATCCTCGTTTTAGCGGTACCTTATCAATATAAACTTGTTCCACTTGTGATTCTGGAATACCTAATTTTTTAGCATATTGCGGGAGCAGTGACTGAAACATCGGCGATTTTAAGAGGTTACCCAGCATCAGCGAGTTTACGGTGATACCATAATCAGCTAAATCTAAAGCGATAGATTGGGTGAGTCCAACGCCACCAAATTTAGCTGCACTGTAACCACTATTATGTTTACTGCCAACTTTACCCGATTTTGAATTGATTTGAATAATTCTACCGGCAATATGGTGTTTGATCATGAGCTTAGCCATCTCTCTGGCACATAAGAAGTAACCGGTTAAATTGACATTCACCGAGAGATTAAAGTCATTAAATGCAAATTCAGTAATTGGCGACGCTTTAGCGATGCCGGCGCTGTATACCAGCAAATTGACATGCTGGAAGGTCTGTTCAATATCGGCAGCCAGCTTTACTACACTCGCTTCATCTGTTGCATCCACTTGAAAAGCTTTTGCACTGCCGTGACCATGTTGCTGATTAATCTCACTGGCCACTTTTTCAGCGTTGTTAAGATTTAAATCTGCAACCGCAATCTGATAACCTGCGTCCGCAATACCTTTACATAAGAATTCACCTAATGTTTGTCCACCACCGATAATTACTGCAACTTGTTTCATATCTTTTACCTTTATTATGAAGATTAAAAAAATAGCTCAACCTGAGGCGCTGTCATCGATCACTGGTTATTTATCAGAGTTATCTGATGGCCAGCACTCAGGTCTATGGGTAGCGTGCCTTGTACATGAACGCAGCCGGGGAGTTCAGCAATAGTGGCACCATCAAAACGCAGCGTAATATGCCCAAGCTCCCGCAGATTGGTTGTGGCGACGTCACCTACGGCGGTAACGATATAATCTTGTTCACCCAAACGGAGTATCTGGCCGATACGCAGTTCATCACGCAGCTTATCGTGCGAGTGAATAAAGCAGTAATCTACTAAATCAGCAGGAGCACCTTGCTTAAACGTGATTAACATCCCATCGGCTACGATATCTTGCGCTAGTTCGCCGATTTGGGTGATGGTTGATTGATAAATGATATCTGACATAAAAGCGATCCTTCTGTGTATGGGGCATTTGTCCCATCAATGCGTTTAGTTACTGATAAATCAAGAATGACACGGCCCAGGCAATCAAAACGGTTGGTGCACCAGTCAGAAAACGACTCACCAGTACCGAAGGTACGCCGACGCGTACGGTATCTTGTTTCGCTTCAGCTAAGGATAAGCCCACGGGAATAAAATCACAGGCCGCTTGTGAGTTAATGGCAAACAGAGCAGGCAGAGCAAGGTAAGGCGGAATATTACCTAAACCAATTTGCACGCCGACTAAGGTGCCAATGACCTGAGCAATAACGGCACCAGGTCCCAAGAAGGGGGATAGAAGCGGAAACGAGCAGATGAGTGCCAGCGCAACCAACCCAAAAGGGTTATTGGCTAACGGGACTAAACCATGCGCAATTAAATCACCGAGGCCTGAGGCGATAATGATGCCGATTAACGCTGAGACAAACGCCATAAAAGGTAAGATGGTCTTGAGTACAGTATCAATAGTATCTCGCCCAGCCTGAAAGAAGATAGCTACCCCGGCACCCATACCTATGCCGATTTTAGCTAGCAAACCATCACTCTGTTCACTAATTTTTTTGGTCGCATCGTAGTCTTTATGTTGACTTTGGCTTGGTGTTGTAGGGATTGATGGCTGATGATTTGCCGCCTCAATTGTTTCATTTTTTTGCTCTTCAAGCAGCGTGATATTTTGTGGTTTGACGCCAGAAACATAAATGTCCTCAACAATATACTGTGCCAAAGGTCCCGATTTACCAGTAGCATGAATATTGATGGTTGGAACACGGTTTTTCGGATAAATGCCGCAGCGCAACGTGCCACCGCAATCAATGACGGCAACGCCGATCTCTTCTTTCGGTGGTTCACCTTCTTTAAAGCCATCGATCGCTTGCCAACCGGTGAGTTCAACTAATTTGTCAACAATTGCAGGTCGGGTTCCCGCGGCAATATAGACAATTTTTTTGTCTTTAATCACCGGCAGTGTTAATGGTCCACCCCAACCGGCATCACCTTTTTCAATTCGAATCATGTTAGTCATTGTGAGCGCTCCTGTTAAAGACGAACTTGTCTATCTAATGTAATGCCCATTTTTCTTTCAAAAATGCTGGTCGTAAAATCGGTAATCCAACCACGGAAAAAGTTAGTGAAGAGACCGACTAAAAAGTAACTTACCGCGAGAGGCCCTAATGGTAAACCCAGCGAAGTTAAGCCAGAAGCGATGCCTAGATAAACAAATAACTCACCAGGGTTGACGTGGGGAAATAGTCCATTCATTGAGTGGCAGCTATAAGAGGAGGCCGCGTAGTAGCTTGGCTTGTAGACCTCCGGCATGAATCGCCCTAAGCTGAGGGTCATTGGATTACAGAAAACAAATGTACCAATCAAGGGTAACACCAGATAGCGTAATAGCGGATTACTCGCACAGGCTTGGGCTAAGCGTTCAATGCGATGCTGGCCAATCAGCTTGATCAGCGCATTCATCACCACTAATAATGAGATCAGTAACGGTAAGATTCCGGTTACCATACCGACAAAGACGTTACCACCTTCCTGAAAAAGCCCAATAAACCACTCTGCGCCATAAGAGATAGCATCAATCATAATGCCTCCTGTTAAGTTAAAAGTTTGAGTTTGTGTTTTTGTACAAGCAAATCATAACCGATCTTATGGATCTAAAACTTTTAAACTGATCACAGTTCCATAAAAATCTTTCAGTTTGAAAGATTTTTCTTTCAGATTTATTGTTTATTGGTGAGATATATTATGATTAGCGATGAAGATGCTAAAAGAACAATATTGAATAGTAAGGTTAGTGATAGGTAATAACAGAGGATTGAGGCATAAATGAGATTGTCAGTGTTTATTGTTGTGAGAGAGATGACTGTATCTTATTCACAAAAAAGGCTATAAAAGCCTTTTTTGTGAATAATACGATCAAATATTGATTAACGCATGGTGACAAACTCTTCTGCGGCAGTTGGATGAATTGCTATCGTGTTATCAAAGTCTTTTTTGGTCGCCCCCATTTTTAGAGCGACTGCAAATCCTTGTAAGATTTCATCCATACCATAACCGATGCCATGAATACCGACAATTTTTTCCTCTTTGCCTGCACAGACTAATTTCATCCGGCATGGCTGACGATGCGCGGTGACAGCCGTGTACATGGCGGTAAAACTTGAACGATAGATTTTGACATTCTCTGCACCATAAGCTTCAATCGCTTGTGGTTCAGTCAGTCCTACCGTACCAATCGGAGGATGAGTGAATACCACCGTTGGGATGTTGCTGTAATCTAAATGTTCATCAGGTTTATGATTAAACAGACGTTCAGAGAGACGTCGACCAGCCGCTACCGCAACGGGCGTTAATGCTGCTGCTTCTGTATCATCACCGACACTATAGATACCAGCAACATTGGTATTTTGGTATTTATCGACCTCAATAAAGCCCCATTGATTCGTTTTAATACCGGCAGCATCCAAGTTCATCCCCTCAGTTGCGGGTTCACGACCAATCGCCCAGATAAGACAATCGATATCATAATGCTGACCATCTTGTAAATGGAGTCTATAAGAGTTATCAGCATTTTTTTCAATCGATTTTGGTACTGAGAAATTATGTAAATGATGACCTTCCGCTTTAATCACTTCCACTAAAGTTTCAATAATTAAAGGATCAAATGAACGCAGTGGTGTCTCCATACGAACAAATTGATGTGTTTCAGCACCTAAGGCATGTAAAACACCTGCAATTTCGCAAGCAATATAACCGGCGCCGACAATCGCGACTCGTTTAGGGAGTTGAGTTAATTCAAAAAAACCATCTGAGGTAATACCATATTCAGCACCAGGAATATTAGGAATCGTAGGCTTTCCACCGACCGCAATCAGAATATGGTCGGCGGTATACTGCTTACCATTTACTTCAACCGTATGTTTATCGACAAATCGTGCGTAACCTTGAATAACATCTACATGGTTATTATTTAAGACGCGATCATAGGATTGATGAACACGATCAATATAACCCTGACGACTTTCGACTAACTTTTGCCAATTAAATTGATTCACACTCACATCAAAACCGTAATCGGCCGCATAGTTATGCACGGCTTCTGCAATCTGCGCAGCATGCCACATGATTTTTTTCGGTACGCAGCCGACATTCACGCAAGTACCGCCAAGCAGCTTGGCTTCGATAATCGCACATTTTTTACCATAAGAGGCTGCGCGGTTTGCTGATGCGATACCACCACTACCACCGCCAATAGCAATGTAATCATAATGTTGGGTCATTTTTTATCCTTATTTTAGTCACTATTTTATTGCCCAGTAGAGTGACATAAAATGATGACTATTTAAAGCCAGATTTTCGGAATAGAATAATAAGAAATAACTATTAATAATGATATATTACACGGTTATTCGTTATTCCCTGGCGAGCTCTTTTACGGTATAACCGCCAGTATTCTCCGGTACCAGTACCGAATGTAACCAAGGTAATACCGTTTCCATTTGTGAAGCAAGCTGCCAAGGTGGATTGATGACAATCATGCCCGAGGCGGTCATGCCTTTTTGAGTATTGTCAGGTCTTACGGCCAGCTCGATTTGCAGAATTTTCTTAATTCCCGTCTCAACCAGCGCATTAATCATTCTCTGGGTTTGTGTTCGAGAGACCACCGGATACCAAAGTGCGAACATGCCGGTCGCAAATCGTTTATGACCTTCAGTGATGGCTTTAACCGCTTGTTGATAATCTGTTTTGAGTTCATAAGAGGGATCCATCAGTACAATGCCTCGGCGTTGTAGTGGCGGCAACTGTGATTTAAGCTGATGAAAACCATCTTCTTTAAGAACTTTAGTTCGCTTATCCTTCAAAAATTCATGGCGGAGTAACTGATAATCGGCAGAGTGTAACTCTGTTAAGTGCAATTTATCTTCATCACGAAGTAACTGTTTGGCTATCAATGGTGAACCAGGATAGTATTTTAATTGCACATTACGATTATAATAACCTAGCACTTTCATGTATGGTGCTAATAAATCTGGTATCTCAGCTTGTTGCCAAACACGGTTAATACCTGACAGATATTCCCCGGTTTTCTCGGCATGTTCACCTTGCAGCAGATAACGACCTGCACCGGCGTGTGTATCCAGATAGATAAAAGGTTTCTCTTTCTCTTTTAAATATTCAATACATAATGAGAGTACAACGTGTTTTAACACGTCAGCGTGATTGCCTGCATGGTAACTATGTCGATAACTTAACATTTTATTTGCTCTGATTTATATTTCGTTCATTTCTCTGCATATACAATACAATAAGTATCAGCGAGATAAAACAAGGAATTTCAATTAGTTCCTCAATTAAATCTTGTTTTTCTGATACATACAGTAAAAGATTAGCGCCACTACGATGGTGTTCCACAATATCCGATAGTCCTAAGAAAACAAAGGCTAAAATAATGTGCCAGACCGGAATCTTTTCAAAAAAGAAGCGATGTTTAATCTGTTGTCGGATGCTTTTACTAAACAACATTAAAACAGGCAGTCCGATTAAAATAATCGAGATTATTCTAAAATAGAGATGGGGAACATCTGGGAAGAAATCACGGCCCCAACTAATACCGCGACCAAAAAGCATTATCCACCACATGACACTCCAGTACCAAAAGATGCGATTAGCACTCTGCGCGGGATAACGTCTTGCATAAAAATAGCTATAAACAGCAATTAGCAACAGTCCAAGTGACTGCAGATTTTCAGCAATCGCCGTTGATAGACCATTATAAAGTGGAATAAAAGTGTTACCTGCCCAGACCAAAAAAAGTGCGAGAATGATAGTGAACATATTGCTTTTATAAAAGTGAAAATCAAAATTTTTCATTGGAAAAAACCTTTAGTATTGTTAGTTATTATGGAGTTTTAAACTATTGTTACACCGTTTACAAATATATTCTAATTTTTTTTGTTGAATTTTTTGGTGTCTGATTTTGGTAAGATAATGCGTCTGGCATCCACATTGATAGGGTATTCGCGTTTTTTCTAACATCGAATTGGTAAACTGATGGGTTCTTTTAGGGACTTTACCGAGAATATCACACATGATCGATTGCCACTCTTGGCCGTGGGGTTTCACTCGCCCATAGAGCGCAAATACGAATAAGTGCGCTAGTTCATGGGGGATCACCTCGTCGATAAAGGGCTTTTGATGTTCAATGAGTAATTGGGTGTTCAGCTTAATTATCCATTCGGTTAAATGTGCAGTGCCGCCCACTGAGCCTTTATGACGATAGATGATTTGTGGTATCGGAAAAGATTGATTTAACTTTTGATTAGCCAGATTGATCGTTTCATTTACACATTGCATAACTTGCTGCTGCAACGCGATGGGTACCCGGCGATGATTGTTTTGTATCATAATTGAAAGAAAAAGGAGCCAAAGCTCCTTTTATTGGATTATTTTAATCCCGCGGCCTCACGCAATAATTCAGCTTTATCGGTCTTCTCCCAAGGGAAGGTATCACGACCAAAGTGACCGTAACTGGCTGTTTTTAAGTAGATTGGACGAATTAAATCTAACATTTTGATCAGACCGTATGGACGTAAGTCGAAGAACTCTTTGACTAATGTAACGATTTTATCTAATGCGATTTTCTCGGTTCCAAATGTTTCAACCATGATAGAGGTTGGTTCGGCAATACCAATCGCATAAGAGATTTGGAGTTCACAGCGATCAGCTAAGCCCGCAGCAACAATATTTTTAGCCACATAACGCGCAGCATAAGCGGCAGAGCGGTCTACTTTAGATGGATCTTTACCTGAGAATGCACCACCACCGTGACGCGCGGCACCGCCATAGGTATCCACAATAATTTTACGTCCGGTCAAACCACAGTCGCCCATCGGGCCGCCAATCACAAAACGACCGGTTGGATTGATAAAATATTTCGTTGATAAGGATAGCCATTGAGCCGGTAATACTGGTTTAATAATCTCTTCCATGATCGCTTCATGTAGATCTTTTTGTCCAATTGATTCAGCATGCTGGGTTGAAAGTACAACGGCATCAATACCTTGAATAAGATTATTTTCATATTTAAAGGTAATCTGACTTTTTGCATCAGGACGTAACCAAGGTAAGGTCCCATTTTTACGCACTTCAGCTTGACGTTCCATTAATCGATGCGCATAAAGGATTGGCGCAGGCATTAATTCAGGCGTCTCATTATTGGCATAGCCAAACATAATGCCTTGGTCACCAGCACCTTGTTCGAGCGGATCTTGTCGGTCAACACCTTGATTAATATCCGGTGACTGTTTGCCGATAGCATTGAGAACCGCACAAGAGCGTGCATCAAATCCCATGTCAGAATGCGTATAACCGATATTGGCAATCGTTTTACGGGTTAACTCTTCGATATCAACCCAAGCTGAAGTAGTGATTTCACCACCAACCAGTGCCATGCCAGTTTTAACATAGGTTTCACATGCCACGCGTGCTTTAGGATCTTGTTCTAAAATTGCATCTAATACCGCATCCGAGATTTGATCAGCGATTTTATCTGGATGGCCTTCTGAAACAGATTCCGAAGTAAAAAGAGTGGTTGTCATGATATTACCTTTATTCAGTCAATTTAAAAAATATAGCAGTATTAACATCTAGACGGCTATTCTAATAAATTCTATCTCAGAATACCAGCATTATCTTGTCTTTTACGTATTTTGAACATTACCATTCAATGCCTATTTGTGCAGCAATACCTGCATCAAACGCGTGTTTGAGCGGTTTAATTTCATTCACTGTGTCAGCAAGTTCAACCAACGTGCGATGGCAGGCGCGTCCAGTGATAATTACATGTTGATGTGAAGGACGCTGCTTGATAGCCTGAATAATTTCATCCAGATCGATATAATCAAAGGTCACCATATAGGTTAATTCATCCAGGATAACCAAATCAACTTGGTCATCTTGTAACTTTTGTTTCGCCTGTTGCCAAGTCGTTTGCGCAGCAATGTTATCCTGCACGCGATCTTGTGACTCCCAGGTAAAATCAGTTTTCATTTGAATAAATTCAACGCCCAATGATTCGAGCCCTTTTTGCTCGCCAGTTTGCCACTGACCTTTGATAAACTGAATGGCGACAACTTTCAGACCATGTCCTAAAGCGCGCAGGGCTGTACCAAATGCGGCGGTCGTTTTCCCCTTACCATTGCCTGTATAGATAATAACGATACCGCGACTTTCAGTTGCAGCCTGAATCCGAGCATCTACTTTTGCTTTCAGTTTTTGTTGACGTAGCTGATGACGCTGTTGATGTAAATCTTCCTTCATGACTTGAGGTCCTTAGCTGAGCAAACTATACGATTGAGTCGTTATCCTGTGGCACTGACTTCATGCGCATTCAATATGAGAGCATTCAGGATAAATTCAGTTTCTTATTCTATTTTATCGTTAAAATAGTGAGAGGCAAGTTATGTCTGATAGGGCGATATATGAACGTGGCTTATTTGTTGAGTAAATGAAAAGGACGTCTGGACATCTTTATTGAATCACTATAAGATGCCCCCTAATTGGTCAATATTGTTATTGTTAAAAGGGAATCTGGTGTAATACCAGAACTGACGCGCAGCGGTGATGAGTTTAAACATAGCCTGATAACACTGCATTTTAAAAATGTGGGAAGTTGCTGTTTAATCAAGCTCTCAGTCCGAAGACCTACCAGTTTCACGTCGCTAAATTGAACATTGTCGCGCCTACAATGCTCGCTTGCGGCATCCTTGTCTCTGTAATCGGATGCTTAATTCAATATGAATATGAAAACAATATTTGGGCTCGCTGTTATTAGCTCAACTTCCTCTGTGGCAATAGCTGCAGAAACAACATCGCACAACACTTTAGTGGTGACCGCCAACCGCTTTGCACAGCCGATCTCTTCGGTTGTCGCGCCAATCAATGTGATAACCCGCGCGGAGATTGATCGTTGGCAAACTCAGTCAGTGCCGGAAATCTTAAGACGTTTACCCGGCGTAACCGTTTCTCAGGCAGGTGGCCGAGGCCAAGTTGCCTCTGTATTTATTCGCGGCAATGAGAGTAAACATGTATTAATTTTGATAGATGGTATTCGGATTCCCTCGAGTGCGACGATTATGGGTAATACTGATTTAAGCCAAATTCCAGTCGCACTTATCCAGCGGATTGAATATATTCGTGGTCCGCACGCTGCAACATATGGTTCAGACGCGATTGGTGGTGTGATTAATATCATTACTGAATCTGATTCTCCTGTTAGTAAAATTAATGCAACCTATGGTTCTCAAGCTTATCAAAACTATAATGCCGCTATCAGACAAGATATCACTGATAAAACGACGTTATCGCTGGCTGGGGGCTATGAATCAACGACAGGTTATAATGTAATGCCACAAAGCAATGAGCCAGATAAAGATGGTTTTCGTGAAAAATCGCTGTGGCTAGGCCTTAAGCATCAATTTTCTAATGAAGTAACCGGATTTATTCGTGGGTATGGTAATAGTAATAATGTTGAATATGATGGCTATTATAATGAAAGCAATATTTATACCCATAATTATGATACGGGCTTGCAATATCAAAACGAAAATTACTCCTCTCAGTTAGTCACCAGTTTTCGTCAATATAAGATCTTTAATTTTAATCATATTCAAGGTAAAAACTCAACAGCGCCCAATGATGTTACGCAGCAAAGTATACAGTGGGGAAATACTTATCGTCTTGCTCAAGGTGCCATTATCAGTGGTGGCGTCGATTTTTATGCGAATAAGATTGGTGCGGGTTCTGGCGGTATATTGACGTCTCATTCGAAAAATAATACGGGAATTTATCTCACAGGGCAAAAACAGCTAAACACTGTTTTGCTTGAAACGGCGGTCCGCCTTGACGATGATCAGCAATATGGCCGTCATGCAACCTGGCAAGTGGCGAGTGAATGGGAGTTTATCGATAATCATCGCATCAGTTTATCGTATGGCACCGCTTTTAAAGCCCCGACTTTTGGCGAGATCTATGATGGTGCATGGGGCGTAATCGGTAACCCAGATTTAAGGCCTGAAACCAGTCGTCAGTGGGAGTTAGGTGTATCTGCTGACTATGATCTTTTTGCCTGGCGTACCTCAGCCTACTATAATAAAGTGCAAGATTTGATCCAGTGGAAATCACTCTCTGACTGGACCTCAACCTATGAAAATATCGATAATGCTAATATTAAGGGAATTGAGTTTAATCTTAATTTTGATACGGGTCCGGTTCACCATAATGCGACCTTTGAATATATTGATGCGCGCAAAGCAAATGGCGAGCTGTTATTAAAGCGTCCGCACAAGAACTTTCAATACCAACTTGATGCAACAATAAATGAGATTGAGTTTTCGCTTGCCTATTTATATAAGGGACAAAGCAGAGACTACGGTAAAGTTCAGCCAATCGATAGTTATAGTGTTTGGGATATTTCAGCCTCATATCGAATCGTCAAAAATATTATTGTTAGTGGAAAAATTGCTAATTTATTTGATAAAAAGTATGAAACTGCTATAGGATATCCAGCGCCAGAACGTGAATATTCGATGACATTATCCTATGAGTTCTAATATAAAAGATAAACAACCAACTGTACTAATATTTGATTCCGGAGTAGGGGGATTGAGTGTCTATGATGAGATTCGGCTGCTAATGCCGAATCTGCACTATATTTATGTCTTTGATAATCAAGGGTTTCCTTATGGTGATAAATCAGAAGCGGTGATTATTGAGCGCGTGACACAAGTGATTAGCCATGTTCAATCTGCTCATTCGATTGATATTGCGGTTATTGCTTGTAATACCGCAAGTACTATTTGTTTGCCAGCGCTGCGAAATCAATTTGCTTTTCCGATTGTTGGTGTCGTGCCGGCAATTAAACCGGCTGCAAAAATCAGCCGTAATAAATTGATCGGACTGTTAGCCACCAAAGCTACCATAAAGCGCGCCTATACCTCCAGGTTAGTCGAAGAGTTTGCACAAGATTGTCATGTTCAGATGCTAGGTTTATCTGAGCTAGCTATTATTGCTGAAAATAAGCTGCATGGACAGCCAGTTGATATGACGCAGTTATCTCAGCTGATGGCACCCTGGTTAAACTTGGCTAAACCGCTTGATACGATTGTTTTAGGTTGTACACATTATCCGTTTATTCAAGATGAACTTCAGCTGCTTTTCCCGCAAGTGAACTTCGTTGATTCAGGATACGCGATAGCTTCACGTGTACAATCTTTATTAAATTATCAGATTAATAATAGTGTTGTATCTCAACAGAATAGTCAAAATCAAGTGATGAGCACAAGATTTGATCACGATGTTGCTGCTTTAATGTCAACGTTATCTGGCTATAATTTAACTAATTATTGTACAATTCCTTTAGATGTTGTATAAAGCTTCTACAGTTAGATAGTTTTTATTATATTTTCCTTGCTAAAGTAAAATTAGGTCTTATAATTCTGCGTCACTGGTTTAGCAAATATACTTATTCTGTTAAATCATAATAAATTATGTTCAGCTAGTAAAACGGCTTGACATAGAAAGTTTGGCAGCGTAGTATACGCACCTCTTTCAGGTAGTTATCACTACCCGCTCTTTAAAAATTAGAACAGACAATCTGTGTGGGCACTTACAGGACGAAAGAAATTAAGTCGACAGACTTTAAAAAATTAAGTCTTGATAAGTGACACTGAAGATTCATTTGAATATGTCAGAAATCATTATTGAGCATCAAACTTTAAATTGAAGAGTTTGATCATGGCTCAGATTGAACGCTGGCGGCAGGCTTAACACATGCAAGTCGAACGGTAACAGGAGAGCTTGCTCTTGCTGACGAGTGGCGGACGGGTGAGTAATGTATGGGGATCTGCCGAATGGAAGGGGACAACAGTTGGAAACGACTGCTAATACCGTATAATGTCGAGAGACCAAAGCATGGGACCTTCGGGCCATGCGCCATTTGATGAACCCATATGGGATTAGCTAGTAGGTGGGGTAATGGCTCACCTAGGCGACGATCTCTAGCTGGTCTGAGAGGATGACCAGCCACACTGGAACTGAGACACGGTCCAGACTCCTACGGGAGGCAGCAGTGGGGAATATTGCACAATGGGGGAAACCCTGATGCAGCCATGCCGCGTGTATGAAGAAGGCCTTAGGGTTGTAAAGTACTTTCGGTAATGAGGAAGGGGTAATATCTAATAGGTATTACCATTGACGTTAATTACAGAAGAAGCACCGGCTAACTCCGTGCCAGCAGCCGCGGTAATACGGAGGGTGCGAGCGTTAATCGGAATGACTGGGCGTAAAGGGCATGTAGGCGGATGATTAAGTTAGGTGTGAAAGCCCCGGGCTCAACCTGGGAATTGCACTTAAAACTGGTCATCTAGAGTATTGTAGAGGAAGGTAGAATTCCACGTGTAGCGGTGAAATGCGTAGAGATGTGGAGGAATACCGGTGGCGAAGGCGGCCTTCTGGACAAATACTGACGCTGAGATGCGAAAGCGTGGGGAGCAAACAGGATTAGATACCCTGGTAGTCCACGCTGTAAACGATGTCGATTTGGAGTTTGGGGGCATGACCCCTGGGCTCCGGAGCTAACGCGTTAAATCGACCGCCTGGGGAGTACGGCCGCAAGGTTAAAACTCAAATGAATTGACGGGGGCCCGCACAAGCGGTGGAGCATGTGGTTTAATTCGATGCAACGCGAAGAACCTTACCTGGTCTTGACATCCATAGAATCCTGCAGAGATGCGGGAGTGCCTTCGGGAGCTATGAGACAGGTGCTGCATGGCTGTCGTCAGCTCGTGTTGTGAAATGTTGGGTTAAGTCCCGCAACGAGCGCAACCCTTATCCTTTGTTGCCAGCGGTTAGGCCGGGAACTCAAAGGAGACTGCCATTGATAAAGTGGAGGAAGGCAGGGACGACGTCAAGTCATCATGGCCCTTACGACCAGGGCTACACACGTGCTACAATGGCGTATACAAAGAGAAGCGAACTTGCGAGAGTAAGCGGACCTCATAAAGTACGTCTAAGTCCGGATTGGAGTCTGCAACTCGACTCCATGAAGTCGGAATCGCTAGTAATCGTAGATCAGAATGCTACGGTGAATACGTTCCCGGGCCTTGTACACACCGCCCGTCACACCATGGGAGTGGGTTGCACCAGAAGTAGATAGCTTAACCTTAGGGAGGGCGTTTACCACGGTGTGATTCATGACTGGGGTGAAGTCGTAACAAGGTAACCGTAGGGGAACCTGCGGTTGGATCACCTCCTTACTACGAAGAGCCTGTAAGTGTTCACATAGATTGTTTGTTTGAAAATAGAGAAAACACGCATTTGGGTCTGTAGCTCAGGTGGTTAGAGCGCACCCCTGATAAGGGTGAGGTCGGTGGTTCGAGTCCACTCAGACCCACCAATGACTGAAAATAATGAGGCGAAAGCTGAGTTATGATGATGTATTGGTAGAGTGTCGCTAGCTAAATGTAGGCGAAATGACAAATGCAGTGAATATATGGGGCTATAGCTCAGCTGGGAGAGCGCCTGCCTTGCACGCAGGAGGCCAGCGGTTCGATCCCGCTTAGCTCCACCATATTTCTCGTAAAAAATATTGATAAGTACATTAAGGTGTACTGATGAATATAGCTCTTTAAAAATTAGGAACAAGCTGAAAGAAACGAGTTCTCGGATCTGCGGCATGCTGTATGGCATAGCTAAGGGTTTGAGGAAAGCGAAAAAAACTGAGACAACTAAGAGTTGTAAGGTTAAGAAATTAAGCGTACACGGTGGATGCCTAGGCAATCAGAGGCGATGAAGGACGTGTTAATCTGCGAAAAGCGACGGTGAGCCGATAAAAGGCGTAATAGCCGTTGATGTCCGAATGGGGAAACCCAGTGCACTTGTGCACTATCATTAACTGAATAAATAGGTTAATGAGGCAAACCGGGAGAACTGAAACATCTAAGTACCCCGAGGAAAAGAAATCAACCGAGATTCCCAAAGTAGCGGCGAGCGAAATGGGAGGAGCCCAAAGCGGGTAGCGTAATGAGTTAGTGGAACGGTCTGGAAGGTCCGATCATAGAGGGTGATAATCCCGTACACGAAAGCCATTGCGTGGAAGCTTGAAGAGTAGGGCGGGACACGTGGTATCCTGTCTGAATATGGGGGGACCATCCTCCAAGGCTAAATACTCCTGATTGACCGATAGTGAACTAGTACCGTGAGGGAAAGGCGAAAAGAACCCCGGCGAGGGGAGTGAAATAGAACCTGAAACCGTGTACGTACAAGCAGTGGGAGCATGTACTAGTATGTGTGACTGCGTACCTTTTGTATAATGGGTCAGCGACTTATATTCTGTAGCAAGGTTAACCGAATAGGGGAGCCGAAGGGAAACCGAGTCTTAACTGGGCGTTAAGTTGCAGGGTATAGACCCGAAACCCGGTGATCTAGCCATGGGCAGGTTGAAGGTTGGGTAACACTAACTGGAGGACCGAACCGACTAATGTTGAAAAATTAGCGGATGACTTGTGGCTGGGGGTGAAAGGCCAATCAAACCGGGAGATAGCTGGTTCTCCCCGAAAGCTATTTAGGTAGCGCCTCACGTATTACCATTGGGGGTAGAGCACTGTTTCGGCTAGGGGGTCATCCCGACTTACCAACCCGATGCAAACTCCGAATACCGATGAGTAGAGCGTGGGAGACACACGGCGGGTGCTAACGTCCGTCGTGAAGAGGGAAACAACCCAGACCGCCAGCTAAGGTCCCAAAGTCATAGTTAAGTGGGAAACGAAGTGGGAAGGCTTAGACAGCTAGGATGTTGGCTTAGAAGCAGCCATCATTTAAAGAAAGCGTAATAGCTCACTAGTCGAGTCGGCCTGCGCGGAAGATGTAACGGGGCTAAACTATGCACCGAAGCTGCGGCAATGTGTGAATAACATATTGGGTAGGGGAGCGTTCTGTAAGCCGTAGAAGGTGGATTGAGAAGTCTGCTGGAGGTATCAGAAGTGCGAATGCTGACATAAGTAACGATAATGCGGGTGAAAAACCCGCACGCCGGAAGACCAAGGGTTCCTGTCCAACGTTAATCGGGGCAGGGTGAGTCGACCCCTAAGGCGAGGCCGAAAGGCGTAGTCGATGGGAAACGGGTTAATATTCCCGTACTATGTGTGACTGCGATGGGGGGACGGAGAAGGCTAGGTTTACCATCTATTGGATGATGGGTTAAGCATGTAGGCGTGTGATTAGGCAAATCCGGTCACTAAGACGCTGAGGTGTGATGACGAGCAACTAAGGTTGTGAAGTAACTGATGCCCTGCTTCCAGGAAAAGCCTCTAAGCTTCAGGTCATATGTAATCGTACCCCAAACCGACACAGGTGGTCAGGTAGAGAATACTCAGGCGCTTGAGAGAACTCGGGTGAAGGAACTAGGCAAAATGGTGCCGTAACTTCGGGAGAAGGCACGCTGATGGTAATTGAAATCCCACGCGGACGTAGGTGAAGTCAGTCGAAGATACCAGCTGGCTGCAACTGTTTAATAAAAACACAGCACTCTGCAAACACGAAAGTGGACGTATAGGGTGTGACGCCTGCCCGGTGCTGGAAGGTTAATTGATGGGGTTAGCGTAAGCGAAGCTCTTGATCGAAGCCCCAGTAAACGGCGGCCGTAACTATAACGGTCCTAAGGTAGCGAAATTCCTTGTCGGGTAAGTTCCGACCTGCACGAATGGCGTAATGATGGCCAGGCTGTCTCCACCCGAGACTCAGTGAAATTGAAATCGCCGTGAAGATGCGGTGTACCCGTGGCAAGACGGAAAGACCCCGTGAACCTTTACTATAGCTTGACAGTGAACATTGAGCCTTAATGTGTAGGATAGGTGGGAGGCAATGAAGCGTGGACGCCAGTTCGCGTGGAGCCGACCTTGAAATACCACCCTTTAATGTTTGATGTTCTAACGTAGGTCCCTAATCGGGATTGCGGACACTGTCTGGTGGGTAGTTTGACTGGGGCGGTCTCCTCCCAAAGAGTAACGGAGGAGCACGAAGGTTAGCTAATCCTGGTCGGACATCAGGAGGTTAGTGCAATGGCATAAGCTAGCTTGACTGCGAGAGCGACGGTTCGAGCAGGTACGAAAGTAGGTCATAGTGATCCGGTGGTTCTGAATGGAAGGGCCATCGCTCAACGGATAAAAGGTACTCCGGGGATAACAGGCTGATACCGCCCAAGAGTTCATATCGACGGCGGTGTTTGGCACCTCGATGTCGGCTCATCACATCCTGGGGCTGAAGTAGGTCCCAAGGGTACGGCTGTTCGCCGTTTAAAGTGGTACGCGAGCTGGGTTTAGAACGTCGTGAGACAGTTCGGTCCCTATCTGCCATGGGCGCAGGAGAATTGACGGGGTTTGCTTCTAGTACGAGAGGACCGAAGTGAACGCACCGCTGGTGTTCGGGTTGTCATGCCAATGGCATTGCCCGGTAGCTACGTGCGGAATAGATAAGCGCTGAAAGCATCTAAGTGCGAAACTAGCCCGGAGATGAGTTCTCCCATGATGAGAATCAGTAAGGTCCGTTCGAGACTAGGACGTAGATAGGTTGGGTGTGTAAGTGCAGTGATGCATTGAGCTAACCAATACTAATGAACCGAGGTCTTAACCTTACAACTCTGAGTTGTTTTATGATTCGTGAAAGTTTTGAAGTAAGCTTGTTTTTAATGATTGAAGAGCAAACAGAATATGTCTGGCGGTAATAGCGCGGTGGTCCCACCTGACCCCATGCCGAACTCAGAAGTGAAACGCCGTAGCGCCGATGGTAGTGTGGGGTTCCCCCATGTGAGAGTAGGACACCGCCAGACTTTAATTAAAGTGATAAAGCCCAGTGAGATACTGGGCTTTGTTATATGCAGAGAAAAGATAAGATTAAACCCAGTCCAAAATGGGTTATGCGCAAGTGCTAATGATATAGCGAATAGTTGACGCAGTGATGACAGAATATGTCTGGCGGCAAATGGTTTAAAACCCGCTTTATAGCGGGTTTTTTGTTTATATTAAATGCAATAATATAAAGAGAGATCCATTTGGGATGATGTTGTTTTAACCGGAATTGCGCATACCTGCTGCAATGCCAGATATTGTGATCATTAAGGCTTGTTCTACCAACTGATCATTGCCCTCTTTTTGTCGTGAACGCTCAAGCAATTCAACTTGTAATAAATTGAGCGGTTCAATATAAGTATTACGCAGTGCAACCGATTCGGCGATCCAAGGCAAATCGGCCATCAAACTCTCATCATCGGTGATTTTTAAAACGACATCAATATCTTCCTGTAACTGTTGACGTAACTTATCGCCAAGCGGCCATAATTCGGGATCAACCAGCCGCTTTTCATAGTACTGGTTAACGGCTGGATCGGCTTTGGCATAGACCATTTCTAACATACCCAGTCGCGTAGTAAAAAATGGCCAGTCACGATTCATCTCTTTTAACAGTGACTCTTTATGTTGTGCAATGGCTTGAACTAGCGCCGTACCTGCACCTAACCATGACGGTAACATCAGCCTATTTTGTGTCCAGGCAAAGATCCATGGAATTGCACGTAGACTTTCAATTCCGCCACCAGTGCGACGTTTTTGCGGTCTTGATCCTAAAGGTAGACGGCCCAATTCGGCTTCGGGCGTTGCCGAACGAAAATAGTCAATAAACTGTGGGTTTCCTCTGATATATTGACGATAACAGGTACAAGAGGAGTCAGACATCTCATCCATCAGGTCGCGCCAAGCTTGTTTCGGGGCTGGCGGCGGCAGTAAATTGGCTTGTAAAATAGCGGATGCATAGAGCATTAAGCTACTTAAAGCAACTTCCGGTAAGCCCAGTTTAAAGCGGATCATTTCACCTTGTTCGGTCACCCGTAAGCCACCTTTAAGTGAACCTGGAGGCTGAGAAAGTAAGGCTGCATGTGCGGGTGCGCCGCCACGACCGATAGTACCGCCTCGGCCATGAAATAAAGTCAGATGAATATTTTCGGCTTCAAAGGTATTGACTAAGGCTTCTTGTGAACGATACTGTGCCCAAGAAGCGGCCAATGTCCCGGCATCTTTAGCTGAATCGGAATAACCGATCATGATCATCTGTTTACCGGCAATTTTCTCTCGATACCAAGGTATGCTGAGTAACGCCTTCATAATATCGTTAGCATTATTTAAATCATCTAATGTTTCAAATAGCGGGACAACCGGGATATTTTTCTGGCAATTTGCTGATTTCAGTAACAGATAAACCGCTAATATATCGGAAGGTGCTTTAGCCATTGAGATGACATAACTGGCAATCGCATCTTGCTCGGATAAAGCGATGACTTTACAGGTATCAAAAACCTCTTTAACACTTTGTTCTGGTTGCCAGTCTAAAGGTAACAGTGGACGTTTTGATTGTAGCTCCTGAAGCAAAAAGGCTTGTCTTTGTTGCTCATTCCAATCTTGATAACTGCCTAATTGTAGCTCTTTGGTTAAGGCATCTAACGCTTCTGTATGCAGCGAGCTATCTTGTCTGATATCAAGACTCAGTAGCTGTAAACCAAAACTTCGTACTCGTCTTAAAGTGTCAAGTAATGGGCCATGGGCAATAATCGACATCCCGCAGGCTATCAATGAGTTATAACAAATATAGAGTGGTGTCCACAGCGCCTCATTATTCAAGAGTACTTCTTTAGGTTTAATCACTTTTTCTTCATTAATTAATGCGATGAGGTAATCATGTGTTTTTACTAAGCGTGCTCGTAATGATTTTAATAGCGTGCGATAGGGTTCTGGGCTCTCTTTATCTTCAATTAGGGCCAGCACTTCAGGTGTACAGGTGGCCATTGAGATCTCTTTAATCAGTAACTGAATATCTTTTAGGAATAGCTCAACGGCCTTAAGACGTGCTTGCAGCATGACACGTGCAGTCACTTTTGCCGTGACATTTGGGTTGCCATCTCTATCGCCACCCATCCAAGAGGTAAATTTAACCGGTACTGCTTCAACGGGTAACTCTTTATCAAAAGCGTTGACGAGTTGATCATTAAATTCGCGCAGAAACAGTGGAACGCCATCCCAAAGGCTATCCTCGATAACAGAAAAGCCCCATTTAGCTTCATCAATCGGGGTCGGTCGCTGTTTTCTAATCTCATCCGTATACCAAGCCTGACAAACTAGCTGGCGTAAACGGCGCATAATACGATCATTTTCATAGTCAGCCAGATCGTTATGATCTAACTCGGCTAAACAGTTATTAATTGAGGTGTAGGTATTAATCAGGGTGCGGCGATTAATTTCTGTCGGATGCGCGGTTAATACCAGTTCAATCGATAAACCTTTGATGGCCTCATCAAGTGTTTGTTCGCTTAAATCCATCTCTTTTAGAGTTTCAAACAATGAGGTCAGTTTTTGCGGGCTACTGGCTGCTTCACCATGCGGTGAGATACCATAATATTCTGCGGCGGTATTGACTAAATTGAGAAACTGGTTGAACGCTCGTGCGACTGGCAGTAACTCTTCATTGGTTAAGTTTTTTATTTTTTGCAGTAATTGTTGATGAGCTTGACTATCGTCTTGTTGCGCTTTTTTCGAAAGAACTCTAATTTCTTCTATTAAATCAAATGCATCTTCACCGACTGCACGTTTGATTGCGTTACCTAGTAGGGTACCGAGCATATTTACATTACTTCTCATTGCAACATATTGTTTAGTCATGACTGCCTCTTTAACGTGAAAATCATCTCAAATATTAATGTAGTATATTCAGTAAATAAGATTAAATTATAAAATCTTATATTAATTTTAGTGTTAGTCGTTTTAATTATAGTTTAAAATAGTGCTCATTTATCTAGACATTTAACGTAATAAGCATAAGAATATCAACATAGAAATAGAGTTGGATTAATTCATGGTTTCAATATTTTATATTGCTGGCTTGATTGCTATATCAGCGAGCATCAAAGTTATTAGTAGCAAGTCTTCTTTTAGCGCGTTACTTTATTTAATCATTTCCTTGCTGGCGTCTGCGGTTATTTTTCTCTCTCTTGGCGCTTATTTTTCAACTGCACTTGAGTTGATTTTATTTATTGGCGCCGCGAGTATTTTATTTATTTCCGTGATCTCTTTTCTGGATCTGAATTCATCTCACTTTAAACAGCAAGAAAGACAGAGCTTAACACCAAAAGTATGGTTAGGTCCATTGATCTTAATCTTCGTCTTATTTGTGACACTTATTTTTAGTATTGCGAGTACTGACTATGAATCACTCGGTCCAACAAAAAATAGTGATAGCTTGTTCTCTATGAGTGATATTTTGCTCGGGCCTTATATTTTAGTAATTGAATTAGCCGCGTTACTGATTTTAGGTGGCTTAGTGGTTGCTTATCATTTTGCGCATGATATTTCAGCCGATGAGGATGGCTTGGCGTGTGAGACCGAGGAGTTACCGATTAACGAAGAGGATGAGAAATAATAAATGATCCCTTTAATGCATAGTTTGATGCTGGCAACAGCACTGTTTGTGGTTGGACTATTGGGTGTGATGATCCGCCGTAATTTGTTATTTGTTCTACTGAGTCTGATGATTATGATGAACGGGGCGATTTTAGCGTTAATTGCCGCAGGTTATCATTGGCAACAGTTTGATGGTCAGATTATCTCTATTCTAGCGATTAGTGCGGCACTTTCTGAAGCCTGTGTAGGACTGGCGCTATTGTTACAGTTTTACCATCGCCGAAAAACATTAAATATTGATTCGTTGAGTGAGATGAAAGGATGAACTTAATCTATTTTACTATTCTAATTCCGTTAATTTCATTTCTGATTTTGGCTTTTATTGGGCGACGGTTAGATCGCGGAAATCTTGCGGTTATTGGTATTAGCGCGATTGGTCTTGTCTGCTTATTATCGGTTTTTATTACTATCGATTTTTATAACAATATTCAGCCAGATAGTATGTTAGTTTATACTCGCTATTTATGGCGCTGGTTTTCCGTCAACGATTTTAGTATTGCTATTTCTTTATTACTCGATGGTTTATCATTAACCTTTTTACTGATTGTTGCGTTTATTGGTTTTCTGGTCTACCTGTTTGCCATCGGCTACATGAGTAAAAATGAATCCTATATCTTCTTTGCTTACGGCAATTTATTGATTGCCAGTATGCTGGTCCTCATCCTGGCTGATAATCTGTTTGTGATGTTAATTGGTTGGGAAGGGGTGAGTCTGTGTAGTTATTTATTGATTGGATTTCATCATAAACAGCTGAAAAGTAGCTATGCTGCCGTGCGCACTTTTATTGTCATGCATATTGGCGATATCTTTTTACTGATTGGTCTATTTCTGATTTATGGCGAGCTACATACCTTAAATATCAAAGCCGTTATCGCATTAGCCACCGATCGTTTGGCGATTGATTCTGAAATTATTTATTGGATTACGCTGATGTTATTTTTAGGGGCGATTGGTAAATCAGCACAGCTACCGCTACATATTTGGTTAACCGATAGTAGCTCCGCACCTATGCCTGCATTAACCCTCATTCACTCAGCGTCGGTAATGTTAGCGGGCGTTTACTTAGTGATGCGTCTGAATGGCTTGTTTGTGATGTCAAACGATGTGCTTTGGATTATTGGGATTGTTGCTTCATTGACGTTGATTTTCTCTGCCTGTTCGGCGCTGGTGCAAAATGATATAAAACGTGTTATTGCTTATGCCAGTCTAAGTCAGATCTGTTATGTCTTTTTAGCTATCTCAGTACAAGCCTGGAACGAAGGTTTAATCTATTTGATTAACTACACTGTGTTTAGTGCCTTACTGTTTTTAGCTTCCGCCTCCATGATTCAGGCTTGTGATGGTGAGCGTAATATTCAGAAAATGGGCGCGAAGATCCGGGCTTATCCATTTATTTACTTCTGTTTTGTGATGGCCGGTGCTTCGTTTAGTGTGGTGCCATGGTTAACGGCGAGCTTCTACACCAAAGGTGATATTTTATGGGCGACCTTTATGAAAGGACGCCTCGGTTTTAGTGCAATTGGATTGGTTGGTATTTTATTATCAACCTTATTTGTCTTTAGGCTGATTTTTATTCTGTTTCATAATCGCCATCGACAAACATCACCCAAGACCACCAAAGTATCGCGGGCTATTTATGTGCCGTTATCTATTTTAGTCATTCTGTCATTAGGTGTGTTCAACTCGTTCTCTCTACCGACCGAAGGTTTTCTACCGGTATCTGTTTTAAACCAAGATGGTCTGTTTTCCTTCCAGCTACTTTTAGCTGCCGTGACAATATTGGGTATTTTGACAACTTATATCTTATATGCGGGTAAAAATAATGAGATTACTGAGATTGCCGGTAGTCCGTTAGGTAAAGCATTAACCCAACTATGGTATAGTGGATGGCGAACCGAGTGGATATATCATGTTCTGTTTGTTGCCCCTTATCTGTTTGCTGCAAAGATGGTGCAAAAGGATCCGATTAATGTTTGGTTAAGCGTGATTCCTCAAATTATTCGTAAAATGAATATCCGCATTGCAAAATTAGAAAATGGCCATCTTCGTTGGTACATTACTTCTATTGTCGCCGGTGCTTTATTCATTCTATTATTGTTGGTGTTTGTATAGTCGTTCAAACATAATCGTATTAACAATTATAAAGGAAGCTGTTCGCAGTGTTATCTTTACTGATATTTTTACCGATGATAGGCGGTATTCTTAGCTGGTTAGTTTCAATCTTTTTTGCCAGAAGATCGAATAACCTTATCTTGACTGATGAGCAAACCGCTAATTTAACTAAAACGAACTCTTTCATCCAATGGTTGAAAGAGAGATGGTTCTGCTCAGGCGTACAATGGATTGCTATAATCACTATGGTGATTGAACTGATGATTATTCTTTGTTACTGGCATGAGTGTTTGCAGGCTTTTTATTCTAATAGTGTTTGGCAAAAAGATCTGAACATCGAATGGATACCGTTTTTAGGTATTCGTTTTCACTTAATGCTGGATGGATTATCCATTATCATGGTGCTGTTGAGTGTCTTTTTAACCTTAATGGTGATTGTGTATTCAGGGAAAGAGAAACATGCCAATATTGGTTTATATTATCTCTGTCTGCTTTGGTGTGCCTCAGGTGTGATTGGTTTACTGATTGCCGTTGATCTATTCCTCTTCTTCCTGTTTTGGGAAATGATCGCGATACCGCTCTATTTCTTAATTGTTTTATGGGGGCGACGCGATTCAAATGCTCAGCTGAGATTTAATGGGGCCAGCAAGTTCCTGATTTTTACCCAGTTAAGCAGCTTGTTAATGCTGATCTCGGTTATCTCTTTAGCCTTGATGAATTTAAGCTTATCTAAAAATTGGACCTTTGACTATTTTGTCTTGACCAATACGCCGATTTCGTCAAGCGCCGAATTTTTACTGATGCTCGGTTTCTTTTTTGCTTTTATTGTGCGTATGCCATTACTGCCTTTCCACGGTTGGTTTATTGATGCACACATTGAGTCCTCAACAACCGGTTCAATGATGATTAGTGGTCTGTTAACCAATACCGCTATTTATGGATTACTGCGTTTTGTTATTCCGATGTTCCCTAATGCATCGATAGCTTTTGCACCAGTCGTGATGGGCATTGCTTTGTGCTCACTGTTCTATTTTGCCCTGTTAGCCTTTACACAAACAGATATTAAGAAACTCATTGCTTATGTGCATGTGGCCTTAATGAGCTTTTTAACCGCGATGATTTATATGGGTAATATACTGACCTATCAAGGTATTATTATTCAATTAATTGCGATTAGTCTAACCATAACCGGTCTATTTATGGTCAGTGGCTTATTAACTGAACGTTACCTTACCCGTAATATTAAGCAATTTATTGGTTTGCGTGGGGTGGTTAACTATTTACCGGCGTTTACGGTCTTTTTTGTGTTAGCCATTTTTGGTATCCCGGGTACGGCCAATTTTGTCGGCAATTTGATGCTACTATTTGGTAGTTATACCAAATATGCCATGATGAGTGTCCTGTTCGCCTTTGGTTTACTGCTAGTATCGATCGCTTTATTGATTCGTATGCAGCCGATTTTTTATGGATTAACTACCTCAAAAACGGTGAAAATTTCAGTTATTTATAAAGCTTTAGCCAAGCAGGATATCGCTATGCTGATGTTGTTAGTGCTTATTTTAGTGGCTATCGGTGTTTATCCACAAATGATATTAGATACCTCATATCCAATTATCAATAAAATTCAATATTATCTTGAAGGTAGTCAAATGATAATGATTAAGGAAGGGGCTTAGTTTATGATGAACGCAATATCATTTGAATTATATTATTTGGCGCCAATGCTTATTATTGGTATTGCCATCATTATTTTGTTGCTGATGTTGCTCTTATTAAGAGTGACGACGAAAACATGCGCATTGTTTGCTGTGGGGAGCTTGTTTTTAGCCCTCATTGGTACCGTTATTCTGGGTTATCAGTTACACAGTGGTGCTTTGAAACAGTCGGCGGGTCTGGAAAATCATTTAATCATTTCTGCACCTGCGATTGTCAACAATACTGAGAGCAATAAAACGCCCGCACCTACACCTGCCGAGGTGGGCAGTATACTGCAAAGTTCAGCTGAAGTGGCTACTACGCCAGAAGTTACGGCAGAAACTGCATCAACCGCTGAACCGGCATCAACCCAACCAACTACACCGGAGGTCTCAACTTCGGCTGATGCCGCACCGATGGCAACCTCGGACGAGCCTCAACACTCAGCAGCTGTGCCTGAGCCTATTCATCCAAATGAGGTTATTCCGGCGCCAGAAATACCGCAAAACTTACAACCCACAGCTGATTCGGTCGAGTTACTCTCAGATGATGATTTAAATACTGATATCGTAGTTAAAAATGCGACGGGTCGAGTATGGCAAGCCACTTATGTAACGGCGCTATTTACCTATGATGGATATGGCTTACTCTATACTGGACTCATTTTAATGATTAGTATTATTGTGGCCTCTTTTGCCTACAGCTGGTTTAAGTGTAATTTTGCTAATCAAGGTGTGTTTTATTTGATTATGCTCTTCTCTACCTTGGGTGGAGTCATATTAGCTTACTCTAGTCATTTGATCTCACTGTTTATTGGTGTTGAACTGTTATCGACGCCATTAATTGGTTTAATTGGTTTCCAATATTCACAGAAGAATTCCATTGAAGCGGTCATCAAATATATGGTGCTCTCGGCGGTTGCAATGGCATTTTTACTGATGGGGATTGCCTTTTATTATGCGGCGACCGGCGAATTAACGTTTAGTGGTCTCAGCTTCCAGTTATCCACCCAACCAGAATTAAGTTCGCTACTATTAACTGGTGTATGCTTAATGTTAATAGGTATCGGATTCAAGCTTTCACTCGTGCCTTTTCAGTTATGGCTGCCAGATGTCTTTCAAGGTGCGCCAACGGCGGTCTCACTATTTTTATCGACCGTCGGTAAGATGGCTATCTTCTGTGCAATCGCGCGTCTGTTCCTATTGGCACCGATCGTAAACAACCAAACTATTCAGTTAATTCTGATCATTATGGCTTTCTGCTCTATTTTAGTGGGTAACTTCTTTGCGTTAATGCAGGAAAATATCAAGCGTTTAATTGCGTATACCTCGATTGCTAACTTTGGCTACCTATTTGTCGCCTTGATTGCGGTGCAGTATCAAGTACTGGCGCTGGAAACTATCGGTGTTTACCTGATTGGTTATATACTCTCGAATATTTGTGTATTTGGGGTGATCAGTATGGAATCGAGCTCACTGCAGAATCGTGATAAAGAGATGGTGATGGATTTACGCGGACTATTCTGGCGTAAACCGATCATGGCACTGGCAATGGGAATAGGCTTACTTTCATTGGCGGGAATGCCGCTCACTATCGGTTTTATTGGGCGATTCTCGTTACTGTTATTAGGGATTACAGCCCAGCTTTGGTGGTTAATTGCCGCGATTGTAATTGGTAGTGTGCTCGGTTTGTATATTTATACGCGCTTGATTATCAATCTTTATTTAAGAAGTGATAAAGCGGATATCTCTTTATCGGATAGCGAGCAGCAGACAACCGCAACGCCGAATATCAGGGCGATGAAACGCAATGATATTATTGTGATTATTTCGGCCTTATTGATTCTATTTTGTGGTATCTATCCTCAGCCACTCTTTATATTAGTGAGCTCGGCGCGCTACTTAATTCCTTAATTTCTCTATATAGAGATCAATAAATTGACTTATTGATCTCTTTCCTCGCGGTTTTTATTTTATTCTTTTATATTGAATAACCTGATTCGATTGCGTTTTATTACTATAAATTGTTTTCTTAGCTGTGCTATAATCCAGAGCTTGGTATATTATCGTGTCGTTTTTAGTCATTCAATTCAAAGAGGAATCGCAATGAGTTTTTTTATTTCTAATGCTTTCGCAGATTCAGGTGCCGCTACTGAAACTAATCCGTATTTTTTCCCAATTATGCTAGTGGTATTTGGTCTATTTTTCTATTTTATGGTTTTACGTCCACAACAAAAACGTGCCAAAGCACAGCGTAATTTAATGTCATCGATTGCTAAAGGTGATGAAGTTTTAACAAATGGTGGTTTAATCGGCCGTGTTGCGAAAGTAAACGAAAATGGTTATGTATCACTCGAATTAAATGATACTACCGAAGTTGTAATTAAAAGAGACTTTATCACGGCAGTGTTACCTAAAGGTACCATCAAGTCCCTTTAATTGACAAACTGATTTAGTTTAAGTCATTAACCCCCACAAGAGAAAATAATTGTGTTAAATCGTTATCCTTTGTGGAAGTATATTATGTTGGTCGGCATTATTTTAGCCGGCCTTATTTATGCACTTCCAAATATTTATGGTGAAGATCCCGCTATTCAAATCTCCGGTTCTCGAGGTGTTACAGTCGATGTGCAAACTCAAGATTTAGTTAAAAATGTACTTGAAGAGAATCAGATTGATAGTCGCTCCATCGCCCTTGAAAATAACTCTATCTTAATCCGCGTTAGCAGTAGTGATGAACAATTAAGAGCAAAAGATGCCTTAACGCGTGCATTGGGTGAAAATTATATCGTCGCTTTTAACTTAGCGCCGGCTACGCCCGCTTGGTTAAGTGCTATTGGTGCTGAACCGATGAAGCTCGGTCTCGATTTACGAGGTGGTGTACACTTCTTGATGGAAGTGGATATGACAACAGCGCTAGACAAATTATTAGAGCAAGCCTCTGAAATTTTAAAATCCGATTTCAAAGAAAATAAAATTACCTATACTTCAATTACCAAATCGGGTGATGACAAACTGATTGTGCGTTTTAATGATTTAAATTCACGAAATATTGCCTTAACTTATTTTGCAAAATTACAAAACTTTGTGGTTGAACCACAAAGTGATAACACCCTGTTGGTGGGTATTAGCGAAGCGAGATTACAACAAGCTAAAACTGATGCTGTTCAGCAAAATACTGCCATTATTCGTAATCGTGTGAACCAACTCGGTGTCGCTGAGCCGATTGTGCAGCGTCAAGGCGCTGATCGTATCGTGGTTGAGTTACCGGGTATTCAAGATACCGCGCAAGCTAAACAGATTTTAGGTGCAACGGCAACGTTAGAGTTTAGACAAGTCAATGAGACCCCTTCATTAGATATGGTGGGGATCTTATCAGGCAAAGTCAAACCACCTTATGGCTCTGAAATTAAACATCAACGCGATGGTACGCCAGTGCTGATGTTTAAAAGAACCGTTCTGACCGGTGACCATATTGTGGATGCTAACTCACGTTTGGGACAGTATAGCGAACCACTGGTTGATATTAGTCTTGATAGTGCTGGCGGTAAAACAATGTTTAATTTTACCCAAAACAACAAAGATAAGCTGATGGCCACCGTATTTGTTGAATACAAAGATAGCGGTCAAAAAGATGAGAATAATCGCGCGATTCTGGAAAAATCAGAAGAAGTGATTAATGTTGCACGTATTCGGGATATTTTCAGTGATCGTTTTCAAATTTCCGGTATCTCAACGGCTGAAGAGGCACGTCAACTCTCTATCTTATTACGTGCTGGTGCCTTGATTGCGCCGATTCAAATTATTGAAGAGCGTACCGTTGGGCCAAGCATGGGCCAAGAGAATATCATCAAAGGTCTGGAGTCCTGTTTCTGGGGGCTGGTGATTTCAGTGGTCTTTATGTTGATTGTGTATCGTCTGTTTGGTGTTTTTGCGAGTTTAGCGGTAATGGCTAACTTAGTACTGATTGTCGGTATCATGTCTTTACTGCCAGGCGCAACGCTGAGTATGCCGGGGATCGCCGGTATCGTCTTAACCGTTGGGATGGCCGTTGATGCCAACGTACTGATCAATGAGCGAATTAAAGAAGAGCTACGCAATGGTCGCAGCGTTCAGCAAGCGATCAGTGAAGGGTATGCCGGAGCATGGAATAGTATTTTTGATGCCAATATTACTACTTTAATCACCGCTGCGATTCTGTATGCGGTTGGTACTGGTTCGATTAAAGGCTTTGCGATTACGTTAGGTATTGGTGTATTAACATCTATGTTTACTTCAATTGTTGGTACGCGTGCGTTAGTCAATTTGATTTATGGCAAACGTCGTATCAATAAATTATCTGTTTGGGAGTTATAAAGATGACGAATAAACCAGAAACTCTGGTTCAGGCTGAGCCTGCAGTTATCAGCGTTGAACAGCTGAATCATGGCCGACGCGTATTTGATTTCCTGCGTTTTGGTAAAATCTCTTTTATCTTATCGATGCTGCTAGTTGTTGCATCAATTGTTGTGGTATTTGTAAAAGGTTTTAATTTAGGACTTGATTTTACAGGCGGAACATCAGTTGAAATTAGCTTGAGTAAACCGGCTGATATTGATCAAATTCGCTTGACCCTGCAACAAGCAGGTTATCATGATCCGGTTGTACAAAACTACGGTAGTAGTCAGGATGTGATTATTCGTCTGCCGCCGGTGAGTGGTCCTGAAGGCGCACAGCTAGGTGCCAAACTCTCAGAGTTACTGCATACTAAAATTGATGAAAATGCCACACTCAAGCGGGTTGAGTTTGTTGGACCTACCGTTGGAGCTGAACTCGCTCAGGATGGTATTCTGGCGATTTTGGCTGCACTGGTGTGTATCCTTATCTATATCTGGTTCCGCTTCGAGTGGCGCTTCGGTACCGGTGCTGTTGTGGCACTGGCGCATGACGTAGTTATCACCGTCGGCTATCTCTCGTTATTCCAGCGCGAGATTGATCTAACGATTATTGCTGCGTTGCTATCGGTCATTGGTTATTCGCTCAATGATACCATTGTCGTATTTGACCGAATTCGTGAAAATTTCAGAAAAATCCGTCGTGCTTCACCGTATGATGTGGTCAATATCTCACTGACGCAAACACTGAGCAGAACCTTGATGACCTCCGGGACGACCCTCGTTGTGGTAATGTGTTTATATATCTGGGGCGGCAGTATGTTACGAGGATTCTCGGAAACGCTTGCCATTGGTATTTTACTTGGTACGATCTCATCGATTTATGTGGCCGCTTATATGTCACTGAAATTGGGCGCGAGCCGAGAGCACTTTATCAAGCAGAAAGTGGAAGTGGAAGGCGCCGATCAGGATCCTATCACGCGTTAAAATTAAGCAGATTGGTTACTTAATCAGCAGTAACCTATCATTCTGCCAATATCTGCTTTAAAATGATTGACAGGCGCAATACAGTTTCATATTATTGCGCTTGATTTCCTTCCAACATCAAGTGGGGCTATAGCTCAGTTGGGAGAGCGCTTGCATGGCATGCAAGAGGTCAGCGGTTCGATCCCGCTTAGCTCCACCAAATCTTATTTAATTTCAAACACTTAAAAATAACTTCCCCAAGTTTTCACTAGTGTAGAAATGATTGTGTCAGATTTGTGTCAGTGCTCACTGAGTTTTCAGACTGCGCCAGAAGGTGAGCTGATGATAAATGTGCGTATCGTCTTACCGTGTCCGCCTTACTCCAAGCTCCCAAATCTTGCAAAGCAAATGCGGATGTCCCATTCATTGCGTGTCTTGATGCCCAAACGTGGCGCAAGTCATGGAAAGTAATATGTTCCAACCCAGCCCGTTTTCTCGCTGCTCTCCAAGCTTTTGATGCGCCGTTTTTTATGGGTTTACTTTTGTAAGTAAATACATTGACTGGGTGTTTGCCTTTCTGGCTTTCAAGAACAGCAATAGCGAGACTATTTAGCGGAACACCAATGCCGCGTGATTTTACTTTTCCATCACCAATGTTAACCCACGCATGACGCTTCTCTAAATCAACTCGATCCCAATGCAGCCCAGTTACATTTGACATTCTTAATCCTGTTGCTAGTGCAAAAAGGACAATTGGGACTAAGTGTGATGGAAGTTCACTTATTAGCTTTTGCTCTTGAGCTTCTGATAATATGACTTGCCTAACTGAAGGTTCTGGCAGCAGCTTAATTGAAGGAACTTTATCAATCATATCATTGTCATAAGCGCACCGTAAAACAACGCGTATTTGCTGCAAAATCGCATTAATTGTACGATTTTTAACGCCTTCTTTCCTTTTTTCCTCCTTCAAATAGTTTATTAAATCTTTGTTTATTTCACTTAATTTTTTATCATGCAAATATGGATTAAGCCATTTTAAATGATATTGTACTTTTTCTTTTCGTTCAGGCTTTTCATCAAGCCATGTAAATACAGCTTCAAGCCAGCTATAATCCGGTCTATCTCCTAACTTTCTCTCTCGCCAGTATCGGTCATACTCTCGTGCCGCTAATTCTAAAGCTTGTTCTTTGTTTGTAGTCCGAGAGCTTTGGCGTATTCTGCCGGAACCGTCCGGGAGTGAGAACGAGTATTGCCAGATGCTACCGCGTAAACTGATGCTGATAGGTTTCTTTTTTGACATTTAGAAAACTCCTTATTGTCACGTTGAAGCACCTCTTGCCGAGGCGCATTTTCTCCTTGCTGCATATAATAATCAAGATCAGATTTCAGGAATAACCACTCCTTTCCCGGCTTATATCCCTTGATTTGTTTTTTTCTTGCTTTATATTTCAGTGTCACAGAATGCATACGACAATATGCCGCGGCTTCCTCTGCTTTTAAATATTGATGCATATCAAGCTCACTTGTTTCTTTTTTCAAAGTCATCACGGCAATCAGAATCACAGAATGCTAGCCCGTCTGGTGTTGGCTCGTCACAATTGCGACATACTTTATAACATATTGTTTTTCCCGGGATTCTATTTTTTAACGCAGACTCTATACTAATTTGCACAGTATCGTTTGCTGCATCGATAATATCAGCCATTGTCTTTACTCCGTTTATTCCATCTTTTTTCTACATCATCCCAACTATCAGAAATCATCCCAACTTCACATGTAAAACATTCTATTGTGTATGATTCGGAACAATCCGGCATAAAAGTAGCGTGTTCATGTTGGTGTGGCTCGATTCTATTTACGTTAGGTTCACCGCCGCAGAACGGACATGGCTTTAATTGATGATCATCTGTCTTTTCAGTATCTTTGATTAATAAAAAACACTCAGCAATTGCTCGACATGGATTTACATTAACAGCGCTTAACCTTTCGCCATCCTCAGCAAACCACGCATTTTTTCCTTTAATTAAATTGATTTTGTTATCAATCATCAACCGGAAAGCATCTTGATAGCTATAGCAAAAATCAGCATAATCTGGACCATTGCTTCCATCTCCCGTCCAGTAACACGCTGTTGATTGATCGGGATAATTATTAAAGTGATAACGATTGTTCGGCTCTTTAGTATCAATAATTAAGACATTAATTTCGTAATCACTTAATTTGCTATACTTATTTGTCATCGGTCAGCTCCTTAATTTTCAATTCAATATCACGAACGGTCACGACTTCGCATGACCCTTGGAATATTTTTTTAGTGTGGGGCAATAGTGATTTAAGCGCTTCAATCCGCGCTTGTTTGATTCTGCTCTCAAATTGTTCGATATTAGAGTAACGCACCCAATTCCCGTCGTCACACTCGATAACATTTCTACTGCTTTCTGTTGCTACAAGTTTATATCGTTTAATATCATTCATTTAATCACCCAAGTACCCACTGTTCATTAAACCCTATTATTTCACTGTTAAATGCTTGATTTTATTTAACTTGTAATGTTCATTAAAATTGTTTTAGTTTTAACCAGCCTTGACTTGCTGCATCACATAGCCTCGGCTTTCTTTTTACCCTCAATGACGGGTTGGAAGTATTCGTGTAAAATTTTTAGGTTGTGAGTGGTCATATGCATTCCTTAATTAATCGTATTCTTATTCATGTATCTAATCATTTCTGACCCAATCCATTGACCGACTGGCACAGAGACGCCGTTTCCAATTTGACGATACGCAGCATTGTCAGAAACAGGAAAAATAAAGCTATCATCAACGCCTTGTAGTCTTGCGTACTCTCGCACTGAATACGGGCGAACTCCCCGAGGGAATTTTTTATCTACTACCAGACGAGTACCTTTATCTTTAGAGTAATGAGCCACACAAGTAGGCGCTATATCTCCACGTTCGGGGTCTGAGATAATGGGCTTATCTCTGTATTTGCCATCTAGCCGCGCGTAAACAGATTGGGAGATATTCACTTGCGGGTTTTCTTCCAGAATTTCAGATAAAAGCACTGGTTTAGTATTTGACGGAGGTCTAATGCTAAATTGACGCTTTGTGCCAATGATAATTAATCGATCTCGCCGTTGAGGTAACCATAATTCAGATTGAACAGGGCAAAATACTTGTATGTAGTAGTCCGGCATTTTGGTCATGGCTTCTATGACAATTGGAAAGGCTCTCATCCCGGGGACATTCTCAACGATATAAAATTCAGGTCGAGCAATTGCTAAATGTCTTAAAGCATGAAGAAACAATTCATCACCAGTTCTGGTTCCATTAAGATTTGCGGCTGTGCTGTATTTTGTGCACGGATATGTAAATACCATGCCGTGACAGCTCTCTTGCTCCAGGACTAACTCACTCGTCAAATCACATTCTTTAATGTGGTCACCGAAATTGGCTCTATATGTTTTGCAAGCGTCTTTATCTAACTCAAACGCTTGATTGATTGTGATACCTGCTTTAGATAGACCTAAGTCCATCAAGCCAGCGCCGCAAAAATAACTGTTAACGGTAATATCCATATTTATTTCCAGACAATAGTAATCCGCACCGAGTAGCGCGGGTTGGGATTAGGGGAAGGGTAGGTCATTAAGGGGTTACAATTCCAAGCTCTAGGAATGCTTTTTTGATTGCTTCAATCCTGCTTTTAAAAAGCTTTTCGGATACTATTAAGTGCTCCTCATAATGAGTGAGATTAGCAATTAAATATTCTGCATCACAGTCATAAAAGAATTGCTCAACGCTACGATCTGACATATGAGACCAAGCGGCACACCATGCCCGAGCTGATTCAGTAATAGTTATACTGCCTTGCCCCGGCTCATAATTCTGTATAATTACTCTTATCGGGTCGAGTCGAGATAAGTTCGATATTGTGATACATAGTAAGTTATCTGTGTTTACAATCATATTTTCACCAATTAGGCATTAAAAAACCGCACTAGGCGGTTGATGAAAAAGGGCATATAGCCCTTTGTTGATTTGAAACTTTTTGAGTTGAGTATCTATTTTTTAATTAAGCATTTGTGAGAGCTTAACCAATCCTTTTCCTGTAATTAATGTGGTTACTGTTCTTTGTATACCAAGCTCAGGATGCTCCCAATTGCTAAGTTTCACATTTAGTAATCCTTGAGTTATTTTTTCTTGATAGGGTTCGTTATCTCTTCTAACCCAGCCAATTTCACGCAAAAAGTCAAACAGTCTATTTCTACCTGTTCCTAATGATTTAGCTGCTTGACTTACTGACAATGCGCCATGAGTATCAATGGCTAAATCGTGGAATTCAGCTTTTGGCTTTAACTCATTAACTTCAATTTTTAATAGTTCTTTTTCTTCCGCAAGCTCCGCTGCCAATCGTAAGGCTTCAGGTAGACTTTTCGGAACAATGATTTGCTCTTTATCTTCTAACTCGTGCAACCGATCAATTACTCTCATTCGTAGAGGAATGCTGTAACCAGTTAACAAACACTCAATGTATTTTTTAGGTAGTAAATACTCCTGATACGTTCTGCCTTTTACATCTTTGTAATTGGCTGAAAAGTCAGCCGATTGAATATTAAGCGCATCAAACATATTTTTGATATCAGCTAATACATTTTTATGTAACTTGTCCGTTACTTCCGCAATCTCACGGCTGGACATAGTTAGTTCTTTATTTTGTAAATTAATTAAACCACTCATAATTATTTACCTCTCAACTCATTTTTAATATTATCAAGCTGATCGCTAACATCCCAAATAGCATCCATGACAACAGAATGATTGCATTGAAAACCAATATCAAGATTATGACCGTCATTTGATAGTAATCGGATTATTGCGATGGCTTTAGCTAGGGATGCGTCGATATTATTGATTGAATCAAGTGAAATGCGATTATGAATTGACATAATTTTATACCTCTAGTTGATTTATGTAACCCTAGTTTCAGTAGGGCGATCGGGTGCTTGAAACCTGCAACTAGACAGCCTGCAATATTCCCTTTCGGTATTGTATTATGCACGCCACCCGATCATAAAATCGAGATATAAAAATACCGCTAATGTCGGTTGCGGTGTTCCGCTAGTTGAGGTGGTTTCAGCACCAGACCCAACTATACAACTTGATAAAATTAATGTCAATATCGCTAAATTTATTTCACTTAATTGCTCTAGAAGGGGATCGGGTAATCATCAAAGTCGGTTGGTGGCTCTGGTGGCGGTGAAGCAAGGCGGTTTGCTTGTTGCTGTTGCTCTAGCTTTTTACTCGGTTGAATTTGATTTACTCTTAAGCACGGAGTAACTCGTTTAACTCCATCCTTTTCGTATTCCTCAACATAGAACTCACCACTAACCGAAAGTAAATCACCTTTTTTAATGTTAGGCGCGAATGATTCAGCTGCTTTACCCCACATGACACATTTTAACCATGCTGTTTTTTGATGCTCTCCATACCCTTGTTTAACTGGAAGGTGGAACTCTGCAACAGGTGTATTGTTATTTGTGTAACGTAATTCGCAGTCTTTGCCAACATTACCGCTGGCTGATAGTGTATTAATTGACATTTTTACCTCAGTTATTCAATTTGTTGTGTTGAAAACACGGCGGAATATCTACGCTCAATCCTAAATGTTCCGATCTTGATATTTTTATGCATAAGCACAAGTTCAGTTGGATATAGCTCCTGCCATCCTTTATGCCTGTTATAGAAATCTTCTGCTATTAACTCAACTAAATTGTTCCGTTCCCATTTATAATTTAAATTTAAATTGATTTTTGTTACATAATCGAACTTTTTACCGTGAATGACATATTGATATTTACGCATAATCAATCCTCTGGTTTCGCTTCTTGTCCCGGTTTTTGTAGCTCGAAGTTACAAAGATAATCAAATTCACCTGTTGGGTCTGGGCGAACATCTGTTTTTTGGGCTATTTCTTTTATTTCGCCCCAGCAGACGCCTCCCACTGCGCCATCCCACCCATCATCAAGATAATATGGGATACATTCATTTGCCCGAGCTATTGCTTGCTCCTTCGTTTCATGAAGTTCAAATCCAACATCATTTGGGTCATAGCTAAAATATTTCATAATCAATTCTCCGGTAGTGGTATCTCAGCCCATAAAACCACGTCACTATAAAATGCTCCGTAGCTGAAATATTCAGTAAATATATTGTCATTCACATCAATACATAAACATATTCGCATGTGTTTCGGTTTTTCATCTGGATACTTGCATCAGTTTAATTGAGTCATTTAAAGGTCACCTCGCCAACACCCAACTCTTCCTCATCAACTCGATCTGCATTTGATAAGTATTCAAAAGGATCTTCTAGTAGTAACTCTGTTGCCTCTTCTTTGTTGTTAGCTTCTATTTCAAACTCATAGACATTCTCGATAGTTTGCACAAAAGTGCCTCTAAACTTAGCCATCTAAACCTCACTTAATTCTGTTTATTTCCAACCTCTGAAGGCGTCATAATCCGCGTCAAGTTCTTCGTTAATTGAACGCGTTACTTCATCAATAACTATTTGTGTAAACACTTCTTTTTGCCGCTTGGCAAGCTTATTTAGAATCAACCATCTTATCTGATCAGGTAAGAGCCATTCATTATCTACAGCTTCTTTAATCTTAAGTCTAAGGTCTTGTGCTTTCATATATCACCCATTAAAAAAGGCGCTTATTGCGCCCGTATCAATTCTATTTCAGCATCTAGTTCATTTAAGAACTTGATTACCTCGGCTTCTATTTCTTTAGCAAGTTTTTTATCATATTGAATTCGGACACACTTATAGCTTAAGTCATCGGGTAGCCGATCATCGTAACTAACAAAATCGCACCATTTTCGACCTGTACACATCATTTGCCACTGCATCTGTAAGATATATTCACGCTTAGGCTTTAAAGTCTTTCTGAACTCTAAATGTGTCCACGTGTTCGGGCATTTGATTTCGATTAGTCCATCATCGTTTACAAGTCCGTCCGGGCTGGCGCCTGAGTTTTCTATTTTAGGATGGGGGATAAAGCCGACTTCTTTAACTTTGGCGTCAAATTGATTAAGAATATAAATCTCTCTTGCGATTGGTTCTAAATCAGTACCGCGCTGCATTGCTGCATTAGTAAACGTCTCTTCTTTTTCTCCTGTCAGCCGTTCACAAATTAGTTTAGCCATATAGTTTTGGCGAGAGGCTGAGTAACCGCTTTTAGTTTTAGCCATTAGATCGCTAATCTTGCTGGCGGTTACTTTACCTAGACGAGCAGCGAACCAGTCATCAGTGCGCTGCTGCATTGTCAACCGCCTTAGCTATCACGTAAATACGTTGCTTTTCCTGCTCTCCGATTAATTTTACATCTTCAGTTGATAACGATTTCCAAAGCTCGCCCATTGCTTGAGTGCCTTTTTTTGCTGATTCTTCAACTGATTTAATTAATGAAGTGCGTTTTTGGCTTTGCTCATCATTATTTGCTTTTTGAGCCTGCTTTTCTTCCTCCGGCAAATCCTCACCAGCATAGATGTAAAAACCTAATCCAAACATTGATATAGCCTTGGTTAGACAGCGCATTACTGCTTTATTAATATCTACTGTGTTGGGTGATTTAATGGCTTGGTTTTTGTAGTCCATGACCGGCAGCCACATGTAACGGCTTGCTTCATTGTCATTTTCTTTTACGGTTAAGGTGACACTAACCATTGTTGAGCCGTCGGGCTGGGTTTGACTCTCATTTACTACATAAACGGATTGAGGGAAGTTCTCCATCAGAACGCCCCATGCCCATGCCCATGATAGATAGGTTAGCCCGTTTTTCTTTTCTACTTTTTCATTAACATTAATAGCAGATAATGTTTTCCATACTTTCTTCTCGAAGGACTCCATAATCACCTCAGCTAGTCGCAACAGTTAAATACAAATAAAAAAAGCCTGTCATAATTATGAAGGCACAAAAAAGGGCGGTTATTTTCTCCGCCCTGGTTAATTTATAATGTGGGTTAAATCTATCTATTGCCCGCACGTTACAGTCCATGTAATCTTTGTCGATTGTATTCATTGACCGCAGCCTCCATTCTTAAGCTAAATTGAGTAGTATTTTCGTGAGCCAGTTTCTTGCATTTTTTATCACGAAACGGGCAATTTAAGCATTTATAATGTGATGCACACCATTGATCTAATTGCATATAGACCTCCTTGTCTTTTTTCATAAAGATTTATTACAAGTAATCATTCACCGATAGCTAATCTAGCTTTAATCATTTCAATTGCTAAATTGTATAATTGTGCGTGCTTGTTGTTTTTGTGAGTTGTCTTGACTGCTTCAGCGAACTCAGCGATAGAGCCTAAAAAACAACCTCGCGTCACGGTTATTGATTTATTTTTGTCTTTGAAAGCGGTGAGGACGCCACCTTCACTGCCAATAGGCGATATAGTTATATAATCGTCAAGATCGTTGATTAGAGCACTACCACTGACACAAGCATCACCACTGACCTGAGCGCCACCACTGACCTGAGCATGACCATCGACCCGAGCACTACCACCGACCCAAGCGCTACCACTGACACAAGCATGACCATCGACCCGAGCACTACCTCTGACCCGAGCACTACCACTGACCCGAGCACTACCACTGACACAAGCACTACCACTGACCCAAGCATCACCACTGACCTGAGCGCCACCACTGACCTGAGCGCCACCACTGACCTGAGCATGACCATCGACCCGAGCACTACCACTGACACAAGCACTACCACTGACACAAGCATCACCACTGACCTGAGCGCCACCATCGACCCGAGCACTACCACCGACCCAAGCGCTACCACTGACACAAGCATGACCATCGACCCAAGCACTACCACTGACCCGAGCACTACCACTGACCCGAGCCCTACCACTGACCCAAGCATGACCCGCTTGACTTAGATTGCTTTCTTTTTCGATGAAACCGCCCAAATCTCCAGTCAGAACATTGCCAAAATCTTTTAAAGCTTCAATTCTGTAAACTTTAACTCCATCAACTTCTTTACATTCATCAGTTAATTTATACTTTTTCATATATTCATCCTTTAAAAAGGCCAGCTTTAATTTCACTGGCAAGAGTCTTTACTACACTTCATAAAATCTTTTGTTTGCTGTATCAGTGATGATTGCATCAAGTAAAGCAGATAAGTGCTTATATGCTGTCGGAGACACTACAGCGTCACTACCTATCGCCGATTTGATGAACTCTTCAATATCAGTAGCACAGAGTTTTTCATCTAGCTGATTTGCTATTGCTTCAATTCCGTCTTGTACTCTGAAGTTTTCTACTGCGTTGTCATAATGTCGCTGTAACATTTCTAAGCTCATCTTGATTACTCCATAAAAAGCCCAGTTAAAGGGTAAGAGGTGACTTCATTTTTCAAACTCAAGCACCCTCAATGAAGATGCTTTGATTTGAATGCTCAGTTGTCTCTAGAGCTTGAGTTTTTGCGCCTTAGTTCATAGTTTCGTTAGTTTGCCTTTGATGTCAGTTATCAGTACTTCTGCCTGATAAGTGCATGCAGATTTATCTGCTCGGGACTTTCCGTCTTTTAAACTAAATCCGACTTTCCAAATTTTTAAAGAGCGACCCTTTTCGGGGTGAAGCGTGTTTTGCTTCGATGAGTTAATTCTACTTTAAATAGAAAATAAGTCTACTAAAAGTTGCAATTAAGTTGTAATTAATTCTACTTAAAGTCGTTATGTAGTTGTTTTTAAATGAATTTTAAATTGTTTGATTGATTATTTTTTGAGCAATAAATATCTGAAATGACTTTGAGTACAGGTACTAAAGATGTGGGTTTTGATAATTAGAAGGGTATAGGTGTAAAAAAACCACCGAAGTGGGTTGGTATCAAGAAATAATATTTAAGCTGCAAAATTGAATTCTGCTCTTTCAATTCTTTTTAATGCTTGCTGTGGGGTGCTGACTGGTGTAACTATGATTGAGTGTTTATCTCCCACCTCTTCAAGAGTTAACAGAGCATCTTTTAATCGCTTCATCTGTTGTTTGCTAAATGTCGGATCATCTTCTAAAGGTCTGTAAACAATGAGCTCATGAGTGTTTCTCTTGAAAAAATAATCATAGTCGTGAACAGCAAAAAGATCTAATAATCTCGCTTTGTTTCTATCCAAGTCGATGGCTATATTACTTGGGCGCAGTCGTTCAGTATTTATTGCTGTTCTTTCACTTAAAAAGAAAATTTTAGCTGCTCTAGCCTCTGATACAACTTTAAAGCTTTTATTAAAATAAATATCTAAAGATGGATGATTATTTACAACAAGATCTTTAACTTGTTTAGACCATGTATTATCAGATGAGTATTGTTCTATTTCATCATCATTAGAATAGAAATCTAGAGATGATAAGCTTGCTGTTAACATCACTGCCTGCCGTAAAACCCCTAACATATCTGTTGATGCCGTATTTTTTATATTACCTAAACTAACCCCCTGTATGGGTGCTATCCAGTTATTAAATTGTTTAGTTTTATCTAAGTGGGCTGATAAGCTAGAAATAATTAAATCAATTAAACTAGTGAACTGATCAGATTTGTTACCATACATAGCCTTAACTACATGTTGTCTAATTGATTGTTTAACTTTATATTCGCCAGACTCAGCAATAGCTGCAACCGCTATTGTAAATTTTTCTCCAGATCCCGCTATTGGTTCAAAATAGATAGGAGCCCACACCGCCTTATATGTTGGTGGTGTTGGTATTAATTTTAATAGCTCTATGTCGCTAAACATTAACAAAATCCATCTGTGTTGGGTTAATCTTATTATTAATAATATCTTGAATAAAATAACTTCTGTCTTTTAAGAAAGATAGTAACTCATTTTTTAAATTTGAATCAACAGGTATTTTTTTATCAATTTTATCTATGAAATTATCTTCACATATTGTTTCACACCACATATTTAGATAATTTGTTAGCTTACTTGTATCTATAGCGTGATTACATGAACTATCAGCAAAGTTACATAATAAATGATTAAATAAAATATTATTCCACTCTTTATTATAGTCTGGGGTCACTACATTTAATTGCATGGAAAACCCGTGATCAATCATTGTTATATCTTTACCGTTATATAGTAAATTTCCAGAGTGCCTATCAGGATTAATAATAAATTCATCAAAAAAAGTGGCGCTTTCTAGGTCACTCCAATTTTTAATGACTGAATGAAATTCTATGTAAAATGGGTCTTCTGTATTAAGACAGTGGAATAAATTTGGGTATCCAACATCGATAGATCCAAAACAAAATTTATTATCTTTATCTAATAGTAATATAGGTTCTGGTATAGGTAAATTAATAGTTCTACCAAGGACAGAACAAATAATTTCTTTAAGAATCTCAACGTCAGATAAGTATTTAGCTATAACTGAGTATTCTTCTTTATCGCAATAGGCAATACACTTAAATGCACAATTTATTCCATCTCCAATATACTCAGGATCACTGATTATTCGACCTATTTTAATTAAATCATTATTCATTCCGTTTCCCTACTTATTTAGACTATTTCTTTAACTAAAAAAACACAGTTACCCGTGTTTTCTTATGCGCATTGATTGACTTAGCATTACTTTGCCATGTATATAAAGCTGGTCTATTTCAGCTTCTGTGATATCCCAGTCTTTGTAAGTCTTATTGTCAGATATCACATGAAGTCGATCTTTTATTAATTGCAATCTCTTAACATACAATCCTCGGCCAAAGGTGAATACATAAATACCATCCCCTTCAAAAGATCTAACTGATACGTCAATATATATAGCATCACCGCATTCAAATGTGCCTTGCATACTATCGCCTTTCAGATTGATAACTTTTAAGTGAGAAGACATCAGGCCATTAAATAGTAGTTTTGCTTCCTCCTGGTCATACTCAATTAATTTTATTACTTCTTTAACATCTGAGTTTAAATAACCATTACCAGCACTGGCCGTGAAGTTAAGCACTTCTACTATAAAAGAATCTTTATTATTCTGTGTTTCGTTGCTTGGTGAAGTTGAGCGATCGCCATTTTCGTCAATACCATATTGCAACCAACTTTGAGACACCCCCAAGAATTTTGCAATATTTTCTAAATTATCCGAGCGGGGTATAGCTTGCCCAAGTGTGTACCTTCTTATCATTTCATAACTTAACTTTGTGTAATCACTCAAGGCTTTAATGGTTACTCGTTTTTCACTCATAACCGCTTTAAGTCTTTGAGGAAACATATCTTTTTCTTTATTACTCATTATTAGTTTATTCCCTTATCTACATTGAGTAGATTTTATATGTCAAAAATTATATTTCAATTCTATTTTAAGTTGTGTTATAGTTGCTTTTATTCTACTCATAGTTGTGAAAAAGGATAATATAACAATGGCAGCAATCAAAAAAGTATTTATTTTGTTAGGCGATAAAAATGGACGAGGCGGTCCAGCCAAACTAGCTCGACATTTCGGGATTACAAGCTGGGCGGTATCTAAATGGGTTGACAATGGAGTCCCTCCAGAACGCGCAGCTGAGATTGAACGATTAACTAGGGGCAAGGTAACAAAACAAGAACTTTGTCCTGATTTTGAGTGGTAAGAGGTGTTTATGACATTAAGACAAATCACACCAAACAGTCAGCTTTATAGAGTTGTTTCAATCGCTAGCCGTGGCATGTACACGCTAAACGAAATTCAATCATTCATTCATGAAGAGTTCAACGTGCATGATCAAGAAACTTCGATAAGTGCTCGATTACGTCAAGCAGAGAACGAATTTGGTTACGAGAAGAGTAAAACTCGATTTGTTAACCCGAAAACTGGGCGGGTGCATTTTAGATATACGTTAATAAAACAAAAAAGCCACTAATTGGCGTTAGTGGCGTAGTGAATAACTAGTAAGGAGTTAAACACATGGACAATGTAACAAATAAGAGCGATTTACACCGAGGAATCGGCTAAAGGCTTAAGAAAGAGCTTGGAAGAGGCTAAGGGGGCAACATGTCAGCAGCAAAAAAGATAGTCAATTTTTCTGATTATAGAGATAACAAGATGAATAACTCAAGACAGGGCCACTTCGATATATACAGAAGTCTTTTAGAGGCTGATTGGGCTGTTGATGCTTTTAAATTAGCCTGCTTTGTTCGCTTGGTTGGTCAGGCTGCATTTAGGCCTGTGACGGTTAATTTCAATAATCAAGAATGGAACTTGGAAGCGGGACAACTGGTTATTAGAGTTAGCGATTTAGCATCAAAACTAAAAGATAGAGACGGGAAGTCATTATCGACTGATGCTGTTAATCGAATTTTGAAATTCTTTAAATCTAAAAACATGATAACCATTGATGGTACTCGGTTTGGAACGGTTATTACCATCCTAAATTATAGCAAATATCAGAATGTCGCGACCGCGACACCTACCGCGACTATCTCCGCGACATTGCCCGCTAACAACGAAGGTAGTAACAACAAAGGTTCAGAGCATGAAGGCGCGACATTACCCGCGATACCATCCGAGACTAACACCGCGAAACATGAACAAGACATTAATAACAAGACATTAGAGAACAATAAAAACACTATGTCATCTGGCGATGACCGAAGCGGTAAAAAAGTATCAATCGATTATCAAGCTGTCGCTGATGCTTACAACGAGATTCTAGGCGACAGACTGCCGAATGTTAAAAGTATTTCTGATAAGCGCAAGAGAGCGATTAAATCATTCATGACTAAACATCTTGCTAAAAACTCTATTGACTCAGCAATCAGTTATTTTAACGCATTCAGCTCAAGAGCCAAATCGTTTTACTTTGGCGACAATAAAACGAGCTGGATAGCAGGGTTTGATTTTGTTATTCGTGAATCAACTGTGATTGCAGTACGCGAGGGAACTATAAGCAAAGCGGAGTTTACAGAATGATTAAACAATATCCTTGTGATGTTTCAGCTGAAGAGGCTGTGATCGGTTCAATTATCTTAGATTCTCGCTCAGAACGTTGTCAGAACGTTTTCAATGAATTACATGCTGACATGTTTTATGGCCGTCACAGACAAGTAATTTTTAATGTGCTGGCTTCAATGAACACAAACCAAAAGCCGATCGATTTAGTCACTCTAGATGCTGAGTTAACCGGAAAAGGCTTACTCAATGATGCTGGTGGCTTTAGCTATCTAGCTGATCTTTGCAAAGTTCCGACGGTGCTTAATGTTAAAGCATATTCAGAAACAATCAAAAATAAATATCTTGAAAGAGCGGCACTAAAAACACTCAGTGAATGTCAGGAGCTGATCACTTCAAAGAACGGCCTAGAAACTCATGAAAAGTTATCTGAAGTTCAACGGTTATTCACATCGCTTGATGAGACCTGCAAGAGTGACAAGCAAAGAGGGCTGATTGATTTAGATGCTATTAGTGACAAATGGCTTGCAGAGGTTGAGCAGCGTTACACAAATCCTGATAAAGCAAGAGGGCTTACCGTTGGGATCAAGGCTTTTGATGAGATGCTAGCCCCGAAAGGTGTAGTTAAAGGGTCTCTGTTTGTTATCGGCGCCCGCCCTAAAATGGGTAAAACAGCTTTCCTGGTGCAAATGTCTTTAAATTGCGCAATGAAAGAAGGAAAACCTGCCGTTATATTCAGTTTGGAAATGCCATCTGATCAGCTATTTGAGCGCATGATAACGCAGGTTTCAGGTGTGAGCGGAGACGTTTTTTATGATGCTGAGAAACAAGAGACTAACTTCAATATCGCAATGAACTGCGTTGGTGAAATAATCAGAAGCGGAAATGTATTTATCGATGATACGCCATCAATTTCGTTAAGTCATATCGTTTCAGAGTGTAGACGATTAAAACGTGAAAAAGGTCAGCTAGGCATGATTTTCGTCGATTATCTTACGCTGATGAAGCCAGAGAAGGCAGAGCGTAATGACTTAGCTTACGGGATCATTACCAAAGGGCTAAAGGCGCTAGCCAAAGAGCTTTCTTGCGTGGTTGTTCTGCTTACCCAATTAAACCGCCAAATTGAATCAAGACCAGATAAAAGACCTTACCCGAGTGACAGCCGCGACACTGGCCAAATCGAGCAAGATTGTGACTACTGGTTCGGTTTATACCGCGATGGCGTCTACAACGAACAGGCTGATCAGTCTCTAACAGAAATATTGTTACGTTTAAATCGTCACGGCAAAACTGGCTCGGTATTTGTAAACATGAAGCATGGACAAATATTCGAAGCCGACCAGAACGCAGCAAGAATCTCACAAGAAAAAGTCAAAGAAGCAACTAAGAAAAAACGGTACAAAGACGATGAAGATGACTTTTAACCACTGCTCATTAGCAAGCCAAGACACCGAGAAAGAGCAGCAATATTTATATGCTTACGGTGCACTAAAGCGGCTTAAAACAGGTAAGGCGACACGGAATGAAATCATTGCAGAACTTAGTAAGCGCAGTGATGAGAAAGAAGTAAAACGGATTTTAAATGAGCTAAGGAGAAAGTCAGATGATTGATTCAATAATTTGGTGGTGTGGCATTTGTTTTATGATTTTTTCAGTTCTCTTTCTAACCGCAGGAATAGCAATTCTTATTGGTAGAAACATAGTTCCTTACTATTACATGCTTGATAGCGAGTTAGGAAGGATTAGGAGTGCAAGAATGGATATTGAAGCAGAAAAGCAAAAAATTGAGGAATTAAATCATCAGCAAAAGGAGCAGCAAGATGACTAAATTAAGCACTGAACAGATAGAGCAAGAGCGCGTTAAGTTTAACGAGTGGTTTTCTAAATTAAGAAATAATGAACATTTTACAAGCATCAATTTGTTTGACGTTTGGCTGGCAGGTGCTGAATTGGCAAAGGGTAATTGTGATGGATGATCTATGTCTTCACGAATCGAACATTAAAAGCATATTTCAAAAACTTACAGAACTAGTATTAAGCGGCAAGCGGTACCGGATAGTCATTAAAGTCTGGAAGGATAAAAGGACCGTAGATCAGAACTCGCTTAACTGGATGTGGTGCACTGAGATAGCGCAGCAAGCAAACAAGCATAGTACAGAAGAAATCAGCCCCGAAGATGTACACGAGTTTTATAAAAAAATGTTTTGCCCGGAGAAAGAAAAAAACGTGCTTGGCCAGATTGTAAAAATCAAATCGACTAAGCTGCTAGACACTGGGGAAATGCATTTTTACTTAAATCAGATCGAATATGACGCTCACAGCAAGGGATTAACTTTAACGATACCAGCTAACAGTGAGTACAAAAAACTGAAAGATAAGCAGGTGGCATGATGGGCAGAGTTAAGCACTTAGAAAGTAAATTTAAATGTCTGGTTTGTGGTTGGGCTTGTGAATTAAACCGCAAAAGTGACACCTACAAATGTATGAGACCAATAGTTTTATCGAGTGGCCGTACTGGCGGATCATGCGGAAGCTTTTATAAGAATGGAGAGCGTGTTAATGATTAAGCCTTTAAAGCCACCTAAGCCGAAAAAGTGTAAAAATCCAGATTGTGGTAAATCGTTTGTTCCAGCTAAATTCGGGCAAGTAGTTTGCTGTTGGCAGTGTGCGATAGCTTATAACAATCTACCCACTAATAAGACTAAAGAGCGCGTAAGCAGGGAAATTAATAAGCTAGCGAAAGATAAAGTTAAAACGCGTTCTGAGCACTTAGCAGAAGCACAAAAAGAGTTTAATGCTTACATTCGATTGAGAGATGCAAAAAAGCCTTGTATCAGTTGTGGGCGTCACCATCAGGGGCAATATCATGCTGGGCATTATAAAACAGTCGGAGCGCATCCAGAGCTTCGTTTTAACGAACTTAACGTCCATAAGCAATGTAGCGCGTGTAATAACCACAAATCAGGCAATATCGTTGAGTACAGAATCAATTTAGTTAAGAAAGTAGGAACCGAGGCGGTTGAGTGGTTAGAGGGTAATCATGAAGCTAAAAAGTACACGATTGAAGAGATCAAGCAAATTAAAACTGATTACCGTCAAAAAATCAAAGATATCAAAAGGAAGAGTGAATAATGAGAGATATTAAGGAAATTTTAACAGCTTGGGCAAATGTGCGCGTTAGTAAGCGAATTGGTACCGAATATCCTTTTAAGACTGCTTTGATTGAGGGTGCTAAAAGAGATGCTGATTATCGTTCTATGTTATTAGAAGAGGAGGCCGAGCAGGTGGATAAGGCTGTTCTAAGATTAAAGCAGGTTGAGCCTTTCCTTCACTCAGTTTTAGTTAATAATTATCTTAATAGCATATCATGCAGCCGACAAGCTAAAGTGACAGGGATGAGAACTAACGCACTGTATGAAGCATTGAAGAATGCAGAATTTTACATTTTAGCTAAACTTGACGATAAAATTCATGATATCGCTGCTTAATGTTGACAAAATGGTTGACTTTCCGGAATTCCGGAATTAAAATATGCCTATCGTGCTGTTTTCCGCATTCAGAATTTAAGCCTCGCAAATAGCGGGGCTTTTTTTATGGGTGAAATTCATGAAAACATACTACTTGTTAAAAAAATTGTCAAGCAAAGAAGCAGGTAGATCATATATTCACCATGAACCGGGTGATGATGAAATTCTTCATGAAGTCAAGGCGTTAAACTGAAAAGAAGCCAAAGAGAAAATTAAAGCCGAACTCTTTATATTTTAATTAAAGTAGGCTAATATAGATAACGCAATATTTAGTTATTTATACTTCTAACGCCTACTCCTATATAGTTGTGGTCGGTTTGACGGATATGTTAAATGTCTGCAAACATTTAACCCAATATGAGGCATGATTAAGTCGTGCCTTTTTTATTACCCAATTTTCAAGCCTCACTAATCAGTGGGGCTTTTTTTATATCAAAAATACAGGGGTTCGCAGCAAACAAACAGAGAATATCTAAACTAAAGAGCTGCGTTAACCCCTTTTTTATAACTGCCTCGTTAGAGGTTTAATCATGAAGATTATTAAGATGCCACAAAACAACACTCCTGAACTTGCTGCATTTTTGGCATGGCTAAAAAGCAACGCGAGCATGTACGTATGTGTCTTGATGGCTTTTGCTATATCGTATTTGATGGCACTTAGAGAAGACATAGCAACAGGAAATAGAAGAAGAGGGAAACTTTTAAACTCTTTAATTTTATCATTGATCGCCTTGCCTTTCGCGCTCGGCGTGAAAGAGCTGCTATTGATTTTTTTCCGCTATGAAAGCGACAACATTCCTATGCTTGTAGGGCTTTTTATTGGGTTCTGGGGTATAGAGAAAATGAATATCTTAATAAACGGGCTGTTGGATTTAACAACAAAAGCATTGGAACGAGTATTTGAAAGATTTTTAGGGAAGAAATAATGAAACTGACAGAGAATTTTAAGCTTTCAGAGTTAACAAAATCAGCAACAGCAAGCAAGTTTAATATAGACAATTCAGTACCGGCGCATTTGATGACAAATATATATTTTATTGCTGGGCAAATGGAAAAGGTTAGAGAGGCATTGGACGGTAACCCTATTATCATATCATCCGGCTTCCGGTGCAAAGAATTAAATAATAAAGTTGGCGGTAGTGCTACTAGTGCGCATACAAAAGGCTTAGCAATTGATTTTACGTGCCCCAAGTTTGGGACTCCACGGCAGATATGCAAACGTTTATTAGAGCGCGGAATACTATTTGATAAGTTGATTTTAGAGTTTGAGCAATGGGTGCATATTGGTTACAGCACTACTGAAGATCGCCATCAAGTGCTTACAGCGGTGAAACAAGGCTCTAAAACTGTTTATCTGGCTGGTTTAGTATGATAGATAAATTAAAATCACTTATGCCGCTGTCGCTCGTTACGCTAGGCTTAGTATTTGCTGTCTACTTTGGCTATGAGCAGTATCAACACAAGAAGCACGCGCAACAACAAATCAATGAGCTATCAAGCGAAATAGAGCATTTGTATAAAAGTATTAATGATACTAATGAGTTGGTAGCACAACAAGAGCGTGAAAAAGCTAACTTAGAAAATCAGTCAATAGAGCTACAGGAGTTACTACAAAATGCACTCAAAGATGACACATGCGCTAGTTCTGTTATTCCTTCTGATGTTTCTAACAAGCTGCGCGAACACTCAAATAAAATACGTCTCTCTGAAAATACCGAGTAATTTAACTGCTCCATGCCTTCCTAATTTAGCTCCTAAAAATATGACATGGGGTGATTCTATTATTTACAACGAACAGCTACTCAATGTTATTGAGCAATGTAACAGTAAGTTAAAAGCAATACGGAAAATTAACCAATGAATGAAGGATGGGACGGTTTATAGTAATAAATAATCACCTTAATTGCATAAAGTATTAAATTTACGCGGGTGAGTATAAATAAACCTGCATAACAATTCATAAGCCGCTTAATTGCGGTTTTTTTACGTCTAAAGGAAAGCATTATGTCAATTTTTATTGGTTTCATATTTGGCTGCTTATTCGCATCAGTCACTATCATTGCAACAAACTACAAGTATAAATATTTACCGACTAAGTAAGGAATTAGATATGGCAAAGCTCACAGACAAACAGGAGCTGTTTTGTCGTGAGTACTTAATTGACTTAAACGCGACACAGGCAGCAATAAGAGCTGGGTATAGTGAAAAGACAGCTGAGCAAATGGGGTATCAGTTACTTCAGAAAACTTCAGTTCAAGCGCATATCCAATCACTCAAAAAAAATCGTAATAAGCGCAATCAGATTGATGCTGATTATGTATTAAGGCGCCTAACTGAAATCGATCAAATGGACGTAATCGACATTCTAAGCGATTCCGGTGATTTGCTACCAATAAGAAAATGGCCGAAAGTTTGGCGTACTACATTATCGGGGTTAGATATTGCGATTCTTGGTAGCGGTGACACAGATGTCATTATGAAAAAAATCAAGTGGCCGGACAAGGTCAAAAATCTTGAACTTCTCGGCAAGCACGTAGATGTGCAAGCATTTAAAGAAAAAACAGAAACCTCGGTTACTTTAGTTGATGAAATGGCCGAGCTTATGAGGGAGATATCCGCAGAGGCTAATTAAATGACAGAATCGATTAAACAGTTAGGCGAGCTAAAAGAGCAGCTTAAAAATAGATTCTGGCGGTTAAATAATCTTTACTACATCACCAATAAAGCGGGTAAAAAGACTAAATTCAAGATGACCCCTGAACAGCTTGAGTATTTCGAGGGGATGCATACAAGAAACCTCATTTTAAAAGCTCGTCAATTAGGGTTTACGACTGAAGTATGTATTATTCAGTTAGATGCGGCACTGTTTGAGTCTGCAAAGTGCGCATTGATTGCTCATAATCTGGAAGATGCAAAGCGGCTATTTAGAGAAAAAGTTAAATACGCTTACGATCACTTACCTAGTTTTATTCGTCTAGCAAACCCCGCTAAAAATGATGCAGCCCGGGAATTGGTTTTTAATAACGGCGGCTCGATGTATGTTAATACCTCGTTTCGAGGTGGGACGCTTAAATATCTACACATTTCAGAGTTCGGCAAGATATGCGCCAAGTTCCCGGATAAAGCTCGGGAAATCGTGACGGGTGCTTTTGAGGCGGTCGCGACTGATTGCTTTATTACTATTGAGAGCACCGCAGAGGGCCGGACTGGGTACTTTTATGATTATTGCACGGCTGCGGAAAAGGATCTATTACAACAGCGTCATTTATCTAGTTTAGATTGGAAATTCTTCTTTTTTGCTTGGTGGGAAAATCCACTTTACGCGCTAAACGATCACATAAAACTGCCAGCGCGTCTAGTTGACTATTTTGATGAACTTGAGCACAAACACGGCATTAAGTTAACTAACCAGCAAAAAGTTTGGTATCACGCTAAAGAAAAAACGCTCGGCGATGATATGAAACGGGAATATCCATCTATCCCGGCTGAAGCATTCGCTCAGACAATCGAGGGTGCATATTACGCTAAACAATTCCGAGACCTTTATTCTCGGGGGCGCATTTGTTCACTGCCTGATAATAGTCACTTGCCTGTCAGCACTTATTGGGACTTGGGGGTTGGCGATTCAACTGCTATCTGGTTTGTTCGCCATGTGGGTAATGAGCTGCACATTATTGACTACTATGAGAATAACGGGGAAGGCTTAAGGCATTATTTAAAAGTGCTAAAAGATAAAGGGTATGAGTATGCCGAGCATTACGCCCCCCATGATATCGATAATCGCGAATTTGCCGGAGATGGTAAAAGCCGGAAGCAGTTAGCTTATGAAGGCTATGAAATCGACGGTGCTATTTATTCGGTAAGTTTTACTGTTGTACCTAAACTAAGCGTCGATAACGGTATAGAGCTGGCCCGTGAAATCCTCCCGCTTTGTGTATTTGATGATGACAACTGTAAAGAAGGCGTCGCCCTGTTAGAAGCTTATCGTAAGGCTTGGGACGATAAAAACGGATGCTGGAGAGATAAGCCACTCCATGATCATACCTCTCACTGCGCTGACGCTTTCCGCTATTTTGCGGTTGCTAATCAGCAAATAAAACACGCTACCGATCTTAAATTCAAATGGTGACAAAACAATGAACAATCAAGATGTTGATTTTAAACATCCCGCTTACAACAAGTTTATCAAAGAATGGCAGATGATAGATGATTGTGTAGCTGGTGAGCGTGAAATCAAACGAAAAAAAGAAGCTTACCTTCCACGGCCAAACGAGGCAGAAGGCTCTCATGATGAAGAACGCTATAACAAGTATTTATTTAGAGCTTCATTCATTAATGCAACCGGGCGAACGCTATCAGGACTTATTGGGATAGCTTTTAATAAGCCACCAAAAATTGAGTTGAAAGGCGCATTGAGCATCTTAACCAACGATGCGGACGGAGAGGGCCAGCCTTTAGAACAATTCGCACGTGATTGCTTGTCGCAGGCGTTACGCAGAGGGCGCGCAGGGATATTCACTGATTATACTGGTGGCGGAGAGCAAACAACATTAACGAAGGGTCGCACTGTACTTCGCCTTTTCAACGCTAAACAAATTATCAACTGGAGAGTGACGAAAGGCAAGACAACACTTGTAGTGCTTAAGTACGAAGAGCCAGCCGAAACCGACGATTTTAAAATTGACATGGTTACAAAATGGATTGAGCTAAGAGTGGTTGGCGGTGTGGCTCATGCTCGTCACTGGGAAATGACTCAAAGTGGCGTAACTGTCACTGGATTTATACCTCTGAACGATTCGAAAGGCAAGCCTTTAAATGAATTACCTTGGGCATGGATTGGGGCCAGTAACAATGACCACACGCCAGATAATCCGCCACTGTCTGATATTGCTTATACGAACATCAAACATTATCAACTAGAAGCTGATATCGCTGAGGCTGCGCATATTGTTGGCTGTCCTATGGTTGCGATAACAGGCTTAACTGCGGATTGGGCTGATAGATTTCTTAAAAAGGGTTTCGTGGTGGGTTCGCGTGATGGGGTGACACTGCCAGCTGGTGGCGACCTTAAATATGTGCAGCCCGAGGACAGAAACCTCGTTATCAAAGCACTGGAGCGCAAAGAGGAGCAACTCGCAAAACTTGGCGCGAAATTGGTTGAGCGAAATTCATCAGCGCGGACGGCTACTCAAGCAGGTGATGAGGCGCAGACAGATAACTCTATTTTATCTTTGTGCGCTGGTAATGTTGAACACGCAATAAACAAAGCGCTTTTGTTCGCTCAGCAGTTTGAGGGCGGCGGCGAGGGTTCTGTCGAGCTAAATAAACGCTACGACATTGTTAATCTTGATTCTCAAGCAATTACTGCGCTAATGGCTGCTGTTCAAGGTGGTAAGATGCGCCTGATTGATTTCATTCGATACCAGCAACGCGTCGGACTCGTACCGCAAAACGATGACCCGGAAACGATCATTGAAGAGCTTGAAATCAGCAATCAAAATTTAACGGTTTAGTTTATGGACTTTCTGACAGATAACGCAATATTTAGTCAGTCGCTGCTTGAGAGACTAAAGGCTCAGCAAAAACAGTTATCAGAAAAGCTGGCTAGGCAGATAAAACAAAGCGCCTTGGTCGCTCTGGTGGATTTTGAGGGCATTATCTCAACAAAAAAACAATTAGTAGCGGTTAATAAAGCTATTAGCGAGGCATTAACGCCGCTATTAGATGAGACCGTCAGCAACTTGTTTGATGAGGTGGTATCTACCGGGCAAGTATTTAGCGATATTGAGTATAAAGGCTTTAAGTCGCTTTTGAATGATCGCGTTAAAGCCGCTGATGCTGATAGGGTAGGTTCAGCCATTGCAAACACCCCGCTAGGGCTTAGTAACTGGAATGGTCCACTTGGGACATTTGCATTTATAGCAAGTTTCAAAGTGCTGACCCTTCAAAAAGTGCAGAACGCCGCAATAGTTATCTACTCACGAGGCGGCTCATTTGCTGATTTAGGGCTGGAAATTGCAGGGTTAAAAGATAGTTTTATTAATAACTATAATGCAGTCGCTAGCACCTCGTTACAGCACGCTTACAGCGTCGCAGTTGATGATTTCTTTATGCTTAATTCAGACCTTATCGACTACGAGGAATTTTCATCAATACTCGATAATCAAACATCAGCAGTTTGCCGCTCACTCGATGGACAGCGGTTTAAAGTTGGAGATGGGCCGCGTCCGCCATTACATCCGCATTGCCGTAGCCGTAGAATTCCGATATTAGCTAAAAAGTATCAAGATCAGACAGGCTTGGAATCACCTTCGCGCCACAAGGACCCAAATTATTATCAGTGGCTCAGTAATCAATCTGCAAAAAGGCAAGATTTTATTCTTGGCCCAACTCGCGGGAAATTATTCCGGGATGGCGGCATTGATGCAGATAGATTCGCAAGGCTTCAACTTAATAAGAATTTCAAGCCGTTAACGCTTGAAGAACTCAAGAAAATAATCCCTGACGCATTTGAAAATGCAGGAATTAATTAAGCTCCTTTATGGGGCTATTTTTTTAACTTAAGCCAGAGGCTTAAACACATTAACCAGAGGTTAACAAATGCTAAAACTTAAATTAACTAACGATGAATTCAACGGTTTAGACGAGTCAGTCAAAGCCCTTTATGAGGCTAAAGACGGTCAGTACATGCTTGCTGTTGAAGGAATCCCTGATGTAACCGGATTGCAGCGTAAAGTCGAGGAGCTGCTCGGTGAGAAAAAAGCGGAGCAGTCGAAACGTGTTGCGCTTGAGGAAGAGACTAAGCGAGCGCAGGAAGAACAAGCCCGTAAACAAGGCAATATTGAAGCAATCGAGAAAAGTTGGCAGGACAAATTGGCGCAACGTGAAAAAGAGTTGCTGGCTGAGGTTCAAGGTCGAGATAACCGGCTGCATACATTGTTAGTTGATAACGAAGCCCAGCGCATTGCAACAGCTTTGGCGGGTGACAGCGCAGGTATTTTGTTGCCTCACATTAAATCACGATTAACCGTCGAGGATGGTAAAACCAGAGTACTTGACGGTGAAGGGCGAGCTAGTGCGCTTACGCTTGAGGACTTAAGTAAAGAGTTTCAAGGTAACGCGTTATTTGCTCCAGTCATTATTCAATCAAAGGCTAGCGGCTCTGGTGGGGCAGCGGGTCAACCTCATAATAGCGGCGCTGTTGTGAACAACAATGCTGGGTCATTAGCTGACCGGGCTAAACAAATCATTGAACAACAAGGATAAAAAATAATGTCTTTATATATTTTTCAGCAACAAGTATCAACCGCCGCAACTGAACTCGTGGCTCAAGAAGTACAGAAGTTTAATGCTGCATCAGGCGGTGCGCTTATTATGGGCGGTGAAGATCATATCGGTGACTACATTGAGAGCACCATGTGGCAGTTGATTGGTGGACTATCCCAGCGCCGAAACGCTTATGCAGATAAAGCAGTGAACGCAATTGAGCTGAGCCAGATTTTAGACCGCATGGTCAAAATTGATGGGCGAATTGGTCCTGTTAGTGTAACCCCGACAATGTTAAAACGTTTAGGTAAGCAGACAAGCGAGGCATCGGCTGTTGTTGCGGCTCAGGCTGCTGAGGCCATGATTCAAGATTACTTAAATACCGCTGGCGGTATTCTAAAAACGGCAATTTCAACTGAGTCAACGCTAATCACAGAGTCTTTATCTGCTGAAGGCGTTAAACCAAGCTTACGACTATTAAACCAAGGTGTTAAATCGTTCGGTGATGCTTATTCAAAAATTCAAACTTGGCTGATGGATGGCGCAACTTACAATGACTTAATTGATAGCACATTAGAAAATGCTAACCGATTATTCCAAATCGGCAATGTTTCAATTATGTCTGATGGCTTGGGCCGTCGCTTTGTTGTTTCAGATATCCCTGCGCTTTCTGATGATAACAAACAGCATATGCTTGGCTTAACCGTTGGTGCTGCGGTAGTTCAAACAACCCCGCTTATTATGAAAGCTCAGGATGTATTAGGCCGTGAAAATCTCAAAGCGTTAATGCAAGGTGAGTATGATTTCACGATCGGCGTTAAAGGCTATCAATGGTCAAGCAATACAATCAAGTCTCCAACCGATGCCCAGTTATTAGCGGCAGCGAACTGGAAAAGAATTACAACCAGTGTCAAAGATACCGCAGGCGTTCTGGTAACAGTCGGTAAAGATGTTAGCGCTCAAGGCTAATTAAACAGGGGAGAAATCCCCTTTTTTTGAGGTTATTCATGACTCTTGACGATGTAAAAAAAAGCTTAGCATTAATGGGCTATGTTGCACCTGATTTTATTCTAGTGTCTTTGATCGCGATAGTCAGCAAGATTGATGATTGCATGAATGCTGCTGGTTATGATGAGGCGACGCAAAACCTAATTAAGTTATACGCTGTTATGTTAATGCTTTCATCCTCTGATATTCGAAAGGTCTCATCTGAATCGGCCCCTTCAGGCGCTTCTAGGTCATATAAATACTTTGATGACTGCCGGGATAACTTACTTTCACTGATAAATAAGCTTGATACGCACGAATGCACTAGCGCACTACCAATCAGCTCTGGCGCTTTGGGGCAGTTTAAAGTGTTTAGGGGGTAATATGTCATCATTGGCTAATTGGTCCTACACTGCGAAGGCGACGATTTGGCGTTATAGCGGCAAAGATGAGTACAGCAAAAAAATATTCATGCCACCAGAAATCATCATGTGCACTTACGGAAATGATGCAAAGTTAACACAGGGATTATCAGGTGTTGGTCGAGAGTTTGTATTAAAAGATACCTTCTGGACTGAATACGATAAAGCCAAAAAGGGTGATTATATTCTATTGGGTGAATCCGCAGTCACAAATCCACAAGAAGCTGGGGCGGCTGAAATCGTGCACGTTCTTCGCGATGCTGACGTATTTGAGCAAATAGCAGATGATTATACGTTAATAACGACGGTTTAATATGGGAATTAAGGTTAAAGGGGTAAGAGCAAGCGTTAATCAGTTGAATAAGATTATCGATGATGTGCAAGGACGCAAAGCAGCAAGAGCTATTCAAGCCTCCATGCTGATTGGTGCCGCTCAAGCCTCTATTTATACGCCGATTGACACCTCGACATTAATCAACAGTCAATTTCGAGAGATGGTTATCAAAGGCTCTCGAATTACTGGTAGGGTCGGATATACAGCCAGCTATGCGGCCTACGTTAACGATCCTAAAATAAAAATGAACTTTAGACGCGCCACAGCTGAAAAAGAGTTTTTGAAAAAGGGGTTTGATGATACGGCTGATCTTCGTATTCAAGTTATTAAAAAGGAGATGGCGCTTTGAAAATGTACAAACTTGTACGTGATTATCTAGATAAATCAGGGTTACTTAATAGCTTGGTGATTCAGTATTTGCGTTGGGACGATGACGGCAACAATAAGATTTATGTTGTGTTTAGCCCAAACGGCGGGTCAACGCTTAGCGCATCACTGGGAAATGAGTATCTAGTGCTGGTTAACTTTATAGCGCCGAATAATAACGCACAGCTAATTGATGATTTAGTCGATAAAGTCACGGAGTACATTAAAAAAAATCAGTTTGATGAAACCCTTGGCAGTGTGCAGATTGTCGGAGGTATCCCCTCACCAACATCATTGACAGATAACAGGCTGGTTTACAGGTTGCTACTAGCAATAAAACACGGAACATAAACAATTACAAGCCGCTGAAAAGCGGTTTTTTATTATAAAGAAAACCCTCATAGGCCTCTTAATTGCGGCCTTTTTTTATTAGGAGAAAAGTATGGCGCAATGCGCAGTTTCAAATGAAAAGCTATTTGGTGGTGCTGTTGTTTTGGAGGTGGCGCGCGGCTGCCCTGATACTAATCCCGCCGAAAAAGACTGGCTCCGATTTATGGCTGGGACATCGAAAGGTCTCGACTTAAGCTTAAACACAGTTACCAGTGATGCTGACGATACCGGAGCATATACAGAGAACATTGTTACCAATGCGGATTTAACTATCTCATTTGATGGCGAAGTCCGTAAAAAAGACGCTGACAAAGAGGCCGGGTTTCATAAAACATTTAAATATATTTTAGATGAACTATCAGCAAGACGGCAGCCTACTTTTTGGGTTCGTTTCGATCAGGGTGGCAGTTTACTCACGGCTTATATGGTTATCACAAGCTTTAGCTCAAGCGGTGGCACTAACGACCTTTACACTTGTTCGGCTGAGTTCAAGGTTGCAGCTGGTGACACAGTTCAAATTGAATTAGTAGAAGGCGAGACCGGTGGCTCAGGCGGTGGAAACGGCGGCAATACAGAGGAATAAATAATGGTTAGGGTAGACATAGGCGAAATCTGCATTAAGCAAAAGGTGAAAGGTCTTTTTAGCGAAAAATTGAAGACGTTTAAGCTGGTACCGTCATTTGAGAACATATCAAAAATTGGTGACGGTGATGAGGTTATAAAAGTCTATTCTACCCTGATTGATGATTCTCATGCTCAAGTTTGGCGATCGTTTCGTAGAAGTATGAATAAGCAAGTTATTAAACGAATTAAGTCAACAGTAAAAGCACAGCGGGAAGCGGCTATGCGCGTTATTTCCTGCTGCTCTGATGACGATATATCATCGCTAAAACTACCTATCGACACTTTGATAAATATTGCGGCCGTTTTATTGAAATACGGCGTAAGCGGTCACGCAAAAGTAAGAGTGTCACAACGCAATGCCAGCAAACAATACAAATCATCATTTGATATCAATCAATACATCACCAACGCCCGCATCCATCTCGCACTATCCCTTGCTGAAGCCAAAAAGCTAACAATGACTGAATACATCAACATGATGGCGATGAAGTACCCGGATAACGACGGGTTTACGGCTGAGGAGTACGACGAAGTTATGGATGCTTACGAAAAACGACGTAAAGCGCGGCTAGAAAAAGATAAACGAAAGTAAGGTTCATAAAAATGGCTACATACTCAGACGGCAGCATTGTATACGAGGTATCACTCGACACGAAAAACTTACTTGAAAATAGTACCAAAGTCAGAGAAGAACTCAACAAGTTAAGCGATAACGGTGAGAAAGCGTCAAAAGGTCTGGATAAACTAGATAAGTCAGCCGTAGGTGCTGGCAACTCTATGGGTAAATTAACTACTATCGCGAAAGCTGTTAGTGCTGCGTTAGTATCAAGCACTGTTATTGCTTATGCGCAAAGCTGGAACGAATTAGAGGACAGAATCGGGAATACTGGTGCAACGGCAGCGCAAACTAAAAGCATCATGGATCAGCTTCTAGCAACGTCTAACCGCAATGGCCGAACTATCGAAGAATCAGCAGAGTTATACATCCGCTTATCAAACTCAATGAAAGAGCTTGGGTATAGCTCAAAGGAAACGCTAGATTACATTGACACGCTTTCTAACTTGATGACCATCAATAAGACAAATGCATTGTCTGCTCAATCCGCCATTAACGGATTAACCAGAGCGCAGATGAAGGGCAAGCTTGCTGGTGATGATGCTATGGCTGTATTTAATGCTATGCCAAGCGTACTAAAAACGCTCGGAACTCAATTAAATTTAACTGAAGCAGAGGTTAGAAAGCTAGCCGCTGATGGCAAGCTATCAATGCAAGATTTCTCTCAAGCAATGATCAAGGCTCAAGGAGATACGGCCGCATTAGCGGATAATATGCGTAACACGGTAAATGATGGAATCACGCGTGTTACTAATAATCTAAAACAGTATCTTGGTGAACTGAACAATACGACTGGGGCAACTAAGTTGCTAGTTGATTCGTTAGTTTTAGTCTCTGAACATGTAGATATTCTTGCAACTGGAGTCGGTGTTCTTGCTGCAATTTATGCTGGTAAATATATTACGTCATTAGCTGCCGCAACTAAACAGAGCGTTGATAAGGTAAGAGCGGATATAAGGCAAGCTGCTACAACAAAACAGCTTGCTACAGAAGAGCTGGGAGCCTTAGAAATTAGAGGTAGAGAATTAACAGCTAGAAGACAAGAATTAGTGGCTTTAAAAGCTGTTACAACATCAAAACTTCAATTAGCCGGAATTACTAAGCAGTTAAACGTAATTGATGCACAAAGAGCAGCCTTAGTCGATAAAGAAACGGCAGCTCAGGCTCGGTTATCTGCGGCCATGAAAGCGACAGCTTTGAGTACTAATGTATTAAAAGGCGCGATGAATATGCTTGGTGGTCCTGCTGGCGTTATTTTAATTGCCGTTGGTGCTTTAATGTCTTGGGCTTCCAGTGCTGATGCTGCTAGGCAGAAATCACTGGAGCTTGGTGATTCTATCGGTGCCTTAACAGCGAAATTTGATGGTTTAACTGAAATTCAGAAAAAAGCTGAAATCGCAAAATTAAAAGTTGAAATGACCGATCTTAATAAGCAGATTGAAAATCAAGCTTTTTTACTTCAAAACGTTAAGGATGGTTATGAAGCTTATCAGCGTAGATTTGCCAGTGGAAGCAGATTTACATCTGAAGAAGGGTTGCAAAAAGCAGAAGAGGTATATTTAGGTGAATTAGCCAAACAGGAGAAGTTACAAGGAAATAAAGTTCTATTAACCAAAACGCTTGAAGAGCTTAACAATAAAGCGGTTTCATCAACCAACAAATTAGTTGAATCAACAGGCGAGTTAAATAATCAACTTGGCAAACCGACTATAGATAATATCACTAAAAAGGTTGTCGGATTAGCGCAAGAAACTGAAATTGCAGAGTTAAAACAAAAAGGGTTAACAAAAGAAGCTTATGTTTATCAAGCGGTGCTTTCAACTCTTGGCGATGAGGCGAGTGAATATCAAGCCGCGTTATTTAAAGCGGTTCAGACTGGGCAGTTGTTCAAAGATAATATTGAAGGAGTGCCTGAGCAAGTTCATCCATTGATAGAAGCTTTATCTCAACTTTATGATGTAAACAAATCTGGCGCGGTTAAAACAAATACTGCTTCATCCAAAATAAAAGAACTTAAGGACAGTATAGCTGTTGCAAGATTGGAGGTTAAGGGGGCAATTGAGGACGCGAAGGCGCTTAAAGCGTTACAAGATTCTAAGTCATCCGGGGGAAATGCTAGTGAAATAGCGCAAATAGTTGCATTAACTCAGCAGTACGAAAAACTGCAGCTTGCGAAATCTGGTAAATCATTTGCGCAAGATCAAGTAAACAATAATTTATCTGAATCACAAAAAATCGCAATTGAACAGCAAGCCAAGCTTGATGAGTTAAATAAATGGTATGACACAGGTCTTGCAAATGAGCAGCTATATCAAGATGCTTATAGCGCAGTTATTGAGGAAGGCGCTAAGAAGCGTAAAAAATTAGAAGATGACGAGGTTGCGGCTAGGTTCGCCAGCACTCAAGCAATTTTATCATCATCTAGTGATTTATTTGGTGGACTAGCCGATATAACTAAAACTTTTTCAAGCGAACAGGGAGCAGCTTATAAAGCTATGTTTGCGATAAGCAAGGGTTTTGCAATTGCGAACGCAGCATTGAATCTGCAAATGGCGATATCTAATGCCTCGGCAGCACCTTGGCCAACTAATTTTGGATTTATTGCTCAAGCCGCTGCACAAGGGGCGCAAATTGCTTCTAGTATATCATCATTAAGTTACGGCGGCGGTCGAGAGCATGGCGGCTCTGTCGGTGCAACCTCGATGTATCGGGTGGGGGAAGGAAATAAACCTGAAATACTGATGTCTGGCGGGCGTCAATACATGATTCCTGGTGAGTCTGGCAAGGTTATCAGTAATAAGGATTTAGGCACTTCCTCGCAAGAGCCATCTATCAATTGGAGTATTAACATCATCGGTGGTGATTCATCATCAACAGATGTTAATGTCGATGATGAACAGAAACGAATTGATATTATTGTAAGTCAAACTAAGAAATCAATAGCTGGCGATATTCGAGAGAGAAGTGGTGCTGTTTATAGCGCCCTCAAAGACACTACAAATATCAAGCCAAGACTTTAATTTTTATATTAAAATGAGTATCATGCTACTACTTTATTTTACCAGGTGATAGCATGAAAAGATTATTATTAGTTTGTTTTCTGGGTTTGTTTTTATTCGGATGTAATAAGAACAAATCAAATGTAACAGCAGAATGTGAAGGGGCAACAATGACAGGTAAAATATATAACATTATGGGAAGTGGTCATTTTTTATATAATAAAAATAATGAAATATTTGAAAAAATCATTGATCAACATATGTCCGATATTTATGGAGAAACTCAATATCGAACTATTAGCTATGAAATCCCCGTTATAGAAAAATGCACTTTTGAACAATATTCTTATGTTGAAGCTTTAGGGGAGTATAAAACCAAAGGATATAGTGGATGGGTTGAGACTTCAATATTAGATAAAGGGCAAGAGTTAAAAGACCCCTATATTAGACTTATTGATACATTTGTCACATCAAATCAGTATAAGCCTGATGATTTTAAAGATTTAAGCCAGCTACTTGGCAATAATTTTCCAAAAGTTAACTCTCTCAGATTTTTGGCGGCTAAGGCTGTGGTTGATGCTGGGAGGTGTGGATATGTAATAGATTCAAATATTGATCCTATCAATATTGGGACTAAAGAAAATCTCAGGTTTGTAGTTGAATGCAAAGGCAATGTAAAAATAAGCATAGATGAAAAGTCAATAAATTCTGCCTCATAAGCCATTTAAAAAAAGCCCGCCTAGTGCGGGTTTTTGTTGCCCAAATTTAAAACTCAACCCGCTTCGGCGGGTTTTTTATTGACTAAAAATTGAGGTGTAAATGAATGACTACCCGCTTAATTTAGAAACTGTACTGCTCAGCTCTTATTCAAGACAACAGCAGGCAAGTTTTACAGCGACCGACGCCAGAAGCGGCGCTGTATATGTAAAAAAAACAGCGATCGACCCACCAGCAATAAGGTCAGTAACTTTCAGATTCCCTCGTCATAAAGCAGCTATTTTCCTTGGTTGGTTTAATAGTCAATTAAAAAAAGGGCTTGAGCCATTCGATATTCCACTGATGACCGAGTGGGGAATGCAGACTTTACGCTGTCGGTTTCTTCCTGACTCGCTGCTAGATACAACAAGACCGAACACTTTGCACTGGCAGTATACCGCGCAGCTATTAATCCCAAGCTACAAAGCCCCTGACTACTGGCCTGATGGGTCGTACCAGTTCCCCGAATACATGGACGATGACGCTATACGTTTTCTAGACATAATTATTAACGAACAACTAGCGGAGGTTTAACGGTGCCTATATCAGATAAACAGAGGGAATTTTGGAACACAAAAGACCCCAGCGAACAGTTCGATGTTATTGTTTTTGAACACTCTAGATTTGCCGAACCTATCCGACTTGTTCTAAACCAATACACGTCAATGATATTTAACGGAGAGGAGTATATCCCCGCTGCGGGCAAACTTGAAAAGCCCAATCAAGAGGCTGACCTAATACCAACCGCGACCCTGCAATTCCCCCGAATTCATATCGGCGACATATTTAAGCAATACACCCAAATCATCTCAGCTTTTGGGTGGAATGAAAGCATCACAATGCGCCTAATGGAATTCACAGAATTAGATATGAATACGCCAACCAAAAGCTGGACTTTATATGTTGCGCCTGACGGCATTCGATTGAGTAAAACCACTGTTCAAATAAAAGCCACAGATTACAACCCTATGTCACTAAACATTTCCACAATTTACACAATAGAAGAATACAAGGGGCTTGCAAGAGTATGAGTATTGATGAGTTTATTAGTAAAACGATTGGGATTAAGTGGGTTGACCGGGCTTGTAGTTGGGATGCTATGGACTGCTGGGGGCTGGTTATTATGTATTACAAGCATGTGCTTGATGTGTTACTTCCCGACGTGGTCGGCTATCAAAATTATCAAACAGATATACAGCGAGGAACGCAAGGACAGATAAATAGCGGCAAATGGATACAGATAGATGAGCCAGTAAATCACTGCGTTTTTGTGGGGTACCTCAACGGCGAGCCGTCCCATGTCGGTGTCTGTGTTGATCGTCATGTAATTCATGCGAACGGTAGTCATCAAGGCGGACAGGTTCAATATAACCGCCTTGATGCAATCTCGAAATGTTATCAAAATTTGGAGTTCTTCAAATATGTTAATTTATCAGAATGACCCCAAGGGACTTTTTGAGTCAAAGCGATTTGTTTTTGATACGGATAAAACACTTCAGCAAAATATTGAGTTATATTTCCCCGCCGGGCTTAATGCAAAAGTACATGATATTGTTATCAACGGGGTTAAAGTTAACCCGTTAAAAGATGATCTGAATATCCGCGTAAGTCATGATGATAATGTCGTCATTATTAGAAGACAACAAGGTGTTGAACTGCTAGTGGGGTTAGTTGTCGCCGTGGTCGCTGCCGTTGTTGCCTATGCTTTAACACCTAAACCGAAAATTCCAAACAGTAGCGGCGAGCAAAAGGATAGCTCAAACAATAAATTAACCGGGCAAACGAATATTGCACGTGCTTATCAAGCCAAACCTGATATTTTTGGCCTTGTGCGTGTTTATCCTGACTTGGTTAAGCCATCCGGCTCAGAATATATTAACAACGTTAAGTATATTGATCACCTAATGTGTGTTGGTATTGGTGAATACGTAGTCTCAAAGCCTAAATATTCAGAGACGCTACTAGATAAAATTACTGGTACTGATTATCAAATATATAACCCCGGCGATATTATTCCTCAGGTCATGTATCAATATGCCAGCGACGAAGTAAACGGACAAGAACTAACCCCACCGAACTTAAGTAATGAAGCGGCTCAAAGTGTTCATTATGAAAATTATGAATCGATTGCGATTAATAATGGGATAGCAACTATTGTTCTGCCGCAAGGTGCGGACACGGGGTATTTACAAGGTTTAATGTTGCCAGCCGGATTAACGTTTAGTGTTACTTCAAGAGTTACGTATATTCTTGACGGAGAAATCACAACAATCAAAACTTTTGCAAATTACAACGGCAATCTTCAATCAGTTAAAGCGAACGAAAATGACCAGCCGATGTTAATCGTCTCTAGCGTTATTTTTACCGGGTTTGATGATAAAGTCGGCAATGTTAGTGATATTGAGTATTTAAATGATGAAATCATCGTAACAAGAAATAAAGGCGGGTACACTGATGCTTTTATCTTACCTGAAGAAGGTACCGAAATCTGGGTTGATTTAGTTTTTCAAAGGGGATTGCAAGGGGCTGTTTCTCTGTCTTTTGCATATTGGCAGATTGATGAACTTGGTAATGAAGTTATCAATACGCGGGACGTTTATACATATAGCGTTTCAATGAATACTTATGAACCGCAAAATGTGACCATCAAAATTAAACCGAAACGCGGTCAAAGTAAGTATGCGATTATCGCTGGCCGAACGAACGACGGTAAAACCGATTTAACTGACCAAGTCAAAATTGAGAACATTTACTCTGTTTCGTATGAGAGTAACGTAAAAGTGAATGACACATTAATCTACGTCAGAACTAAAGCAACTTCTCAAGCGACCAGTTTGAAAGAATTGAAAATTAATGCCGAGGTGATGAGAAAAACAATATCGTATAATTTGGAAGCTTGTGAATTAATTGAATCATTAACCCCGTCGCGCTCTTTTGCAGATGCTGTGTTGCACTCGTACGCGGTGATAGCTGGCCGTGATCCTAATGACCTTGATTTACAAGCATTATATAGCATAGATCAAGCTATTAAGAAAAAAGACCCGCGATTGGGGTACTTTGATTTCTCTTTTGATGATGCGGATGTATCTTTGGGGGAGCGTATCCAAGCAATTTGTAACGCAGCAAGAGTTTTTACATATAAAGATGGCCAAAAATGGCGATTCGTACGTGATGAGAAAAAAACACGGCCTGTTGCACTGTTTAACAGCTCAAATTTAGCGAATACCAGTGAAGGAGGAACGATTCAGTATAAATGTAACCTACCTACCAGCTACGACGGCATCGAGTTAGAGTACGTGAATTCATCGCATGACAACAAAGGTGGAACTGATAAAAAAGCCTTTGTTCGTTTAAAAATAGATTCAGTGAAGAACGTGATCGCAATCGGAGAATCAAGGCAACCATATAAAATTCAGCTAACTGGGTGTCGAAATTACACTCAAGCAATGAACAGAGCACAACTTGAAGTCAGGAAGCTACTTTATCAACGGGTGACGGTTGAAGATGAGGCGTTGTGCGATGCATCTTTTGTTAACAAAGGTGATTTAGTTCGTTGGTGCGATACATGGGATAGTGCCGTTGTTAACGGTGAAATCACCAGCTTTGAACGGAATCGATTTTTTATAAATCAACAGTTAGAACTAGATCCAAGTAAAAAATATCGAGTAAGTATTACAGATAGAGCCGGATACCCGAGCGAATGGCTTGATGTTTTAGGGCATGATTCAGTGTCATTCACCGCTAACTTTAATGATGTTTATACAGCTGATTATATTAAGTCTCAAATGGGGTCTATTTTCATTATAACCGAAACAAAAACAGGGGAAGCGGTAGACTTTATTTTATCTGAAAAGCAGTACAAGGACGGTAATTATCAAATCAAGCTCATTAACTATGATGAGCGCATGTATCAGTATGACAATCGATAATTAGTTAACACATTAGATTAAAGACGCCGATAGCGTCTTTTTTATTATCAAAAATAAGGTGAAAAAATGGCGCAAAGACAAAATACAAACAATCCCTTGCCCTCCAATGATTTAAAAGATTTAAATGATAACACAATCATTTTAGATGAAGTTATTAACTCTCAGGAGTCCAACACAACAGACCGTTTCGGCAATCCGATGAAAACATTATCAGAAATCTATCGCCTTGTTAATGAGGCGATCGGTGAAGGGCGAGTGATAAGCGTTAACGGGAAAAACGGCATCGTAACACTAACAGCTGGCGATATCGGGGCGGTGAGCATATCAAAGGGAGAGGTTAAACAAGACATCAACTTCTCGGGCAATATCACAGTTAAAAATAAGAATCTGTTATCACCCGGTGATTACGGCTTAGGCGGTTTGACTTTGAAACCGATCACTTCATTCAATCAATCTCCTGAAAATGGCTATTATTATGCTATCGGTGCAGACTCAGAAGAGCCGACCGAGGGAGCGCCAGAGGGCAGCTCTGGCTTGCTTTTTGTTAACGTAAAAACTAATAACGGTGTGACTGTCTATGATGTTGTTGAAGCAGGTGAAGAATCAGCGTTATATAACGGCCGATATGTTGATGATAAATTGACTTGGTCAGAGACAATTACAACCGAAAATATTAATAAGTTTGTTAAATCAGCAGCAGGTAGTTTAATTAATATAGAAGTATTCAATTCATCCGGGACTTATGTTCCATCAGCCAATGTAAAAACAATCAAAGTACATGTCGTCGGCGGCGGAGGCGGAGGTGGTGGTTTTAGTACTGTAAAATCGTACATGTCAGGTAACGGCGGGGGTGGCGGTGGTTACAGTATGTCTATTTTTAATATCGAAGATATCGATATCACAGGTACTGCGTGTACAGTCGGTGCAGGTGGAACGGGTGGGAGCTACGGTAGCGGTTCGGGTGTAAGTGGGGGAGCTTCAAAATTTGGCACAATTCTAACCGCTAACGGCGGCGGTGGCGGTGCATGGAATAACGACCTTAGCCCCGGCGCAGGTGGAACTGCAACAGGAGGAAGTCTCAACGTTACTGGCGAAGCGGGGTTACGTGCAGGCTTGGGGGATGGTGGGTTTTCTTTTTACACCCCCACGTTCGGAAGAGGGGGTGCGGGTGCGGTTTTCGCCATATCTCGTGCTGATGCCAACTCGGGACGCAATTCAAACGGTTCGCCGGGGCTGTCTGGAATTATTATAATAGAGGAATTTAGTTAATGAATTACTATATTTTAGACGAGCGGGGAAATATTATTAATTATGTTGTGTGGGATGGCGTATCTATTATTGATTTCGGAGGCACGCCAATGCTTGAAGAGGAATATATCAAACTACATCCTGAGTTATTTCCAGATGAAGATTAACAACTCCAAAAATTATTATTTTTCCAATAAAGGGCTTTATGCCCTTTAATTAGATGGCAATAAAAAACCCGCATTTCGCGGGCTTTTGTTAGAGAATTAATTATTAAGCAGCTTTTTTATAAAGCTGGCGAGATGTTCCGATTTTTGCGCAAGATTCGCTGATTCTTTCACTGCATTCAGCCATTTCTTGTAATATAGCCTTAACTTGATCATCTGTTAATTTTTTCATGGTAGTAAGCCCTCATGTTACGGTAATTCTGTTAATATGCTCTATATATATGGTTCTTCTGCTAAAATTGCAACCACTTCTGTCATTTCTTCGATATCTTCATTATCAATTGCCGAACCTAATCTTTCAAGTAGTTCGGTATATTTTTTGATACAACCTAACTCATTCTGTGAAATTTTGTCATCTTCCTCAAGAAAACTAGTATTAAGAATTTCCATAGTTCTATAGAATTTCTTTAAATCCTGTGCAATTTGTGTAAAGGTTGGATTTTCACATTGTAAATCTTCAAGCGGCATGAGTTTTGCTTTTCTAAAGCAAGAAACTATAGCCCCAAAAATTTGCGAATAATAACCTTTAAATTGAAGTTTTGCACTTTTACTAGTAGTTTTTTCCATATCCCCAAATCCTTTTTAAGATAAGAAAAGCTCAAAAGAGTTAACTTTGAGCTTATTGTTTTTTTATTGTATGCATATTTTCTTCAATTTATTTAATCATATTTCAGATCTTTGATCAATAAATTAATTAGTAATATAAATCAATATAAATTAATATTAATCAAGGCTTTCATTCAATATTTCGATAAATCCATCATCGCCTTTTTATACCGTGCAAACCCCAAGATAAAGCCATTCTTAACCTGATCATCATGGCAACAATCATGTCCTATAGCTGGCTTAGCTTTCACTTCTATATGCTTATCTCTGGGCGGAATATAAAGCCTTTTTTCTGTATAGCGCATTGATTTAACTCCTTAAATTAACATGAATCGGCAGATCAAAATAACCCCAAAATGAGTATAAATCGTGATCAATTCTGCTCTTTAGTGCAGTTATTGTGACTATTTTGATTTGTTAGCATCAAATTGTCGGTAAAGTTTACTGACAATATCAGCCGGAGATTTTTGGCTAAGTTGATCAAAACCACAAGGAATTGAACAATGAAATATAATAATAATTTATCGCAAATCAAACATTACGACGAGATACAAAAAAAGATTACGCAAGTTAAGTCGATCACAACAATGTTGATATGCAGTGGGGATTGTGAAGGGTTCGGATTTAATCATGAAATAGCACTCAGTGCTATAGAAGCAGCGTGCGACTTAGCAGCCGAAGCAAGCGAGCTAATGTCAGAGAATGAATTTCTTTAAAACAAAAAATAATAATATAAGGGCGGCTTAAGTCGCCTTTTTTGATGCCTGGATAAAATTTTAGGCATGACTAAAAGGTCATTTAAATGATCACTTTTTAGTGAGTATTTAGATAACTTTTTTTGTGCCATATTTGTGTCAACAAAGTAGTTTATATAGCTTTATTTCACTTTAAAACACATCACTTAACAAGTCGGCAAGAAGTGCAAGTTGTTGTTTTAATTTGATTTTATGTTTTGCCATTTTGCATGGCATGCAAGAGGTCAGCGGTTCGATCCCGCTTAGCTCCACCAAATCTCATTTATTAATAGCTGTTCACCTTTTACATGCTTTAAAGTACTTTTTTCTATATCAGTCTAATCATTATTTAAGCATAGATTTAACTCAATGGTGACGATTATCTATAATTTGGTTTAATCATTATTTAACTAATTATTAAAGTTTCTTCTCATCGACAAAGCTATCTACAGCTTATCAATTGCAATCATTAACGATTTATTATGCTAATACCGATGATTTGGTATTGTGCTCTTGATATTGTCAATAATCTTTATCTATTTCGTCATAATTATATATGGATAATGTGATCTGTTCGACATTCAAACATTATTCTTATGTAATAAAATAACAACTCTTTAAGAAAGTGAATACCGAGCAGAAAAGATCGCAGAATAAATAGGTTATTAATGATGGAAGTACTTGCCTCAAGTGATTTAAAAGCTATTTTACATTCAAAAAGAGCCAATATTTATTATCTTGAATATTGTCGAGTCATGCAAAAAGAGGGCCGGGTTCTCTATCTTATTGAGGCAAAGGAACACAATCAATACTGGAATATTCCTATCGCTAATACAACCGCGATTTTGTTAGGTACCGGTACGTCGATCACTCAGGCTGCAATGCGCATGTTGGCAAGTGCCGGTGTCTTGGTCGGATTTTGTGGTGGTGGTGGTACACCGCTATTTTCTGGTGCCGAGATAGAATGGCTCACACCACAAAGTGAATATAGGCCAACAGAATATTTACAAGGCTGGATGGGCTTTTGGTTTGATGAAGCGAAAAGAATGCAAATAGCACAAAAGTTTCAAGGTGCGCGAATCGAATTTATTGAGCATATTTGGAAAAAAGATAAAGAGATTAAACAAGCACTTGTTAATATCGATGATGAGGAGATAAAACAAACTTTAACTAAGTTTAAGCACCAAATAACCTGCCGACAAAGTATAAATGAACTATTACTTGATGAAGCCAGATTAACTAAGCAACTTTATAAAATACTCGCTCAAAGAGCAAACTTACTCTATTTTGAACGCAATCGTGAATCAAACGATGTGACAAATACCTTTTTAAATCATGGTAATTATTTAGCTTATGGGTTAGCCGCAACGACCTTGTGGGTTTTAGGCATTCCTCACGGTTTCGCAGTCATGCATGGAAAAACGAGGCGAGGTGCGTTAGTTTTTGATGTTGCAGACTTAGTCAAAGATGCTATTATTTTACCTTGGGCATTTATTTGTTCACAAGAAAAGATATCTGATCAAGCCTTTAGGCAATTGATTCTACAGAAATTCACCGATTATAAAGTGTTAGATTTTATGTTTGAGCAGGTTAAGTCAGCGGCTTTACATTATAAAGCGATATCAGCGATATGATGGTTATTTTTATCAGTCAATGTAGTAAAAAGGCCATAAAACGAACACAACGAATATTAGATGCCTTCGCCAACCGTATTGGCGATAGAACTTGGCAAACAGTCATAACTGAAGAAGGTTTATTATCGGTTAAAAAACTGCTTAAGAAAACGGTGACCAAAAACTCGGCGATCGCCTGTCACTGGATTCGTTCTCGTCGTTTTAGCGAGTTATTGTGGATTGTCGGTAGTCGTTATCAGTTTAATGCTCAAGGCTTGGTACCGGTTAATATTACTCAACAGGAATTAGTTATGGATATTGTAACGATGAAGGCGAAAAAAGAGGGATATTATGCCAACACCCATTTACAGCATTTAGCCGAACATCAGTTTGCTGTAGGCTATCTAGCGCAACAATTATTTTATTCAGCGGTTAACAATGATGACTACAAACAACTGGCTCAGGTGGCTTTTTTGGCTGGTTGTTTACATGATCTTGGCAAAGTTGATCCTTTGTTTCAACAATGGGTAAAAAAAGGTAAACGAAAAAATAGTGATGATGATGGTCAACATATTGATACACAATCTCATTTTGAAAAGCATCCCCGGCATAATGAGATATCGTTACTGTTATTTTATCTATTTGAAGATCAAATTACACTGACGCAAAGGCAAAAGGAACAACTAAAACATGTGATTTACTGGCACCATGCAAAACCATTTAGAAAAAAAAATAACTTTATTGTCTTGGGACATATCGTTGATTTTTTATGTAAAAATTTAGGGGGTAAGCAACGTGTTGATGATCTGGTCGCACAAAGTCTCATCCTGTTAAATGAAACGGCCGATTTAGCAAAAACTTATTTAACTGATAGAACAATACTTAATGATGTGTGCGATGGATTAGCGGGCCAAAAGATGACTGAGATACCCACTTATTTTAAGCAGTTAAACTTTCCCTACTTTAAGCATTATTCTGCTATTGATACGTCAAATATCGCTGAGCAAATACAGGCAAATGCGGTAAATAATCTCCTTAGAAGCTGTGTCATCAGTGCCGATAGATTGATATCTCAGCTATCAGCAAGCGAATTAACGAGTTATATCAAACAGCAGCGCTTAGCAGAAATAATCGATAAATTACAAGAAGAAAGCCCACTCACCTCACAACTAAATGACATCGTCAATAAATTTGCTGATAGTTCACGGACACAACAACAAAATCAAGTTGCAGAAACTTTGGCAGAGAGACGAGATATTGCCGTGTTAGCCGGACCTGCCGGATGTGGTAAAACTAGAATAGCGTTAGAGTGGGCAAGACTAAAACAAGCCCAAAAAATCATTTGGGTTTGTCCACGGGTACAAATATGTCAAAGTATTTTTACCGAATTAACTGAGAATTATCTGCCTGATAGCCATATTGAAATCTTAACCGGTGAATTTAAGTTTACCCATCGTTGGGATAATCCAACTAAGTCTGAAGATTACTTTGCTGCCGACATTGTCGTGACAACTATTGACCAAATAGTCAGTAGCATTACAACACATACTAAAATAGACGCATTACTGCCTTTTATGTCAGCGCATATTATTTTTGATGAATATCATGAATATATTAATATGGATATTTTCAATCTCTTATTTGCAGAGCTAATTACAGCTAAAAATATGCGGGCAAATTGGCAAAAAAATAGCTTACTGGTCTCAGCAACCCCGCACTATTTATATTTGCAGGATATATTAAGCATCGATCTTGATGACGTCGTAGAGATGACCTCATTTAATCAAAGTCATTATCAAATCAATTTTATTGAATATGATGAAACTGAATTAGGCACCAATCCATTTTTCCGATCTTATTCTGATCATACTTTTGTGATCAGCAATACGGCTTTAATGGCTCAGCAAGGCTTTATTTTGCATCAACAGAGAGAAAATAGTCTTTTATTTCATGCTAAATTTAAACGTAGTGATAAAAAATATTGGTTTACGCAGGTTTGTGAGACTTTTGGTGAACACGGCACCAGACAATATCAAATATTGCGCAGTGGACCGATCGTTCAGGCTTCTTTCAACATTACTTGCGATCAGATGGTGACAGAAATATCGTCTGCGGAAAATATTCTGCAACGGTTAGGCCGTTTGGATCGATTTGGTAAAAATCGATCGACCAATATACTCAAGATTGCCATAACCGAATCAGTGAAACGAGGTAAACCTAAGGGTAGAGCTGGATTTTTTTTAGACCGGTTACATAGTTTACAGTCTGCTAAAGCTTGGTACGATTTTTTACAAGCTAACCTGAAGAATAAGATCTTCCAATTGCCGGAACTGTATCAACTATATCGAGCATTTTATGCTGAAGATAATTATCGTCAATTAGTGCAGCATGATCTTTGTCAAGCACTCGCTGCAAGTATTCGTAAGCTAAATGAAAAAATTCTCGAACCGATTAAAGTTTATAGTAAAGCAGACAATCATATTATACGCATTAGTAAACACGCATTAAGGGCGGATAGTCGCTTTGTTCAGTTAGCTTTACTTGATGTAGAAAACTATCAACAACCGATTTTTATTAATCAATATGCCTATTCAATGCCGTTAAAGGATAGCGATACCTTCGATAATTTGACTGAATCATTAGACTATATTAAGCAGCAGACTAATGTCATTAATTTTATGATTCAAAATCAACATCACATTGATGATAATCATCCTATCAATAAAGAGAAGATACCCAGACCGCATCGAGAAAATGTTATTACTAATTATGCGCGCAATCCTGAATATCCGCTTTATCTCAGCTATATTGAAGACGATTTAAACCGTATTGGTGGTAGCAGCCTAAGAAGTGATGAAGCAATCTATTATGCAGTTTGTAGTAAGCAGCCAATCGGGTTAATTTCTTATCAGAAAATTTTATCGTTAAATCCTAAAAACTAATATTTACTCAGCAGGAGAACAGGATGTCTAAAGTAACCGGTATTAAAAGTGTCGATTTTAAAATTAAAGCTTATGGTTATGGAGTAGTTAACTGGAATGGCGCGACGGCGTTAGCTGGTGATAATAATAAAGAGAATACGGTGCATTCACTGCCCAAATTACGCGGTTATACTAATTTAACCGGCAACGAGAGCGAAAATGGCTATAAGTATAAAAAATATCCACAGGATATTAATTTTAAAGAAAACCCACTCTATATTAGCCAGAACTGTATTCGCCATCATCTTTTTAGAGATCAAGCCTATGATCTACATTTTGCCAAAGATCACGACAAAGTGGCATTATTAGCCTCAATAACCGGATTAATCAGAGGCTATGTTGTACCTAAGCCATCTTGTAAGCGGACTAGTCCGCTTTTAATTACTGATTTTATTGATCAATTGGGTCAGGGTAACTTTGAGCAAATGGGACGTTCTGGTTCTAAAGAAGATAAGGATAAAGATAAATCCAGTAACTCTTTCTTTTCTAAAACCACCTTTGGCGATACAGAATATGATGCCTATGGATCGATTAGTATTGAGCAATTACAGTTTATCTCTTTGGATAATAAATTTGATCGCGCGGCACTCGATATTAATAATAATAACCAGTGTGAACAAATCGCTAAAAAGGTACAAGACTTTATTCAAAGTTTAGATCCCAATCGTCAACCTAAAGCGATTTTTCATACTAATTATGTCAGAAAAGGCACTATCTTTGAAGAGGGCGAAGCCGGTATTTTACTTGATGAGATCGCGATTGATATTTTGGTGCAGCATACGCTCAACAGGTTACGCGAGTTATCCATTAAACAGGCCAAAGGATACATGTATGTTGATAGTGTAGAAGTTGATTATAATGATAGCAACAAGATGATGCGTATAAAACAGCTGCCTGATCAAGTTAATCCTAAAGCTGAATCTGCCTATGCCGTTTATTTTTACGCTAAATAAGGAACAACGATGCGTATTATTATTGCTTACGAGGCATCTTGGCAAAACCGCTTTCTGGATGGTTCAAATAATAGTCCAATTCCAAAGACGGGGCGAAAGTTTATTGCCTCCGCCAGCGCTTTAAGTAAAGACGCGAATAATTATAAATCGTGCAGGATTTCTAAAGATACGGTCATGGGGATATTAAACCGACTGATTGGCGACCAACGTAAACTTTATCAATCAAGAGCGGATGTGAACTATTATTTCAAAGAGATAGAACCGTTAATAACTGATAGCGATATTATCGATAAGATAGAAAATATCAATCATGAAGTGGTTTATCTGCGTAATATTGATAATGAAGATCCCAATGCATTTGAAGGATTGATCAAAGCTGACCATCCGGCATTTACCTCAGCTTTTACTAAACCATTGTGGTATATATTATTTTTAACGCCTGAAGAGGTTGTGCAATTTATTCTTGATCCTGGTTATAACATGCCCGAAAAAGCACTATCTCTGGAACCGATAACGATTGTTCAGCAAATTGCACAATTAAAAAAAATCAAAAATTTAGCTGCGCTAGACCCAGCAGCGCTTGATGTCGCTATGCGTGTGATTGCACATGAGTTTGCCGATGCAGTGTTACCTGAACCCGCCAAGCCGATGACGCTATTTTTCTCGGCACTCTATCTTCAAGCTAAAAGATTGGCTCAATCGTTTGATCTTAGTGCAGTCCAAACTAAGCAAAAAAAATTACCGGGTATTGCTATCACCGGTAGTTTTACCGAAAAAGATTTTTGGAAAGTCTTTTCAACCGGAGGTAAAAAACGTGTTTTAGGTAATCCCTATCTTTTAACTAAAACGCAAAAAGGTGGCGGAAAAATGATCTCAATGTTACAGAAAGCAGATGGTCGATTAACTATCCATTTAAATATTTCACCGCAGCAAGCGCAGGATCTACAGCAAAAAATAGAAAATGCGGGGGTCTCATCTTTTTATGTAGGCAAAAAAGGCCTTGCCTATGTGATTGATATTAAGTAAGAGGAGTGTTTGCTAATGAAATATTATATTGAAATCACGTTGATTAAAAATACTGAGTTAACGGTTAATCAACTCTGGACGCGACTATATACTCAGGTGCATTTAGCTTTTGTTGAGCATAAAGATAGTCAAGGTCATACTCCTTTTGGGGTTGCTTTTCCCCAGTATCGGTATCATCAGGAGAAAAAACTAGGCAGTCTGGGGGGGAAGTTACGCATTTTTGCAGTCACGGAATCGTTACTGATAGATCTGAATTTAACTAAATGGCTGGCCGGCTTAGAAGATATGATCCACTATACCGGTATAAAGCCAGTCCCGCAGGTGACAACTTTCGCGACTTATCAGCGTAAGCAATATAAAACCAGCGCAGAACGTTTAGCCAATCATCGGCTCAAACATCACAATGATATGACGTTTGAGCAAGCGGTGATCTATTATACACCCAGACTTAAAATCTCTGATTTGCCCTATATACAATTAAAAAGTTTAACCAATCAGCAAATGTTTAAATTATTTATTAAAAAGAGCGAGGTCAGGGAAGCAGTAGCAGGCAATTTTAGTAGTTATGGATTAAGTGCTGCGGTCAGTGTGCCTGACTTCTGATCCTAAAATTTATCATCAAACAATATATTAAATTAAATCAATATGTTAAATGATCGAGAATAAAAAAGGGTTTTTTGCTGATTAATCTATTAACCTATTGTTTAAATTTATTTTTTTAGCTAAAGTAGCTAGTTCACTACCACATAGGTAGCTTAGAAGTTTTACTTAAAAATGCATCAAGCCGATCAACCGTTCACTACCACATAGGTAGCTTAGAAGTTAATGACCCACTTTTATTAAACAACAGTAAAGTTCACTACCACATAGGTAGCTTAGAAGTACCTGCTCTACAACAAACGTTATGACCAGTTGTTCACTACCACATAGGTAGCTTAGAAGTGCAGAAGAGAAAATTCAGCGAGCGGCGGAGTGTTCACTACCACATAGGTAGCTTAGAAGAATTAGTTTCCGCAATAAATGAAGAGCTTCTTGTTCACTACCACATAGGTAGCTTAGAAGATCTGGGTAGTTGATTACAAGCCTGTTCATAGCGTTCACTACCACATAGGTAGCTTAGAAGATGTTCAAGTTTGGCGATCGTTTCGTAGAAGTGTTCACTACCACATAGGTAGCTTAGAAGTCAGTTATTCAATTTTTGTTGATGAGAACACGGTTCACTACCACATAGGTAGCTTAGAAGTTAAGATGTTTATCTAAATCGCCACTATTTTTGTTCACTACCACATAGGTAGCTTAGAAGATTAGCCACGCACTCATTCACGTGACCGATTAGTTCACTACCACATAGGTAGCTTAGAAGTCAGTTATTCAATTTTTGTTGATGAGAACACGGTTCACTACCACATAGGTAGCTTAGAAGTTAAGATGTTTATCTAAATCGCCACTATTTTTGTTCACTACCACATAGGTAGCTTAGAAGATTAGCCACGCACTCATTCACGTGACCGATTAGTTCACTACCACATAGGTAGCTTAGAAGTTTAAGCTGCAAGAAAAATTGATTTAACTCTTGTTCACTACCACATAGGTAGCTTAGAAGACATTGGCACGCTGTATCGATTTGATTCGAGCGTTCACTACCACATAATAGCTTAGAAAATTTCGGTTTGATTTTAAAAAAGAGTGTAAAACGAAGCGGGGTCTTATTAAATAACTGACAGAAAAATGAAGGTGGGAGTTTTATCCCGCGTCAATCAGGGTGACACATTATTTAATACTTGCATGAGCGACTACAGTGCTTATGATTCTGAGTCAAGAGCATTTGATCGGCAAATTTTAATAAAAGTTGGACTTATCATCGAACCTTAAAGGGAAAACTATGTATTGGAACAAAATTAATAATCATGAATTACAAGCATTAAGAAAGCTTTTAATGCTGGATGTATCGGAAGCAGCAGAGTTTGTCGCGAAAGTTTCAGCTAGAACTTGGCAATACTACGAGTCTGGCGGCAGACCCATCCCCAAAGATGTTGAAACCGAAATGTATGCACTTATTCAATTTAGGAGCGATCTTATTGATGAATTAGAGCTTAACCTAAATGTCGGTGATAAAATTAAATATTATCATTCATTTAAAGAATGGCTCGATGATGGAAAAGAAGATAATAAAGTTCAATGGAAAATTCATCAATCAGCGGTATCTGCTATTTTTGCCGATGGTAATGATATTGAACTGATTTAATATCACCATACCTAAGTCAGCCTAAAGTGAGGGGGGTAACGCCGCTTTGTAGTTAAGATATTCACTGTTACTTTGCTGCGAACCCCTACATTTTGGCTGTGGAACGTTGTGACTTGAACGTAAACTAACAGATTCAAACTCTGCTGTGCTAACTTATTACACTATCTTCAATTTGGGACAGACTGAAAGAATCGAATTCTCGAAAACGGCGGTTGGGATCTGTTATTTTACCACTATACTAAAGCTGCAAAATCTAAAACTTTAGACAATAAAAAAGCCGCCACTGATTAGCGAGGCTTGATTTACCTATAAAATTGCTACGAAATATACAGAATTTGTCACATGCGCAAAATTTCTTAATTAAATTTATTCTATATTCAGCGATATTACCTGATCTGTAGTTGTTGCACGTTGAACACTGCTGTTCACTACCACACAGGTAGTTTTATACGATGATAACAAAGCACTAGCTGATTGATACTAGGTTCACTACCACATAGCGAGTTTAAATTTTCACAATCGTTAACACATCAACTTGTTGATGAGACACCCGCCAACGAATATTAAAATCAAATAAGTGCACGCCATACTCTTGTGAGTCGGTTTGCCGTTTTTTATAAGCTGGTCTTGGGTCCTGCGCCAGCACTTGCTCAATTAAGGGTTTTAATTGTGGATAATCTGTTTGATACTGAAGGATTTGCGCTTGTGCTTGAACTGAAAAAGCGACCGTTAAGCTTTCTTGTGGCGCGACTTGGGCATAACCAGCACAGGCATCAGGATAACAGTCGGCGTAGGGGATATAGGGTTTGATATCAACGACGGGCGTACCATCCAGCAGATCAACACTGCCCAGTTTGATAATCAACTGATCTTGCTGTTGCACAATCTCTTTCAGCTCTACCAGTGACAGGCCGATAGGATTCGGCCGGAAGGTAGAACGTGAAGCAAAAACACCGATACGCTCATTACCGCCTAAACGGGGAGGACGCACCGTAGGTCGCCAGCCTTGTGCTTGGGTTTGATTAAAAATAAAGAGTATCCACAGATGACTAAACTGCTCAAGCCCACGTACCATTTCAGCCTTGTTATAAGGGGCTAATAACTGAATTTCACCCGAGCCAGCCGGCGCTAAGTTAGGCTGGCGTGGAATGGCAAACTTTTCCTTATAAGGCGAACGAATAATTCCGATTGGGTCAAGAGAATAGGTCATCTGTTTACTCAAGTCATTCACTAAATTGATTAACGTGCAGCAATCACTTCAATCTCAATATTGGCGCCACGTGGCAGCGCAGCAACTTGTACACAAGAGCGTGCCGGGAAAGGCGCATCAACCGCTTTAAAAAACTGCTCATAAATGCCGTTAACGGTATTAAAATCATTCAGGTCAGTCAGAAAGATAGTGGTTTTCACAATATGTTTAGCACTTAGCCCTGCCGCGGTAAGAATTGCTTTGACATTGGCTAACGATTGATGGGTTTGCTGCGTGATATCTGAGGCCATTTCGCCGGTTTTCGGATCCAGTGGGATTTGGCCTGAAGCAAAAACTAAGTTACCTAAATCTACGCCTTGAACATAAGGACCAATTGCCGCAGGGGCTTTATCAGTATTAATAATGGTTGCCATGATATGATTCCTCTTTATGATAAGTCGGTTTCAGCGCAATGGGGCTGAAGCGATGAATGATTATGGCTTGATAGACTAGCATAAAACAGGCTTGACGTGCAGTAGGATCTTAACATCAATATCAAGTAAATAGCGAGTTTAGACAGTTTGATTAGTCTATCTTATCCAAATACTTCAATTGCTAGGTTGGCTATAGCGTGAAAGTTGGCAAGTCCATCGCTAAATATAACGAATATGAACCGATAGGACAAAAAAATCCCGATATTAACCGGGACTTTTTTCAAAGGTGATCAGTCAATGTGATTGGTAAAACGCTAGATTACCAGCCTTGTACCGCGCCATCATTAAAGATCTCATTGGCTTTCTTGGCCACGGCTTCGGTCTGATAAGCTTTAACAAAGTTAACTACGTTTTCACTGTTCTTGTTATCTTCACGCGAAACAATGATATTTACGTAAGGTGACTCTTTATCTTCAACAAAGATACCATCTTTATTTGGGGTTAAATTAGCTTTACCGGCAAATGCATTATTAATCACGGCTAGGGTAATCTGCTCATCATCTAAAGCGCGTGGTAACATGGGTGCTTCAAGCTCGATAATTTTGTAGTTATAGGGATTACTAGTGATATCGAGTGTTCTTGGGAATAAACCTTTATCTGGATCGACTTTAATCAAACCTTGATGTTGTAATAAAAGCAAGGAACGACCTAAGTTCGTTGGATCATTGGGAATGGCGATCGTCGCGCCGGCAGGAATCAGATACTTATCACCACGTGGTGAGGTGACGACGGCGCCTTCACCTGGTTGACTATTTTCTGTGATCGGTTGTAATTTTTTCGAGTAGCTGGCAATAGGATAGACGAAGGTATTACCGACGATAGCTAATTGATAACCACGGGCTTGTTCTTGTTGATCAAGAAATGGTTTGTGTTGAAAAGCATTCACATCAATTAAGCCGTCACTTAAGGCTTGATTCGGCACGACATAATCATTAAATGACACTAACTCAACATCTAAGTTATACAACGCTTTCGCCTGCTGCTTCGCGACTTCAGCAATCGCCTCTTCTGGCCCCATGATCACGCCCACTTTAATTTTAGCAGTATCTGTTTTGCTATGGTCACAAGCGGCCAGTAAAAAAGCACTGGCGAGTGTTATAATTATCGCGATTTTTTTGAAAATCATTCTACTTCTCCTTAAACATTAGTGGTGAGTAACTCGTTTTACAATGCTGTTACCAATAAACTGTATCGCAAACACAATAATGACCAGTATAATTAATACCACATTGGTGATGGCAATTTTATTATCCGTGTAACCAAATTTAATCGCAATCTGTCCTAGTCCACCTGAACCAATCGCGCCGACCATAGCAATATAACCGGTTAAGGTAATTAACGTAATCGTCATACTATTAATAATCAGTGGCAATGATTCTGGGAGTAATACTTTTTTGATAATCTGCATTGGCGTTGCGCCCATCGAGCGTGCAGCTTCAATCAATCCTTTCGGTACATCTAATAGCGCATTCTCTATCATACGAGCAATGAGCGGTGCGACACCAATACTCAGTGGCACGATAGCGGCGTCAGTCCCTAAATATGTCTTAACACCAGTAAGAAGACTCATGGTTATCATGGTAAAAGGCTGTATCCAGGCAATCAGGATGATAAACGGGATCGAGCGAAATATATTGGTAATAAAGGAGAGCACACTGTTAATTAGTGGGCTACTTAAGATTTGGCCTTTGCGTGTGGTATATAATAAGATACCTAGTGGTAAGCCTAATAAGGTGCCCCAGAATGTCGAGAGTATCAACATATAAATCGTTTCATCTGTCGCCTGGCCGATGGCAAAAATCATGCGCTCATCAAGCCCATCAAATGAAGAACAGAAATTGATTATATGTTGCCAAAAACCATACTCTGAGAGAAATCTTAATAGTGACTCAAATGGTTTAAAAGCAGGTAGAAAATTAAACATAGCCGAGAACCTCTACTTGCGTATTATTTTTTTGTAAAAACGAAATTGCTTGTTGAATATTGTTTTGCGAACCGATCATTTCCGCCAACATCATGCCAAATTTGGCGCCACCTGCATAATCCATCTGAGCGCTGATAATATTGTTATCGACATTAAACTCTTTAGCAATCTGTGAAAGTAGTGGTGCATCAACCGAGATGCCACTAAAATCCATTCGAACTAACGGATGTAATCCTTCCTGATAAGTAGGATGCATTTTTTGTACGTAATCATCCGGAATATGAATATGCAGGGTAGATTGGATAAATGCTTTGGCTACCGCTGTTTTAGGTGCCGAGAACATGTCGCCAACAGACGATTGTTCCACTAGCTCACCAGCACTGATTACCGCGACTTGATCACAGATCTGTTTAACCACATCCATCTCATGGGTAATTAATAAGATAGTTAGGTTTAACTTACGATTAATATCTTTGAGTAAATTAAGAATTGATCGGGTTGTGGCAGGATCTAAAGCGCTGGTTGCTTCATCACAGAGTAAAACTTGCGGTTTACTGGCTAATGCTCGGGCAATTGCCACGCGCTGTTTTTGCCCGCCAGATAGATTGGCCGGATAAATATTGGCTTTATCAGATAAGCCGACCAGCTCAAGCAGTTCTAGTACTCGCGTTTTGATCTCTTTTTTCGATACGCCTTCAAGCTCTAAAGGAAATGCGACATTATCAAACACGGTGCGTGAGGACAGTAAATTGAAATGCTGGAAGATCATACTAATTTTGTGTCTTACTTTAGTCAGCTGGCTATTAGAGAGCTTCGTTAAATCAATATTATCGAAGTAAACTTCGCCTGAAGTCGGGCGCTCTAACAAATTAACGCAGCGTATTAAGGTACTTTTCCCTGCGCCCGAGGTGCCAATCACCCCAAAGATTTGTCCAGCCGGAACAGATAAATTAATATTATTTAATGCGGTAATAGGTCGCTTGTTTTGGTAAAAAACCTTTGAAACATTGACAAGTCTAATCATAAATCAACTTCTATAGAATAAATATTAAGATGAATATTAGGATGTCTAGACGTCTAAGTCAATCGGAATCTTAAGAATATTGCATCAATAGCTAAAGTAGATTAATCTTTCACGCAATTTTATTGACAATTTTTAGGTGAGAAAGACGAATGATGAAACCGGCGATATTTCTGGATCGTGATGGTACTATCAATATTGACTATAACTATGTACATACCATAGATAAGTTCCACTTTATTGAGGGGGTTATAGAAGCATGTGCAAAATTGAAAGAGATGGGCTTTTTATTGGTGATTACCACAAATCAATCCGGTATTGCACGAGGGATCTTTAGTGAGGCCCAGTTTGAACAGTTGACGGAGTGGATGGATTGGTCTCTAGCAGATCGGGGTGTTGAGCTCGATGGCATCTATTATTGTCCACATGCGCCAGAGGGAGGGGATTGTGATTGTCGTAAGCCTGGCCCAGGTATGTTATTAACCGCGGCAAAAGACCTGAATATTGATTTAGCGAACTCTTATATGGTCGGTGATCGGATTTCTGATCTATTAGCGGGTAAAGCTGCTGGCGTAAAAAGAACCGTATTAGTCAGAACAGGTGATGAAGTTACGCTTGAAGCGGCAGAACAGGCTGATTGGATATTAGATAGTTTAGCTGATTTACCTAATAAGATTAAAACCGCAAAGTAATTATTATCAGGCTATTATTCGCGAGTTGATGGTTGTTTAGATGATTATTGATTAATAAATCCGTGTTTTGTACAAACAATCATCGCTCGAAATAAAATGTGAAAAAGACGCTTGATCTTAAATTTAAAGTGCCTATAATGCGCATCCATTGAGAGACAACGAGACGCAAGTTAAGAAGTCTGGAAAAAAAGAAGTGAAGAAATTTGAAAAAAAGTTCTTGACTTTAAAAAAGGAAAGCGTAGAATACGCAGCCCTTGAGACAGTAAAACGAAACGCTGTCAGCTCTTTAAAAATTAGAACAGACAATCTGTGTGGGCACTTACAGGACGAAAGAAATTAAGTCGACAGACTTTAAAAAATTAAGTCTTGATAAGTGACACTGAAGATTCATTTGAATATGTCAGAAATCATTATTGAGCATCAAACTTTAAATTGAAGAGTTTGATCATGGCTCAGATTGAACGCTGGCGGCAGGCTTAACACATGCAAGTCGAACGGTAACAGGAGAGCTTGCTCTTGCTGACGAGTGGCGGACGGGTGAGTAATGTATGGGGATCTGCCGAATGGAAGGGGACAACAGTTGGAAACGACTGCTAATACCGTATAATGTCGTAAGACCAAAGCATGGGACCTTCGGGCCATGCGCCATTTGATGAACCCATATGGGATTAGCTAGTAGGTGGGGTAATGGCTCACCTAGGCGACGATCTCTAGCTGGTCTGAGAGGATGACCAGCCACACTGGAACTGAGACACGGTCCAGACTCCTACGGGAGGCAGCAGTGGGGAATATTGCACAATGGGGGAAACCCTGATGCAGCCATGCCGCGTGTATGAAGAAGGCCTTAGGGTTGTAAAGTACTTTCGGTAATGAGGAAGGGGTAATATCTAATAGGTATTACCATTGACGTTAATTACAGAAGAAGCACCGGCTAACTCCGTGCCAGCAGCCGCGGTAATACGGAGGGTGCGAGCGTTAATCGGAATGACTGGGCGTAAAGGGCATGTAGGCGGATGATTAAGTTAGGTGTGAAAGCCCCGGGCTCAACCTGGGAATTGCACTTAAAACTGGTCATCTAGAGTATTGTAGAGGAAGGTAGAATTCCACGTGTAGCGGTGAAATGCGTAGAGATGTGGAGGAATACCGGTGGCGAAGGCGGCCTTCTGGACAAATACTGACGCTGAGATGCGAAAGCGTGGGGAGCAAACAGGATTAGATACCCTGGTAGTCCACGCTGTAAACGATGTCGATTTGGAGTTTGGGGGCATGACCCCTGGGCTCCGGAGCTAACGCGTTAAATCGACCGCCTGGGGAGTACGGCCGCAAGGTTAAAACTCAAATGAATTGACGGGGGCCCGCACAAGCGGTGGAGCATGTGGTTTAATTCGATGCAACGCGAAGAACCTTACCTGGTCTTGACATCCATAGAATCCTGCAGAGATGCGGGAGTGCCTTCGGGAGCTATGAGACAGGTGCTGCATGGCTGTCGTCAGCTCGTGTTGTGAAATGTTGGGTTAAGTCCCGCAACGAGCGCAACCCTTATCCTTTGTTGCCAGCGGTTAGGCCGGGAACTCAAAGGAGACTGCCATTGATAAAGTGGAGGAAGGCAGGGACGACGTCAAGTCATCATGGCCCTTACGACCAGGGCTACACACGTGCTACAATGGCGTATACAAAGAGAAGCGAACTTGCGAGAGTAAGCGGACCTCATAAAGTACGTCTAAGTCCGGATTGGAGTCTGCAACTCGACTCCATGAAGTCGGAATCGCTAGTAATCGTAGATCAGAATGCTACGGTGAATACGTTCCCGGGCCTTGTACACACCGCCCGTCACACCATGGGAGTGGGTTGCACCAGAAGTAGATAGCTTAACCTTAGGGAGGGCGTTTACCACGGTGTGATTCATGACTGGGGTGAAGTCGTAACAAGGTAACCGTAGGGGAACCTGCGGTTGGATCACCTCCTTACTACGAAGAGCCTGTAAGTGTTCACATAGATTGTTTGTTTGAAAATAGAGAAAACACGCATTTGGGTCTGTAGCTCAGGTGGTTAGAGCGCACCCCTGATAAGGGTGAGGTCGGTGGTTCGAGTCCACTCAGACCCACCAATGACTGAAAATAATGAGGCGAAAGCTGAGTTATGATGATGTATTGGTAGAGTGTCGCTAGCTAAATGTAGGCGAAATGACAAATGCAGTGAATATATGGGGCTATAGCTCAGCTGGGAGAGCGCCTGCCTTGCACGCAGGAGGCCAGCGGTTCGATCCCGCTTAGCTCCACCATATTTCTCGTAAAAAATATTGATAAGTACATTAAGGTGTACTGATGAATATAGCTCTTTAAAAATTAGGAACAAGCTGAAAGAAACGAGTTCTCGGATCTGCGGCATGCTGTATGGCATAGCTAAGGGTTTGAGGAAAGCGAAAAAAACTGAGACAACTAAGAGTTGTAAGGTTAAGAAATTAAGCGTACACGGTGGATGCCTAGGCAATCAGAGGCGATGAAGGACGTGTTAATCTGCGAAAAGCGACGGTGAGCCGATAAAAGGCGTAATAGCCGTTGATGTCCGAATGGGGAAACCCAGTGCACTTGTGCACTATCATTAACTGAATAAATAGGTTAATGAGGCAAACCGGGAGAACTGAAACATCTAAGTACCCCGAGGAAAAGAAATCAACCGAGATTCCCAAAGTAGCGGCGAGCGAAATGGGAGGAGCCCAAAGCGGGTAGCGTAATGAGTTAGTGGAACGGTCTGGAAGGTCCGATCATAGAGGGTGATAATCCCGTACACGAAAGCCATTGCGTGGAAGCTTGAAGAGTAGGGCGGGACACGTGGTATCCTGTCTGAATATGGGGGGACCATCCTCCAAGGCTAAATACTCCTGATTGACCGATAGTGAACTAGTACCGTGAGGGAAAGGCGAAAAGAACCCCGGCGAGGGGAGTGAAATAGAACCTGAAACCGTGTACGTACAAGCAGTGGGAGCATGTACTAGTATGTGTGACTGCGTACCTTTTGTATAATGGGTCAGCGACTTATATTCTGTAGCAAGGTTAACCGAATAGGGGAGCCGAAGGGAAACCGAGTCTTAACTGGGCGTTAAGTTGCAGGGTATAGACCCGAAACCCGGTGATCTAGCCATGGGCAGGTTGAAGGTTGGGTAACACTAACTGGAGGACCGAACCGACTAATGTTGAAAAATTAGCGGATGACTTGTGGCTGGGGGTGAAAGGCCAATCAAACCGGGAGATAGCTGGTTCTCCCCGAAAGCTATTTAGGTAGCGCCTCACGTATTACCATTGGGGGTAGAGCACTGTTTCGGCTAGGGGGTCATCCCGACTTACCAACCCGATGCAAACTCCGAATACCGATGAGTAGAGCGTGGGAGACACACGGCGGGTGCTAACGTCCGTCGTGAAGAGGGAAACAACCCAGACCGCCAGCTAAGGTCCCAAAGTCATAGTTAAGTGGGAAACGAAGTGGGAAGGCTTAGACAGCTAGGATGTTGGCTTAGAAGCAGCCATCATTTAAAGAAAGCGTAATAGCTCACTAGTCGAGTCGGCCTGCGCGGAAGATGTAACGGGGCTAAACTATGCACCGAAGCTGCGGCAATGTGTGAATAACATATTGGGTAGGGGAGCGTTCTGTAAGCCGTAGAAGGTGGATTGAGAAGTCTGCTGGAGGTATCAGAAGTGCGAATGCTGACATAAGTAACGATAATGCGGGTGAAAAACCCGCACGCCGGAAGACCAAGGGTTCCTGTCCAACGTTAATCGGGGCAGGGTGAGTCGACCCCTAAGGCGAGGCCGAAAGGCGTAGTCGATGGGAAACGGGTTAATATTCCCGTACTATGTGTGACTGCGATGGGGGGACGGAGAAGGCTAGGTTTACCATCTATTGGATGATGGGTTAAGCATGTAGGCGTGTGATTAGGCAAATCCGGTCACTAAGACGCTGAGGTGTGATGACGAGCAACTAAGGTTGTGAAGTAACTGATGCCCTGCTTCCAGGAAAAGCCTCTAAGCTTCAGGTCATATGTAATCGTACCCCAAACCGACACAGGTGGTCAGGTAGAGAATACTCAGGCGCTTGAGAGAACTCGGGTGAAGGAACTAGGCAAAATGGTGCCGTAACTTCGGGAGAAGGCACGCTGATGGTAATTGAAATCCCACGCGGACGTAGGTGAAGTCAGTCGAAGATACCAGCTGGCTGCAACTGTTTAATAAAAACACAGCACTCTGCAAACACGAAAGTGGACGTATAGGGTGTGACGCCTGCCCGGTGCTGGAAGGTTAATTGATGGGGTTAGCGTAAGCGAAGCTCTTGATCGAAGCCCCAGTAAACGGCGGCCGTAACTATAACGGTCCTAAGGTAGCGAAATTCCTTGTCGGGTAAGTTCCGACCTGCACGAATGGCGTAATGATGGCCAGGCTGTCTCCACCCGAGACTCAGTGAAATTGAAATCGCCGTGAAGATGCGGTGTACCCGTGGCAAGACGGAAAGACCCCGTGAACCTTTACTATAGCTTGACAGTGAACATTGAGCCTTAATGTGTAGGATAGGTGGGAGGCAATGAAGCGTGGACGCCAGTTCGCGTGGAGCCGACCTTGAAATACCACCCTTTAATGTTTGATGTTCTAACGTAGGTCCCTAATCGGGATTGCGGACACTGTCTGGTGGGTAGTTTGACTGGGGCGGTCTCCTCCCAAAGAGTAACGGAGGAGCACGAAGGTTAGCTAATCCTGGTCGGACATCAGGAGGTTAGTGCAATGGCATAAGCTAGCTTGACTGCGAGAGCGACGGTTCGAGCAGGTACGAAAGTAGGTCATAGTGATCCGGTGGTTCTGAATGGAAGGGCCATCGCTCAACGGATAAAAGGTACTCCGGGGATAACAGGCTGATACCGCCCAAGAGTTCATATCGACGGCGGTGTTTGGCACCTCGATGTCGGCTCATCACATCCTGGGGCTGAAGTAGGTCCCAAGGGTACGGCTGTTCGCCGTTTAAAGTGGTACGCGAGCTGGGTTTAGAACGTCGTGAGACAGTTCGGTCCCTATCTGCCATGGGCGCAGGAGAATTGACGGGGTTTGCTTCTAGTACGAGAGGACCGAAGTGAACGCACCGCTGGTGTTCGGGTTGTCATGCCAATGGCATTGCCCGGTAGCTACGTGCGGAATAGATAAGCGCTGAAAGCATCTAAGTGCGAAACTAGCCCGGAGATGAGTTCTCCCATGATGAGAATCAGTAAGGTCCGTTCGAGACTAGGACGTAGATAGGTTGGGTGTGTAAGTGCAGTGATGCATTGAGCTAACCAATACTAATGAACCGAGGTCTTAACCTTACAACTCTGAGTTGTTTTATGATTCGTGAAAGTTTTGAAGTAAGCTTGTTTTTAATGATTGAAGAGCAAACAGAATATGTCTGGCGGTAATAGCGCGGTGGTCCCACCTGATCCCATGCCGAACTCAGAAGTGAAACGCCGTAGCGCCGATGGTAGTGTGGGGTTCCCCCATGTGAGAGTAGGACACCGCCAGACTTTAATTTTAGTAGTTTGTCAGAGTACAACTACATTAACTAAGTGATTTAGTTAAAATCTATTCGGTGGAGCGGTAGTTCAGTTGGTTAGAATACCTGCCTGTCACGCAGGGGGTCGCGGGTTCGAGCCCCGTCCGTTCCGCCAATTTATATAGTCAGATTACCCGCGCAAGCGGGTTTTTTGCATTTTAGCTACCGCTATTTTTTATACCCTATCTCCCCTGATTCTAATTTATTTCCATAATCACTGCGCTATTTGTATTCAATATATAGAAATTTATGAAGTATTAAGATGAAAAATTAAGCTATTTTTCATGACTATTTGATTGCAGCTGGATTGATATACACCGTAAAATAGCATAAGCATCAGTGCTAATACTGCTAATGTTACTAAGATAGATAATAATAACGTATATATGATTGGAGATTGGATATGGCTGGAGCAAGTTTGCTTGCACTTTTAGATGATATTACTTCGCTGTTAGATGATGTTGCCGCAATGACGAAAATCGCGACGAAAAAGACGGCTGCTGTATTAAGTGATGATCTGGCATTGAATGCTGAACAAGTGTCAGGTGTAACCGCAAATCGCGAAATACCCGTAGTGTGGGCAGTTGCCAAAGGTTCTATGCTCAATAAACTGTTTATTATTCCGGTTGTTTTAGTCATTAGTTATTTTGTTCCCTGGTTAATCAAGTTTCTGCTGATTATCGGCGGCATCTATCTCTGTTTTGAAGGTGCCGAGAAAGTTATCCATAGTTTGATAAAAATGCGTCATCCAACGAAAAAAGACAGTACCGCTATTATTCAACAACAAGCTGAAATGTTATCAAATAGTCATCTCGAGCAGATAAGTACTCTAGAAAGACAGAAGGTGAAGGGCGCTATCCGTACCGATTTTATTCTCTCAGCCGAAATTATGGTTATTGCATTAAATGTCGTCCTTGAACAGTCATTACTGATGCAGATAGGTGTGTTACTAACAGTCGCTATCCTGATTACAGTTGGCGTTTATGGTATCGTGGCGATGATTATTAAACTCGATGATTTAGGTTATTGGCTGATACTAAAAAATAAAAATAGACAGTTATTTTTAAGTTTAGGGAAATTATTAATTAATAGTGCACCTTATTTGATGCGTTTTCTCTCTATTGTCGGGACGATTGCCATGTTTTTAGTCGGTGGCGGCATCGTACTGCATAATATCAAACCATTAGCTGATCTTGAACATGATATGATTTCCTGGATAGAGACCACGCCTAATATGGGTGATTTACTCAGTGCCATATCTCCGACAATCAGCAGTCTTATTTTAGGTATCATGATTGGTATAGTGAGTATGATAGTTCTTAATGGTGTAAAAAGGATCACAAACAGATAGTGATTGACCTGAACAGTGTTACTATTTTGTGGTGAATGATAACTCAGTAGTAAAATAGCTCGATATAGATCTGTGATGAAGATGATTGAAGAAGTTATCGCCTATTTTTGATGAAACTTTCAGACGTTTTTTTAGTCAATCAATTTATTTTTCCTTTTGTTTTATAAAAAATGGTTTTACAAAAAAATACTTAATGATATACTGCGCGCACTTGTTTAGATGTGTGTTCTATTGACTAAATAAGTATTAAGATAATGATAAATAATATTATCTTATTCATTCAAAATTAGGGGCGTAGTTCAATTGGTAGAGCACCGGTCTCCAAAACCGGGTGTTGGGAGTTCGAGCCTCTCCGCCCCTGCCATTCATCTTAAAGAATCTCATTTTGTTCTAAAAATAACCGTTTGATTTGATTATTTGCACTATTTTAAGAAATCTTATTTACAGATTCTTACGCTTAATTATAATTTTGCAGAAATAATATGTTTATACAAGAATAAGGTAAAAAAATGAGTGAAAGTTTTATTTCTAACCAACGTTTTTTTGATAATAAAAACTATCCTCGTGGTTTTTCTCGCCATGGTGATTTCACAATCAAGGAAGCGCAACTTTTAGAAAAGTTCGGACAGGCGTTCAGTGAATTGGACTCTGGCAAGCGTGAACCGGTAACTACTGAAGAAAAAGTATTTGTTTCTGTATGCCGTGGCAATCAGATGCCTGCGACTGAAAATGAAAAAACCTGGGTAAAATATATGGCGCGCATCAATAAACCAAAGCGTTTTCATACTTTATCTGGTGGCAAGCCTCAGATTGATCCAAGTGAAGATTTTTCTGATGTTGATGATTAATCCATCGTCGCGGTTAATTGGCGTTTTTATGTAACTCGAGTAGTAAGCGGTCCATAGAGCGATAACTTAGCGCTTCGGCTAGGTGATATCGCTCTATATGTTCTGAGTCAGCTAAATCTGCAATAGTCCTTGATACCTTCAATATTCGATGCCAGGCCCTGGCAGATAATCCTAATTTATTTAATGCATTCTCTAAAAAATCTGCATCAGATTGATAAAGCTGACAAAATTTAGTAATCTCCTGATTATTCAGATCTGCATTAATTTTTCCTCTTATCTTAATCTGTTTGTCTCTCGCTTTTAAGACATTATTCTTTATCGCCGCAGTATCTACCGTTTTCTGTTTTTGCTTGCTAAGTAAACCTTTAGGTAATAACGGGACTTCAATTGATAAATCAAACCTATCCAGAAAGGGGCCGGATAACCGGTTAAGGTAGCGCATGATCTGCTGTGGATTGGTTCTATTATGCATACCTTGATAATGTCCAGTTGGGCTGGGGTTCATAGCGGCCACTAACTGAACCTTTGCCGGAAAGCTCACCTTATTTTTGGCTCTGGATATCACTATTTCACCTGACTCTAATGGTTCTCTTAAGGCATCGAGAACTTTTCGGCTAAATTCTGGGAGCTCATCGAGAAAGAGTACGCCATTATGTGCTAAAGAGATTTCTCCGGGTTTAGGTATTGTACCTCCGCCAACCAATGCCGCCGTTGATGCGCTATGATGAGGGGCGCGGAAAGGTCTCTTTCGCCAGTTTTGCAATGGTATATAATTATTGATTAGGCTATTGATTGATGCCGTTTCCAGGGCCTCACTATTACTCAGCTGTGGCAGTAGACCGTTCAATCGCATGGCAAGCATGGTTTTACCCGTACCGGGAGGACCAATTAATAATATATTATGACCACCGGCGGCGGCAATTTCCAATGCTCTTTTGGCATGTTCCTGACCGATGATATCATCTAGGCTATCGGACTCTTGCGGTAGTGTTAATTGATTAATCAGATCGTTTTGCGGTTTTTGAAGCGTTGTCTCGTTTCCAGACAGAAATTGGCCAATATCGGCTAGTGATTGTGCCAACCTATGTGAATGATCTGCAATTAATGCTATCTCCGCACTATTTTCGACACTGGTAATCAGCATACGTTTATCATAGCTAGCGGCTAGTGCCGCTGGAATAACGCCTTTGATTAATCGAATCTGGCCAGATAGTGCCAGTTCACCTAGAAACTCATATTGAGACAGTGATTGCCCGGAAATTTGATTGGTTGCGGCCAAAATGGCCAATGCTATAGGGAGATCAAAGCGACTTCCCTCTTTAGGTAAATCAGCTGGGGAGAGATTGACGGTAATTCGTTTCGATGGAAAGGTATAGCCGCTGTTGAGTATTGCACTTCGAACGCGATCTTTGGCCTCTTTGACACTGGTTTCTGGCAGACCCACTAAAGTAAATCCGGGCAATCCATTACTAATATGAATTTCGACCTGAATGAGTGGGGCCTGAATCCCAATTGAAGCCCGGGTATAAATCGTCGCTGTAGACATAAACAACTCAAATGAAGAAAAGTAAGATTATGTTAGCGGTTTTGGTCTGTGTCTTTTTATCAGAAAGTAACAGATTGCGGGCTATCTCGAAAATAGTTGCCCATTATATATTTAAATCATTGAGATTATAGAATCAGATAACGGTTTATTGAACACTCTTTTAGATTATTTGATTTGAAGTTCGCCAGTGACAATGCCACTGACCAATCGCTGATTCTGATGATATGAATGATTGCAGACTTAGTTGCGTCGTCGAATCAAAAGTGTGATCAAAAAGCAGATGCCACTGACCACCACAACCGATGGGCCGGTTGGTGTATTATAATAAACCGATAACAGTAATCCGCCACATATTGCTATCATACCAAACAGTACCGCAATAAAAGCCATCTTTTCTGGCGTATTAGCATAATATTTAGCCGTGGCTGCTGGCATGATCAATAACGACGTAATAATCAGTGCGCCAACAAATTTCATGGAAAGTCCGATGGTAATGGCGATTAACAAGATTAAGCATAATTTTGTCTGCTTGGTATTAATACCATTGACGAAAGCGAGCTCTTCACTGACGGTAATATAAAGAAATTTATGCCACTGCCAAATCAAGATAGCGAGTACCACAATAACACCAATCAATATTTGCCAAACATCTTGATAAGTGATGGAAAGTAGATCACCAAAAAGATAACCCATTAAATCAATACGAATATTACTCATTAAGCTAATCACAACTAAGCCTATCGATAGGGCACTATGTGCCAAAATACCTAATAGGGTATCAATCGGTAACTGCTTTTGTGACTCGAGCACCGTTAAGATGAGACCCAGTAATAACATAAGACCGAGCACCGCATAAAATGGCGCAATATTAAAAGCGAAACCCAGTGCAACACCCAAAAGGGCAGCATGAGATAAGGTATCACCAAAATAGGACATACGTCGCCATACGACAAAGGCACCTAATGGACCACTAATTGTTGTGAGTAACATGCCGGCGATCCAGCTAGGGAGGAGTAATTCAAGCATCTTTTTTCCCTAAATGATTTAAAATAATCTTTCCATGAAAGTCATGATTATGGTTGTGATGGTGTTTGTAGAGTGCGAGTTGTTTTGCACCGCTGTATCCGAACAGTGAGCGGAATTCAGGATGGTTAATCACTGATTCTGGCGTTCCTGAACAGCAGATATGCTTATTGATGCACAATACGTGATCGGTTTTAGCCATAACCAAATGGAGATCATGAGAAACCATTAATACACCACACTGTAAACGATTTCGGGTTTGTTCAATCAGATCATATAAAGCAATTTGCCCTTTTACATCAACGCCTTGTGTCGGTTCATCGAGCACTAAAAGCTGCGGTTTTTTCAGTAATGCTTGCGCTAATAGCACACGCTGCATTTCGCCACCTGAGAGCATTTGCATTGATTTTGTTAATAAACTTTGTGCATTGACCATTTCAAGTGTGCTAAAAAGAGTTTCAGAGGAGACTTTACAACTTAATTGCATAAATCGTTTAACACTCATTGGTAGTGTCGGATTTAAAAATATCTTTTGCGGGACATAGCCAATCGTTAAATCTTTCGCTCTGGTGACCGTTCCGCGGGAGGGTTTTAGCAACCCCAGCACAACATTGACTAATGTCGATTTACCTGCGCCATTGGGGCCAATGAGCGTCATAATCTCTGCCGATTTGAGGGTTAATGACACCTCAGATAGCACCTGATGACGATTATATTCAACAGACACATGATTAAGTGAGACGAGATTTGTCACAATAATAATTTCTCTTGATATTTTTATATTGTTATATTATAACATAACGTTTTGTCGGTGACATCTATTTCTTAAGGATAGCAATATGTGTATTTATTCTCTTATCAGTTTATTCAAGATTAGGAAAAACAGGCGGTGGTTATTAGTTGTTGGACTGTTGTCAGGATTTAACTCCTCCCTGTTCACTGCACAAGCGAGTATTCTGACATCAGTCAAACCGATCGCATTTATTAGTCAGGCGATTGCGAATAATGTTACGGATACGACAGTATTATTACCCGATGGTGCTTCGCCTCATGTTTATGCACTTAAACCGTTCGATATTCAAAAACTACGCACAGCGGATTTAGTGATTTGGGTGGGTGAGGATATGGAAACCTTTTTACCCAATGTGCTGAGAAGCGTCGATAAGAATAAGCAAATTCAACTGATGACTGTCCCTGCGATTGCAAGTTTAATTTATCGTGATACTCATTCACAGACTCGAATATTACCTGAAGAAGATGAAGAATACGACCATCACCACCACCATGATATCGATAGCCATATTTGGATGTCTCCGGCGATTGCTGAACAAATCGCGATAACGATTCATGATAAACTGGTTCAGCAGTATCCAGATAAAAAATTGATAATTGATTTAAATTTAGCCAATTTTTTAGCTAAACTGGCTGATGAGAAACAAGTGATTGCAAAAAAACTCATAAACGTACAAAATAGCGGGTATTTTGTATTTCATGATGGCTATGGATACTTTGAGCGTCAATTTGGCTTAAATAATTTAGGGCATTTCACCATAAATCCAGATATTCAGCCCGGTGCACAGAAAGTGTACTTAATTAGACGCCAGCTGATTGATAATAAAGCTGTTTGTGTATTTAAAGAGCCTCAATTCAGTCCTGCTATTATTGATAAAGTCGTTGAAGGAACCAATGTGCAGATAGGAACGCTCGATCCATTAGGGATGAGTATTGCTGTGAGTCCAGATGCATATTTTGAGTTTCTGACCAATCTGACTAATCAATATGAGGAGTGCTTGAGTCGTAAGTAATGATTATAGGTATTAATGAGTGCGACATTTTGATTCATCAGAACGTTCTTTAGGGAAATTTAAATTTCCCTATTATTCTATTCTCGGTGTTATTTTTTTAGTTGTATTGTTTGCTGTCTTATGGCGACCGGTAGTATCAGATCATATAACTAATATTCCATTGAATAATAAACAGAACAATAATTCAGTGACTATTTTAGAAGATAAACAGTTGCCTGCTGCGGTAGGAAGTGCTTCTGTGGAAATTATAAAAGATCGCTCACCTGCTGATACCGAGTCTTTAGACCAGCCCGTACCTGAAGATACCATCGTTAAAGATGAGATTGATGAAGCTTTTGAAGATAAAGATGATGGCCTGGTCTATTATACTGTAGATAAAGGAGATACGCTTTCAGGTATTCTGTCTCAGTATGGTGTCAATCGAAATGATATCTATATGTTAACTAAGCAATATAAACAGTTAGCGAACTTGCGTATTGGCCAACAGGTTAGCTGGGAAGTCGATGAAAATAAGCATCTTCAGGTATTCAACTGGTATGTCTCATCGCGCGATACTAAAGTGTATGAGCTTGACAGCGATGGTAATGGTTATAGTGAACGTGTAGAACAACGCGAAAGTGAATGGAAGCCTATTATTATCAGCGGTAAAATTGATGGTAGTTTTGTGGCTGATGCGCGGAAAGCGGGTTTGACGTTGAATGAGATCGCAACGATAACCAAAGCACTGCAGTGGCAGCTCGATTTTCGGCGTTTACAAAAAGATGAACAGTTTGTCGTTTATCTGATGCGTGAGATGGTCGGCAATCGCCATGAGGGCAGTAAACTGCTCGGTGTTCGCATTAAGAATGGTAGCCGAAACTATTATGCTATTTTAGCCGATGACGGTCGTTATTATGATATCAATGGCTTAGGATTAGCGCGGAGCTTCTTACGTTATCCACTACAAAAGCCAGCCAGAATTTCTTCTCCATTTAATCCACACCGACTCAACCCGGTGACAAAACGTGTCACACCCCATAATGGGGTAGATTTTGCCGTGTCTCGGGGGACGCCTGTATTAGCTTCTGGAGATGGTGAAGTCATGGTGGCTAAGTATAGCGGCTCAGCGGGTAATTATATTGCTATCCGTCATGGTCGCCAATATATGACACGTTATATGCATTTGGATAAAATTTTAGTTAAACCGGGCCAAAAAGTCAGTAAAGGGGATGTGATTGCACTATCGGGTAATACTGGTCGTTCAACCGGTCCACATTTACATTATGAACTACATGTTGATAATAAACCAGTCAATCCAATGACTTCGTCATTACCTCAATCAGACGAGTTGACCGGTAAATCAAAAACGGCATTTTTAGAGTTAGCGAAAAGTATGCGTGAGAAATTAGTTTTCTCTGACCAAAGCACCACGCCAGCCGATATGGTTAATACACCGGCATCAACTGCTTCATCTTCAAATTAGGAATCGATTTTGGCAAGACAGACAGATAAACAAGGACAACAGCCCGATAGTGCTGGGTATATTCCTAAATTTGAATGGTCTTTTTTATCTCCGCGTTATTGGGGGGTTTGGTTTGGTATCTTTGTACTTATTGTACTGACCTTTTCCCCAGTTCGTTTTCGTGATCGTTTTCTCTCGCGTTTGGGACGTTTTATTGGTCGTAAGATAAAGAGTGCTCGTCAGCGCGCACAAATTAATCTTGCTCAATGCTTTCCTGAAAAGAGTGAAGCGCAGCGAGATGAAATTATCGATGAGATGTTCTCAATCATTTTACCTGTTACTGTGTTATTAGTGGATCTGACCATTAAAAAAACGCGCGTAAAGATTAACTGGCATGGTTTTGAGCATATTACCCAAGCACATAATCATCAGCGTAATGTCATTTTCATGGTGCCACACGCTTGGGCTATTGATATTCCCGCTATTTTATTAGCGAAAAAGGGCTATGCGATGTCAGGGATGTTTCACCATCAAAGTAATAAATTAGTTGATTGGCTGTGGAATAAATCGCGAATTCAATATGGTGGACAAATTCATGCCAGAGAGGATGGTATCAAACCATTTGTGCAAAGTATTCGTCAGGGTAATTGGGGATTTTATCTGCCTGATGAAGATCATGGCATAGAGCAGAGCGTTTTTGTCGACTTTTTTGGTACCTATAAAGCCACATTACCGATTTTAGGTCGATTAATGAAGCTCTGTAAAGCCGATGTGATTCCGCTCTTTCCAAGCTATGATCTAAAGAATTCAGAACTCAATATTTATCTGCATCCGCCCATGAACGATTTAGCCGATAAAGATGATGACTATATCGCCAGACGTATGAATGAAGAGATCGAACGTTTTGTTACACCCGATCTAAAACAGTACGCTTGGGTACTTCGTTTTCTAAAAACGCGTAAGTCTGACGATCCTGAGCTCTATTCGTAGCCACTGTCGATGGTTGAGCGTGGCTTATCATCATAGTCGAAAAGGGATACTTTGGTTGATACTAATCTGTGCTGGTGTGATCGCTGTTTTGTAACATAAAATTTCAACACCGGACTGTTGAGCTTGGGCTAATAATTGTGCGTAGGTTTTGTCGATATGGGGGGCCGGCGCAAATTGATTGATCGCTGAGTGCTGAATCAGAAAGAAAATAACCGCGCGTTTTCCTTGCTTAACCATCTCGATTAATTCTCTTAAATGTTTTTGCCCTCGAAGCGTGACAGCATCGGGAAAATAACCCAAATGAGTCTGTGTATCACATAGCGTGACTGATTTCACTTCAACATAACAGGTTTTCTGCTGTTGACCGATTAAGAGAAGATCAATACGGCTTTTCTCTTCGCCATAGCCAACTTCAGTTTTGATCTCATCATAACCACTCAGCTCTGGGATCTGTTGATTAATGATGGCTTCTTTGACGATATGATTGGCTAAGGCGGTATTAACACAAATCCAGTCATTATTTTGAGTTTGTGTTAGTTGCCAGGAGCCTGGATATTTTCGTTTGAGATTATCTGAAATAGAGTACCATACTGTATCACCGGGTACGGCGCAGCCAGTCATCGCGCCGGTATTGGCACAATGCAGTGTTTCAATTTGATGTTCTGGTGTGATAATGTCAGCTAAAAAACGTTTGTAGCGTTTAATGAGTGTGGCGGATTTTAATTGAGATTGAAACTGCAACTGATACCTCTGTTATTTAGATGATGATGTCGCACTGATTTTATGCTGGGCTGTGCTGAGCCTATTATCAATAACGATAGTGCTTAATGCTATTTTGTCATGACTCAATACTTTTTATTATTCATTACTTGATTATGATACTTTTTTAGAATGATGTCACAATACTCGGCATAAAGAAATGATTATCGTGCAAAGTCTCTTTATGGGTAAAATAAGCCATAAGAGGGCATTCGTGTTAATATACCACTATCAATATGAGATAACTGAGATAGATCACGATTGTGGATCGTTGAGAGAGATAGCTTGGTTGTATCATCATCACGATATAATAGCCATTTTGGGCAAATGATAAGATAAAAAATAGACTAATTCATGAATAAACCTGAAACAAAAAAAAATACCAGAACGAGTAAACCGCATAAAAGAAAAAAACAGACTGCAAGCCGTAAACGTAGAGTCCTGTTTTTTTTGCTGAAACTATTTTTAGTCCTAATTGTTCTGATTGCGGCTTATGGTGTGTATCTTGATCAAAAAATCAGAGAACGTATTGATGGTTCAGTATGGGAGTTGCCGGTTGCAGTTTACGGTCAAATTGTTAATCTCGAGCCGGGTGAAGCCTATAGCCAAGATGATATTATCTCGATTTTAAATGGAGCACAATATCGACAAGTACGGATTGTGACCAGACCGGGTGAGTTTGTTGTTGATCAAAATAATATCGAAATTTATCGACGACCATTCTCCTTCCCTGATGGCGAAGAGTCCGCTTTTAAAGTCAAGATCAGTTTTACGGCAGGGCTAATTGGTCGTATTTATAATCTGGACAATGGTCGTGATTTCGGTTTTTTCCGTATCGACCCTAAATTGATTACGATGTTACGTTCGCCTAATGGTGAGCAACGTTTAGTTGTTGCCTTAAAAAATTATCCTGATTCTCTGTTGAAAATTCTCATTGAAACAGAGGATCGACGTTTTTATGAACATGACGGTGTTAGTTTATATTCGATTGGCCGCGCAATTTGGGCTAACTTTTCATCTGGCCGCGCTGTACAAGGTGGCAGTACTTTAACGCAGCAGTTAGTCAAAAATCTGTTTTTGACCAATGAACGTTCATTGACGCGCAAATTGCGCGAGGCTTACATGGCGGTCATTTTAGAGGCGCGCTATAGTAAAGAAAAAATACTCGAACTCTATTTGAATGAAGTCTATTTAGGCCAAAGTGGCGATGAGGAAATCCATGGATTTCCTTTAGCCAGTTTGTACTATTTTGGTCGCCCGGTTCAAGAGCTCACCTTTGAACAGCAGGCTTTATTAGTGGGTATTGTCAAAGGTGCTTCCTATTATAATCCTTGGAATCGTCCGGAACGTGCCATGGAGCGTCGTAATGTCGTATTGCAGATTCTTGAACAAAGAGAAGTGATTGATGCTGAACTTTATCAAATTCTCAGCCAGCGCCCTTTAGGGGTACTGCCAAAAGGTGGCGTTATCTCACCACAACCCGCTTTTATGCAGTTAGTCCGTCGTGAGTTACGCGAAAAGCTCGGTGATAGAGCTGATAATATGTCTGGTATGAAAGTGTTTACCACTTTTGATCCCAATGCGCAAAATGCCGCGGAACAGGCGGTTGTTGATCAAGTCGAGGTATTGCGTAAAGCGAAGAATAAACCAGATTTAGAAGCCTCAATGGTGGTGGTAAACCGCCAAACGGGTGAGATAAAGGCGGTTATTGGTAGCGCGCAGCCTCAATATGCTGGTTTCAATCGTGCTTTACTCGGTCGCCGCCAAATTGGTTCTTTAGCTAAACCACCGACTTATTTGACGGCTTTAAGTAACCCAGAACAGTATCGTTTAAATACCTGGTTAGAGGATAATCCGCTATCGATAAAACTTGATAATGGCACGATCTGGCAGCCCAATAACTATGATCGTCAGTATCGTGGTCGCGTTATGTTAGTCGATGCACTGGCTAATTCATTGAATATTCCGTCCATTCATCTGGGCATGCAACTCGGTTTTAAAGCGACCGAAGATACACTTAAAGTGATGGGGGTGCCGCCAGCGGTAATCAAACCGCTTTTATCACGATATATCGGTGCGATTGAATTAACGCCACTCGAAGTTGCACAAATGTATCAGGTTATGGCTAATAACGGCAATAAAGCCGATCTTTCCGTGCTCCGTTTTGTAATGGATGAGAAAGGATCGGTTGTTTACCAAAGTTATCCACAAGCCCGCCAAGTGCTTTCACCACAAGCTTCTTATTTAACGCTCTATGCCATGCAGCAAGTGGTTAACTATGGTTCTGCTCGGTCACTTTCAAGCCTTTATGGACAATATCATTTAGCCGGTAAAACCGGTTCAACCAATGATCTGAAAGACAGCTGGTTTACCGGTATCGATGGTAAGGATGTCGCGGTGATTTGGGTTGGCCTTGATGATCATAAGCCGATTAATTTAACCGGTTCTAGCGGTTCATTGACCGTTTACAGGCAATACTTAAGTCATTACTCACCACAAGTTCTACAGCCGGCTATTCCTGCGAATATTCAGTTTGCGCCGATTGGTGCTGAGGGTGCTTTTTTATGTTCAGGTTCAGGTGTGCGGACTTTACCAGTGTGGACAACTAATTTACAGTCAATCTGTGTGGGCGCCACAGCTCAACCTGAGCAGCTAAAAGAGCAAGCACCAGGATGGTTGAAAGCACTATTTAGTACGTAGATTCGTCGTTTCATCTTGATGTTTTGATCGTTAAATGAGAAGCTAATGCCTCTGTTACGCGGGAATATACAATTTAAGGAATTGATTTTACTATGCCTGAATTACCTGAAGTTGAAACTAGTCGTCAGGGTATTTTACCTTATCTTCGAGGTCAAACGATTGCCGATATTATTATTCGGCAGCCTAAGTTACGTTGGCCGGTATCGGCGCAGATAGCACTGGCAAAAGGACAGAAAGTTTTAGATGTCTTAAGACGGGCAAAATACCTGTTGATACAGCTTGAAGCCGGCTGGATTGTCATTCATCTGGGGATGTCGGGTAGTTTAAGAATTTTGCCACAAATAAAACCTGCAGAAAAACACGATCATATTGATTTAGTATTAACCAATGGCACGACTCTCCGCTATACTGATACGCGGCGTTTTGGCGCTTGGCTTTGGTGCCAATCACTCGATGAACTGACCCAGTTACAGCATTTAGGACCAGAACCGTTAAGTGATCACTTTACGACTGATTATTTTTACGCACAAACGCGATTACGAAAAGTGCCCATTAAAAGCTTGATTATGGATAACCATATTGTGGTGGGGGTGGGCAATATTTATGCCAGTGAATCTCTGTTTATGGCGAAAATTAATCCTAATCGACCTGCTCAGAGTTTAAGTAAAACCGAGTGTAAACGATTAGTTGAGGCGATTAAAAAAGTGCTGGCAAAATCTATCGAACAGGGTGGCACAACACTCAAAGATTTCTTACAATCGGATGGTAAACCTGGCTATTTTGCTCAGCAGTTACAGGTCTATGGGCGAGAAAATGAACCTTGTTTGGTCTGTGGTGAGACTATCGTGTCACAGCGTATTGGCCAGCGTAATACCTTTTTCTGCTTAGATTGTCAAAAGTAGTTGCAGTAATTATTTATGATGGCGATAATCATTCGCAGCATTAGCTATCAGGCTACTCAGTATCAGTGATAAGGGCTTATTTTTAAGAATAAGCGGTTGTTCATCATCACATTAGACTTATCATATTGCGTCAATCTTGATATGAGAATAGCTACGGACCAGTTTCGCTTAATTAAGTTTGCAACAAAGACGTAAAGATAATTTAAAAATCAGACAATCTCCTCTATAATGATTCGCCTGTTGATAGCCGTTCAGATTGACTTCAAAAGAGATTTTGTATGGAAATTTTACGTGGTTCACCTGCTTTATCAGCTTTTCGTATTAATAAGTTACTCATCCAGAGCAAAGATCTAAACCTACCTGTTACTCACTTATATACTGAATTTATCCATTTTGTTGATCTAAATGAGAGTTTATCGGCTCAAGAACAAGATAAACTCAATCAACTGTTACATTATGGGCCTTCTGCCGTGCCTCAGGAACGAAATGGTACCTTACTGATCGTCATACCTCGAGTTGGCACGATTTCACCGTGGTCTTCAAAAGCGACTGATATTGCTCACAATTGTGGATTGAGTAAAATAAAACGTATTGAACGAGGCATTGCCTACTATATTGATCAATCTGCTTCTCTGAGTGAAACTGAGTTTAGGCTCTTCCAGTCACTGATTCATGATCGTATGATGGAACAGATCATCACGCATGTTAGTCAGGCCAGCGCTCTGTTTGTCACTCAGCAGCCCACACCAGCGAAAAAAATATCAATGTTAAGTAAAGGTAAGAGTGCACTGGAAGTGGCAAATCGACAATTAGGCTTAGCTTTGGCGCCGGATGAAATTGAGTATCTGTACCGAGCCTTTAAACAGCTTAATCGTGATCCCTTTGATATTGAACTGTATATGTTTGCTCAGGCAAACTCTGAGCATTGCCGACATAAAATATTCAACGCTGATTGGATTATTGATGCTGAAAAGCAACCTAAATCGCTGTTTAAAATGATCAAAAATACCTTCGAAAAAACGCCAGATCATGTCTTTTCAGCCTATAAAGATAATGCCGCGGTAATGGAAGGTTCAAATGTGGGATACTTTTTTGCCGATCAGCAGACGCGTGTTTATGATTTTCATCAAGCAGATGCGCATATTCTAATGAAAGTTGAAACCCATAATCATCCCACAGCTATCTCACCTTGGCCTGGAGCGGCAACCGGTTCAGGGGGCGAAATTCGTGATGAAGGGGCAACAGGACGAGGGGCAAAACCCAAAGCCGGATTAGTCGGATTTTCGGTATCAAATCTTCGTATTCCTGACGCTGTTCAGCCTTGGGAACAGGATTTTGGTAAACCTGAGCGCATCGTCAGTGCCTTAGATATCATGCTTGAAGGGCCGTTAGGCGGCGCAGCATTTAATAATGAATTTGGTCGTCCCGCTTTATTGGGTTATTTCCGAACCTATGAAGAGCAGGTCAATAGTCATAATGGGCTTGAATTACGCGGTTATCATAAGCCAATTATGCTTGCCGGTGGTCTGGGTCAGATTCGTCAAGAGCATATTCAAAAAGGTGATTTTCCAGCTGGCTCAAAATTGATTGTCTTGGGTGGTCCTGCTATGAATATTGGTTTAGGTGGCGGAGCCGCATCATCAATGGCATCAGGTCAATCAGATGAACACCTCGATTTTGCCTCGGTACAGCGTGATAATCCTGAAATGGAAAGGCGCTGTCAGGAAGTGATTGATCGCTGCTGGCAGCTTGGTGAACATAATCCTATTTTATTTATTCATGATGTGGGGGCGGGGGGATTATCCAATGCGATGCCAGAACTCGTCAATGACGGTGGTTGTGGCGGAGCATTTGATTTACGCAAGATTCTCAATGACGAACCCGGCATGAGCCCGTTAGAGATTTGGTGTAATGAGTCACAAGAACGTTATGTACTGGCGATTGCACCTGAAAGTTTAGCGCTATTTGACGAACTTTGCCGCCGCGAACGGGCCCCTTATTCGGTGATTGGTGAAGCGACGGCGAAAAAAGCTGTCGTTCTTCATGATGAACACTTTCATAACGATCCGATTGATCTTTCGCTAGATATTTTATTAGGTAAAACGCCAAAGATGCTGCGAAATGTTAGCACTAAAAAAGCTCAAGGCGATGCGTTTGATCTCTCCACAATTAAGATAGATGAAGCGGTTGATCGTCTGTTACATTTACCGGCTATCGCCGAAAAAACCTTTCTCATTACCATCGGCGATCGAAGCGTGACGGGGATGGTTGCGCGCGATCAAATGGTGGGTCCATGGCAAATTCCGGTGGCGGATTGTGCCGTTACCTGTGCAAGTCTCGATAGTTACTATGGCGAGGCCATGTCAATCGGTGAAAGAGCTCCGGTTGCTTTACTTAATTTTGCTGCCTCAGCCCGTTTAGCGGTGGGAGAAGCATTAACCAATATTGCGGCTACTGATATAGGTGAATTAACCAGAATCAAACTTTCAGCAAACTGGATGGCGGCCGCTGGCCATCCTGGCGAAGATGCCGGCCTTTACCAAGCCGTGCATGCCATCGGTGAAGAGCTTTGTCCGGTGCTGGGATTAACCATTCCAGTTGGTAAGGACTCAATGTCGATGAAAACGCAGTGGCAGCAAAAGGGCAAAACCTGTGAAATAACGGCGCCGTTATCGGTGGTCATTTCAGCATTTGCCTGCGTTGAAGATATTCGTAAAACGGTTACCCCGGAACTAAAATCAAACATTAAAAATCATTTGTTACTGATCGATTTAGGTCAAGGACATGCGGCATTAGGTGCGACGGCATTAGCACAAGTTTACCGAACATTGGGTAAAGAGACGGCTGATGTGCGCGATGCCGAGCAGCTTGCGGCTTTCTTTAATGCTATGCAGCAGCTTATCCGGCAACAATCATTACTGGCTTATCATGATCGCTCGGATGGCGGGTTATTGATTACCCTGGTTGAAATGGCCTTTGCCGGACACTGTGGGTTAGATATTGATATTAGCGCTTTAACTCACGATAATCTCAGTACCTTATTTAATGAAGAGTTGGGCGCAGTCATACAGGTGAGTGATGATAAACTGGCCGAAGTTAATGACCTCTTAAGACAACACGGTTTAGCGCACTGTGTTTATCTACTCGGTCATGCGACAGCTGATAATCAAATCTTGATTCGTCGTCAGCATGACGTTGTTTATGCCGCCAAACGGACTGATTTAAGAGTCAAATGGGCTGAAACTACCTGGCATATGCAGCGTTTACGTGATAATCCCGATTGTGCCGATCAAGAGCATATGGCTAAGCAAAATGATCAGGATCCAGGTTTGAATGTTAAATTAACCTTTGACCCTAAGATTGATATAGCAGCACCTTTTATTATCAAAGGGATTAAACCGACGATTGCCATACTACGTGAACAAGGCGTTAACTCCCATGTAGAGATGGCGGCAGCCTTTCACCGTGCTGGATTTACTCCCGTTGATGTGCATATGAGCGATCTGCTCTCGGCGCAGACGCGTCTCGATTCCTTTCATGCTTTAGTTGCATGTGGTGGTTTCTCTTATGGTGATGTTTTGGGCGCAGGTGAGGGATGGGCCAAATCGATTTTATTTAACGAACGTGTTCGTCATCAGTTTGAACAGTTCTTTCATCGACCAGATACCTTATCGTTAGGTGTATGTAATGGCTGCCAAATGATGTCAAACTTAAAGGGACTGATTCCTGGAGCTGATCTGTGGCCACGTTTTGTGCGCAATACTTCCGAGCGTTTTGAAGCACGATTTAGTTTGGTACAAGTGTCGCAAAGTCCATCGTTATTCATGAGTGGCATGGCTGGATCGCATATGCCGATTGCGGTATCGCATGGCGAAGGTCATGTTGAGGTCAAAGATAGTGCACATTTGTCAGCCTTGCAAGCGAGTGGCTTAGTCGCATTACGTTATACCGATAACTTTGGTCAGATAACAGAAGCATATCCTGCTAATCCAAATGGTTCTGTCAATGGTATTACTGCTGTTACGACGGCTGATGGCCGAGTCACCATTATGATGCCACATCCTGAACGAGTCTTTAGAACCGTCAGTAATTCCTGGCATCCTAACGATTGGGGAGAGGATGGTCCCTGGATGCGACTATTCCGAAATGCCCGTCAAGCATTGAATTAATCTTATTGATAAGCCTGAATCATTCAGGCTTTTTTTATACAGCTAGATATGTGGTTTATTATTACGCTAACCAAAATTCAGTCCTTCAGTCTGGCTGTTTCTGTTCTCCTCATTATCCTCGAACTTATAGGTCTAAATTGATTTTTATCACTTTCATTAATTACATAACTGGTAATATAAGTTTCCTTTTCTTTCCGGTATCGACGGCAATCATTACACTAGCAGTATAATTAATATTAATACGCATTAGGGGTTTTTATGAGTATTGCTCAAAAACTGAAAGAGAGTAAGTTTTACATTGGCTCACTACCATGGCCAATCTTCATCCTTTGTTCTGTTATTGTCATTATCGCAGCACATTTTGAAATGTTACCCATCAATATGATTGGTGGTTTTGCGGTGATTTTGCCGCTTGGTTGGGCGCTGGGCACCCTCGGACAGCACCTGCCGTTTCTTAAAAAATTTGGTGCGCCAGCAATTCTATCTTTGATTATCCCTTCAGTGTTAGTCTACTTTAACTTTTTTGATGCCAATACGTTGGGCGCGGCGACTGCGTTAATGAAGCAGTCTAATTTCCTGCTTTTCTATATTGCCAGCTTAGTGTGTGGCAGTATTTTAGGGATGCATCGTACTATTTTAGTGCAAGGCTTCCTACGCATGATGTTACCAATGCTGCTTGGTATGTTCTTAGCGGCTTTTGTGGGTGTCGGCGTTGCGATGCTATTTGGTGATACTTGGGAACACGCTTTCTTCTATACGATTGCGCCAGTAATGTCTGGCGGGATTGGTGAAGGTGTATTACAGTTATCCAATGCCTACAGCGGTATCCTAAAACAAGATTATGAACTATTTGTGAGTGCCTTAATCCCAGCAACGGTAGTAGGTAACTTTTTTGCCATTACTTATACTGCGGTTATCAATCGAATTGGTGAACTTAAACCGCAGCTCAGTGGTCAGGGACAGTTAGTCAAAATTAAATTTGATGGTATGGATGAAGCGTTAAAAGAGGATAAAACACCATTAGATGCAAGGGCAATGAGTGGTGCGGTGATGATTTTAGTCGCACTGTTTGTACTTGGTCAGATCTTAGAAAAACTGACTCATTTCCCGGGTCCAGTATTAATGATTGTCGCAACCGCGATTGTTAAATATGCGCATATTTTACCTGAAAGCGTTGAGCGCGGTAGTATGCAGTGGTATAAATTTATTTCCGGTAACTTCACTTATCCATTAATGGCTGGTCTGGGTTTACTCTATATCGATTTACATAGTGTCGTTAATGTCTTAACCGTTCCATACTTCCTGACGGTTATTAGTGTTGTCTTAACGGTGTCATTAACGGGCTTTGTGTGTAGTTTCTTCTTTAAAATGTACCCGGTTGAAGCTTCTATTATCTCTTCATGCCAGAGTGGTATGGGAGGAACTGGCGATGTAGCTATCTTATCTACCGCAAATCGAATGAATCTAATGCCTTTTGCTCAGGTTGCGACACGTCTTGGTGGTGCGCTGATGGTGATTTTAGCTACCGCACTACTTCGTTATTTAAATAGTTAATAAAAACAAGGATAATATTATGACTACGGTTCAAGAGAAAGCATTAGCCATTAGTAAAGAGCACCATGGCAAGATTGAGATTCGTTCTAAAGTTGCGATTAATTCAATGGCTGATTTAAGTGTTGCTTATACACCAGGTGTTGCAGCAGTTTGTACCGAGATTGCTAATAATAAAGCATCTGTTTATGAGTATACATCTAAACGTAATCTTGTCGCGGTTATCACTGATGGTTCTGCGGTATTAGGTTTAGGAAATATTGGCCCAGAAGCAGCTATTCCGGTGATGGAAGGGAAAGCGATTTTATTTAAACAATTTGCTGATGTTGATGCGATCCCGCTCTCATTAAATACCCAAGATACCGATGAGTTAGTCAGCCATATTGCAGCACTTGCGCCTTCATTTGGTGGGATTAATCTTGAAGATATCAGTGCGCCACGTTGTTTTGAAGTTGAGCGTCGTTTAAAAGAGATTTTGGACATTCCTGTATTTCATGATGATCAGCACGGCACCGCCATTGTTGTTTTAGCGGCGCTATACAATGCACTTCAAGTTGCAGGTAAATCAATTACCTCTGCTAAAGTGGTGATTAATGGGGGAGGCGCTGCCGGGTTAGCGATTGCTGATATGTTACTTTCAGCCGGTGTAAAAAACCTTAAAGTTGTAGATAGAGTGGGTATTTTATCTGAATCAGATACTTCATTACCTCCACATCATATGGCGATGGCTAAGAAAACGAATCGTGAAAAACAAACGGGCACGCTAGAAGATGCGGTGAAAGGTGCCGATGTCTTTATCGGTGTCTCTGCGCCGAATGTTCTAAAAAAAGAGTGGGTGTCGACAATGGCTGAAAAATCGATTATTTTTGCCATGGCCAACCCAACCCCTGAAATTTTCCCTGAAGATGCCAAAGCAGCAGGCGCTTTTATTGTGGGAACCGGACGCAGTGATTATCCAAATCAAATTAATAATGTGTTAGCTTTCCCAGGGATTTTCCGCGGTGCGTTAGATGCCAGAGCAAAAGATATTACGCTTGAGATGCAACTTGCCGCGGCTAAAGGCTTAGCGAGTATTATTCCGAAAGAGAAATTGTCGCCTGAAAATATTTTACCGAATGCATTTGAGCCGAATGTAGCTAAAGTTGTGGCTGAAAGCGTTCGAAATGCGGCGAATAAATAGCCTATCAGTGAATTAACAAAAAACCTGCCATGTGCAGGTTTTTTTATGTTTGAATAATGAGTTAGATATTGTTGAAACCGGCTATAAATAATGCATTCACAATCGATGACACAGAAATTGTGTAAAAAATTATGAGCTCACCGGAGGAATGAATTATACTGCTGCTATTATTATAAATATAAGATCTCTACCTTCATGCGAAAATTATTTCAGCATCTTAAGTTAAAAACAAAATTAATCATTCTTATCTTTTTGGTGTTTATTTTAGCTGTTGTGGCTGAGAATGTTTATATTATTCATATTGTTAATAAAGAGTATTACAAGAGCGCCAAACAGCGGGTTGAGCTTGTTGCCAGGGCTATCGCTTCTTCAAAGCAGATTATTGACGATATTGACCTATCGACTGACTCGAGTTTAGCCGATATTCAAACCTATGCAGAAAAAGTGCGATTGCTCTCTCAGGTTGAGTTTATTACCATTTTTGATATGCATGGTATGCGTTATTCCCATCCAGATAAGCATAAGATTGGTCAGTTTATTATGGGCGGTGATGGCGATCGAGCATTACGCGGCGAATCCTATTTTTCTGTCGCGCAAGGTACGTTAGGTATCTCAGTTCGAGCATTTAAGCCTATTTTCGACGCAAATCACACACAAATTGGCGCGGTAATGGTGGGGCAAACATTACAGAAAATTGATAATGTCGCTTCTCGTATGGTCAATCCGATTATCTTGACATTATTCGTTTCTCTGTTTATTGCGATTTTATTAGCGCTTTGGTTATCACGTAATATTAAGAATGTACTACTTGGGCTTGAACCTTTTGAAATGGTGAAATTATTTGAGGAGCGCGATGCGATCATTCACACTGTGAAAGAGGGGATTGTTGTGATTGATCGGCAAGGTAAAATTAAACAAATTAATGCTGAGGCCAAACGAATTTTAAAAGCTGAGCATCACGCCCATTTAATCGGTAAAGATGTCTGTAACTTAATTCCTAATACCCGGCTTTATGATGTGATGTTAACCGGTAAGCCTGAATATGATAATGAACAAAAGATTGATGGTATTGTCATTTTAACCAATCGGACGCCTTTGATTGTCAATGGTGAGCTGATTGGCGCTGTGGCCACATTTCGTGACATGACTGAAATACGGACGATGGCTGAAAATTTAACCGGTGTGAATCGCTATGCTGATGCACTGCGTTCTCAATCCCATGAGTTTAATAATAAGTTACACGTTATTTATGGTCTTGCTTTTGAAGATAAAAGGACCGAGTTAATGGCTTATTTGGAAGATCTGATTGGCAATAATTTACTTGAATCTTATTCGATTGAACAAACGATCAAAGAGCCAATTTTAGCGGGATTTTTGAATAGTAAATTTAGTCGTGCCAGAGAACTAGATGTGAAGCTTGATTTCTCGATCGATGGCATTTTATTACCCATTAACAATACCTCTAATATCCATCGTTTAGTGACGATTTTGGGCAACTTGATTGATAATGGTTTTGAAGCACTACAATTTGTTGAGAATAAGCAGCTTGAGGTGAAGCTAACGATTGATGACGTCTATGTTCACATCATTGTTAAAGATAATGGCCCCGGGATCCCAGCCGAAATTATGAAGAAGATTTTTAATAAAGGCTATTCAACCAAGGGGGATAACCGTGGCTTTGGTCTTTATCTTGTTTTAGCGAGTCTGGATGAACTCGGTGGTGAAATTACTATCCACAATGAAGCCACCCAATCTGGCGTCTGTTTTATGGTATCAATACCTATCACTGAACTCTATCAGGAGAGATTAGATGATTGATGTGTTAATTGTGGAAGATGACCCGATGGTCGCTGAACTAAATAAAAAATATCTGCAAATGATTCCTGGTTTTAAATTTGTTGGCCAAGCGCATAATGGCGAAGAAGCGTTGAAAGTGATTTCACAAAAACAGATCTCATTAATTTTACTTGATTTGTTTATGCCCAATATCAATGGACTAGAATTATTAAAACAGATTCGTAATGATTATCCCGCTATTGATATTATTATGGTGACGGCGGCGCGAAATACTGACTCGATTCAAACCGCACTGAGACTGGGCGTGATTGATTATATTGTCAAACCGTTTACCTTTGAGCGTTTACGCACTGCGCTATTTACTTATCAAGAGCGTTTAAGATTACTCTCTTCTCATGCTGAGTTTGATCAATCTGAATTAGATCAGGGGATTTTCAGTAAACCAGCCGAACAAAATAATAAGTTACCTAAAGGGATTGATGCTGAAACCCTCGATAGAGTGAAAGCGGTGATTATTGATTATGGTACTGCTTTCACTGTGGCCGATCTGGTGCCATTGATTGAACTTTCACGAATTTCATTAAAAAAATATATCGATTATTTAGATGTGTCTGGTGAACTACAGAGTCATTTGGTTTACTCTGCAGTCGGTCGGCCGGCAAGAATGTATTTATGGCAAAATAAAGTATAGAGAATGATTATGGTCTCTTAATATCTGACTAAAATATCAAAAGATAGGGTTTCAGAGAGTTGGCATCGTCTCTATCGTCGCTAATATCAAGTAGTTAAGTGCAGGTAAGCGGGTGAAATGAAATAGATATTATCGCAATATTTAGCCTGCAGGTGATAAATCCTGCAAGCTAAATTGATCACTGAGAAAATTCAATTAGGCAATGCGCTGCATTAGTACTTTAGCCGTTTCAGCTGAGATATCATGCAACAATTTTTCAGTCTCTTGCCAATTGATACAAGCATCGGTGACTGATACACCGTAAGCCAGTTTATCTTTTGTGAGCTCGGAAGATTGATTACCTTCATTGATATTACTTTCGATCATCAAACCAATAATTGAGTGATTACCCGTATTAATTTGGTCCATCACAGATCGGGCAACTAAAGGCTGACGTTTGTAATCTTTATTTGAATTGGCATGACTACAATCGACCATTAATGTAGGAACAAGACCGGCTTTTTTCATCTGATTTTCACATTCAGTGACAGATTGAGCATCATAATTAGGCGCTTTTCCACCACGTAAAATCACGTGACCATGTGGATTACCTGCCGTTTGCAGGACGCTAACTTGTCCTTGCTGATTAATCCCGACAAAACGGTGCGGCATGGATGCAGACTTCATCGCATTAATAGCAACATCCATACTACCATCAGTACCATTTTTAAAACCGATCGGCATAGAGAGGCCTGATGCCATTTCACGATGTGTTTGTGATTCAGTGGTTCTGGCTCCAATCGCAGCCCAGCTAATCAGATCACCTAAGTACTGCGGGGTATTTGGATCTAGAGCCTCGGTCGCTAACGGTAAACCAATTTCTGCGATATCCGTTAATAATTGTCGTGCTAAGAATAACCCATGTTCAATATTAAATGAGTTATCCATATGTGGATCATTAATTAAACCTTTCCAACCAACGGTTGTACGTGGTTTTTCAAAATAGACTCGCATCACGATATAAAGCTTATCCCCTAATTCATCAGCCAGGTTTTTTAGCTGATGGGCGTAGGTAATAGCGGCTTCTGGATCATGGATTGAGCAGGGACCACATACGATGAGTAAACGTGGATCGCGTCGTTCAAGAATATCGACAATCGTTTGACGTGAGTCAGCTATTTGTTGAGCAAGTTTTTCTGATAATGGAAAACGGTTCTTTAAATCTGCTGGCGTAATCAAAACGTGCTCGTCCTTAATTCTGATATTATTTAAGCTATCTTTCTGCATTTTTATATTCCTAATCATATTCTTTTATGTGAATGTAAAGATTACATTACACATTACATGGTATATGTAAACATGGAAATACGGTTTTGTAAATAGCTTAAGCGATTTTATTTTAGTGCTAACAGGATGTGATAAAGGTGCGACTTTACTGATCAAGTTATTGATTTTCAGTATCTATCAAATTTTAAAGTCAACGCGATTGCTGGTGTCTCATGGTGCGGCTGAGCATCAGTTTGATATTTCGCCAGAGCCCTCTAACATGAGCCTCTGGCTTACAATATTAAACCCGAGATATGGCTGCTAAGACGACAGCGTGATCGATACCCTCTCTAATTTCAGCCTGGCCAATAGCCGTAGGTAATACTAAACGAAGTTTATCGGAGATCACTTTCTTATCTCGTAGCATATGCGGTAAATAAGCCTTTGCATCCATCTGCTTAGGTCGCTGTGTCGGCAGATTGGCCCGGCTTAACAGCTGCTTTATTCTCTCGATATCGACAGGCGTGATTAATCCGAGTATTTCAGCAGTTTGTGCTGCCATCAATGTGCCTACTGAAACAGCTTCGCCATGTAACCATTGGCCATAACCGAGCTCTGCCTCAATAGCATGGCCAAATGTATGGCCTAAATTTAAAATAGCGCGGATACCTAGCTCATTTTCATCTTGTGCAACAATGTGTGCTTTAAGTTCACAGCAACGGTGAATACAGTAGGAGAGCGCCTTAGGATCAAGATTGATCAATTGGTCGATATTGTTTTCAAGCCAGGCAAAAAACGTGTTATCCAAAATAATGCCATATTTGATGACTTCAGCCAGACCCGCTGAAAGTTCTCTTGCGGGTAACGTTTTCAGACTATCAGTATCAATCACGACGGATTGCGGTTGATAAAATGCGCCAATCATATTTTTACCCAGCGGATGATTAACGCCGGTCTTTCCCCCTACAGAGGAGTCAACTTGTGACAATAACGTAGTGGGTACTTGTATAAATTGAATTCCACGCTGATAGCAGGCTGCAGCAAATCCGGCCATATCGCCAATCACACCGCCACCAAGCGCAACAATGATTGATTTCCGGGTATGATTTTTCTCTAGCAGGGCCGTCATAATCTGCTGCCAAACGGCTACTGTTTTATACTGCTCACCATCAGGCAGGCAGAAGTGATCAACTATAATATGATGCTGAGTGAGTGTTGAGGTCACTTGTGCCAGATAATAAGGTGCAATGGTCTGATTGGTGACAATCAAGACTCTTTGCCCAGCAGACAGCCCAAATGGACCGATATCATCAAATAGACCACGACCAATATGGATAGGGTAACTGCGCTCTGCAAGTGTCACTATCAGCTGTTTTTCGATTTTCATTGTCATAATTTTGCTCTATCAATAGTTTTTCTAATACTGTTATAACTGACAATGTTATAACTCTCAAGCTTTCTCTTTAACATTGCGACAAAAAAGTAGCTGCTGCCATGAGAATGATTTAAACTGACAGTTTAATTTGATCAGTTTACAAACGAGTAATAAGTTATGACGTTGTCTATCGCTTTGGCGCAGAAAAATTGGCATGTCGGTGATATTGAAGGGAATGTGGCCAGCATTTTGCAGGAGATTAAAGCGCAGTCACATTGTGATATGGTTGTGTTTTCCGAACTGGCATTATGTGGTTATCCGCCTGAGGATTTAATCTTTAGAAAAGATTTTCAGCAGCGCTGTGAATCACAATTAAATCTCATTCAGGCTGCAACTCAGGACTGTGCGGTGATAGTCGGTCATCCAACCTGGCAGGCGGGCGTAATTTATAATTCGTTATCTTTTTTTTACCAAGGCCAGCGTCTGGCCCTTTATCATAAACAGCAGCTAGCAAATTATGATGTGTTTGATGAAAAACGTTATTTTCAGGTGGGGCACACTGATGGCATCGTTGAGTTTAAGGGCGTTCGTTTAGGGTTGCTTATCTGTGAAGACTTATGGCAAGATGCACCCGTTGAGCAGCTAAAATTGCATCAGATTGATATGCTTATTTCAATCAATGCTTCACCTTATGACGAGCAAAAAGCGGCCCAACGCCTACAGTTAATGGCTAAACAAGCGCAAAAATTATCCGTGCCAATTGTTTATGTAAATCAGGTTGGTGGTCAGGACGAGCTGATTTTTGACGGCCACTCATTTGTTTGTAGTGAAAAGGGGATGCCGGTTTTTTCCATGGAGAGCTTTGTAGAAAAAACCGCTATCGTCAAATTTAATCCTCAATTAACCGTCAGTAATCCGACCGATGAAAAGCACTATCTTAACGATAATCGGTGCGCAGATATTTATGATGCACTAGTATTATCGGTACGTGATTATGTCAAAAAAAATGGTTTTGAGGGCATTGTACTGGGATTATCTGGCGGTATTGATTCTGCACTGACCTTAGCCATTGCAGTTGATGCGTTAGGCAAAGATAAAGCGCAAGCGGTGATGATGCCCTTTCGGTATACCGCTGATATCAGTATTGCCGATGCCAGAGAAGAGGCGGAATTATTAGGCGTAGAATTTGATATCATCTCGATCGAACCGATGTTCGACGCCTTTATGACTCAACTTACGCCGGTGTTTGCCGGTACCGAGAAAGATACCACTGAAGAGAATTTACAAGCCCGTTGTCGAGGCGTTATTTTAATGGCGCTGTCGAATAAACGGCGCCGTCTGGTGTTGACCACGGGTAATAAAAGTGAGATGTCGGTTGGTTATGCCACCTTATATGGTGATATGGCTGGTGGGTTTGATGTGCTAAAAGATGTGCCTAAAACATTAGTATTTGCGTTATCACGTTTTCGCAATACCCGCTCTTATGTGATCCCTGAGCGTGTGATTATCCGGCCGCCTTCAGCAGAACTTGCACCAGATCAAAAAGATGAGGATAGCTTACCGCCTTATGATGTTTTGGATGGTATTTTGCGGGGATATATTGAACAAGATTTATCGGTTGAAGCGTTAGTTGTGCAGGGATATGACCGACAAACGGTGCTGCGTGTCATCAAACTGGTCAATATAAATGAATATAAAAGACGCCAATCGGCGATTGGCCCTAAAATTACTGTACGCAATTTGGGCAAAGGAAGACGTTATCCCATCACTTCCGGATTTGGTTATAAAAACGGCTAATAATGACTGATGAACGATCATGGCGTTATTAATGAATAACGAAGATAGGCTATTTATTGAATTATTTTGTAGAGGAATTTTTTATGAAAAAGATTGAAGCAATCATTAAACCATTTAAATTGGATGATATCCGTGAAGCTCTTGCGGAACAGGGCATTACTGGTATGACGGTGACTGAGGTAAAAGGGTTTGGTCGCCAGAAAGGACATACTGAACTTTATCGTGGCGCTGAATATATGGTCGATTTCTTACCTAAAGTCAAAATTGAAGTAGTTATTCCTGACGATATTGTTGATATGTGTATCGAGACTATCATCAATACAGCCCAAACCGGTAAGATTGGTGATGGAAAGATTTTTGTTTATGATGTTGAACAAGTTATCCGAATTCGTACTGGTGAAATGGACGAAGCCGCAATTTAGTGATTGGAGGTAAAAAGGTCTTATGATGGCTTTTATACCGCTAACAATTTTTTACTCATAAAAATTGTTTCTTTATCGATAGTTAAGTCTTGTTTTATCTGTTTTTTTTATCAAAAATAGACAATTTTAGATTCATTAATTGTCTATTTTGCCTCAATATCAATGCCGTTTTATACTTGCTGCATAAGCATTCAATAATTTTCATTGGTTCACTCAATCATCATCTTGCCAACTCAGATCCCGATATTTTTTGTGGCGATGATGGCTCATTTTATTTAATCAATTTATTTTATCAATATTGGCCTACTTCATTACCTCAATTTTCTGACAATTCGTAGATTAATTGGAATCTATCTCGAAAAATTTGAACGAAAAAGCACGATCGCTTCTTTTTTGCTCATTTTTAGGGTAAATTCCATAATAAAAGATAAGTCTTGGGTATAATTTAAGGGGAGTGCTAATGGGGATCGTAGAATCGAAGAAAATAACAAACAAATTACTCAAAAAATACCATTATTTGGGAAATTTATCATCACGTTCTATGTTTGGTGGATATGGCATTTTACTTGATAATGTGATGTTTGCATGGGTGTTTAGTGATAATCTTTATTTGCGAGCTAACGCATCTTTTCTCGCTGTTTTTACTGATTTGCAGATGCTACCGCTCAGTTTATCTACCGGCGGATTTTCAAAGTTGTTACACTATTATTGCGTATCAGAAACAATCTGGAAAAACAGTGTTTTACTCGAAAAACTACTTCGTTTATCAATTAGTGGTGCATTTGAAGATAAAAAAATCAAATTGAGTCTTAAGGAGAATCGTCTTAAAGATTTACCTAATATGACGCTCTCATTGGAACGTTTATTGATACAAATTGGTATTGTTAATATAAACCAATTGAAAAATGATGGTGCGCTTAAAGTTTATTATCGGCTAAAGCAGCGTAATAACAATATATCGATAAATGTGCTATATATTCTATTTGCCGCGATAAATGGCTATCATGTTGCGGTACTTTCAGATGAGCAAAAAGAACATTTAAGAACACAATTTATGCAGCTATATCCAGAGGGATAAGCTGATATTTGAAGATATTCACGCATCATTTAGATGCGTGAATATTTAAAGGACTTATAAAGATATGCTGCTAAGCGTTATTCGTTTTTCTACGACGATTATTATAATGTCTACGGAAAGGTTTCACGGTTGGTAAGTCGGTGAGTAGCGCGTCGGCATTATATTGACTGACGGTAATCGGATGACCAATATACTCTTCAATCGCGGGCAAATTCATCGCATATTGCTCACAAGCGAGTGAGATAGAGTGCCCTAATGTGCCAGCTCGGCCCGTTCGGCCAATTCGATGGACATAGTCTTTAAAATCATCAGGTAGATCATAGTTAAATACGTGTGTGACGTCAGGAATATGTAATCCTCTGGCTGCGACATCCGTTGCGACCAGAATATCGAGATGGCCGTTGGTGAAGTCTTCTAAAATCTGTAGACGTTTTTTCTGTGCAATATCACCGGTGAGTAATCCAACACGATGATGATCCGCAATCAAATTTCGCCAAATCAGTTCGCAAGTTACCTTGGTATTGGCAAAAATAATACATCTATCAGGCCACTCTTCTTCGATTAAGGTTTGTAATAAAGGCAGTTTATCTTCATTTGACGGGAAGAATAGCTCTTCTTTAATACGATGGCCGGTTTTTTGTTCTGGTTCAATCTCAACATATTCAGGATTATTCATATGCTCAAAGGCAAGTTCTTTCACATTATGAGACAGTGTTGCCGAAAAAAGCATGGTTAAACGTTGTGATGGTGGTGTTACATGTCTAAAGATCCAACGAATGTCACGAATAAAGCCTAAATCAAACATGCGATCAGCTTCATCGAGTACCATTACCTGAATTGCGCTTAGATCGACATAATTTTGCTTTGCATAATCAATTAATCGCCCTGTTGTGGCAATGAGAATATCGACACCTGCAGCGAGTACTTTTAATTGCTTATCGTAACCATCACCACCATAAGCGAGACCTAATTTGATGTTGGTCTCGTCGGCCAGAAACTTAGCATCATTATAGATTTGTACAACCAACTCTCGGGTTGGCGCGATAATAATGGCTCTTGGTTGATTAATTTGACGATCAGGTAGAGCTGGATGATTAAGCAGAAACTGAAACGTTGAGGTTAAAAACGCCATCGTTTTACCCGTTCCGGTTTGTCCTTGCGCAGCAATATCTTTATTATTTAAGCTATGAGGTAACGATTGCGCTTGAATTGGCGTACAATAATCAAATCCGCGTTTAGTTAAAGCTTGGATAATTAATGGATGAAGCCCAAATTCTGAGAATTTTTTATCGGTTAAGTATGCTTGTGTCATAAATATTGCTTGATATCCCTAATGCCGGTTGATTTTGTTTAATCGTACAAAAATTATTTAGCAATTATTTCTATTAGAATAATTGATAGCAGTGTATATAAATTTATCTTAATATGAACATATTAACATGAAAGAATAAATTTATGGGAGATTTTATGAGTAACAATATCGTTTCTTTAACTGATGATAGTTTTGATACCACTATATCACAATCGAGTACGCCGGTTTTAGTTGATTTTTGGGCTGAATGGTGTGGTCCTTGTAAAATGATTGCTCCAATTCTCGAGGAAGTTGCTCAGGAATATACCGGTAAAGTGGTAATTGCTAAATTAAATATCGATCAAAATCCAAATACTGCACCTAAATTTGGTATTCGCGGTATCCCAACGCTACTTTTGTTCAAAAATGGTAGTGTGGTAGCGACGCAAGTTGGCGCATTATCAAAGTCTCAACTAAAAGCATTTATCGATAGCCATTTATAGTAGACCTAAAAAATAGGACGGACTCGTTTCTCAGTCCGTTCTATTTATCTTAACTTATCGTTAAATCTCAACAATTTTTCGTTTTTTTATTCTATTACTAGACATCTGGTAATAAACTATGTATATTTATACTCCAAATTTAAATAAGGCATCCTTGTCTATTTGACTGTATAAACACAGTCTATTAAATATCTCCTATCTTTTTGGGGATTTATCTAAATATCAATCTAGACAACAACATATCAAAACTTATCTCTCAACCTCAAGAATCTTTAATTATGAATCTTACTGAATTAAAAAACAAACCGGTTTCTGAATTAGTCACCTTAGGTGAAAAAACAATGGGGCTGGAAAATTTAGCCCGCTTAAGAAAACAGGATATTATCTTCTCTATCCTCAAACAACATGCAAAAAGTGGCGAAGATATTTTTGGTGATGGCGTGTTAGAGATATTGCAAGATGGATTTGGTTTTCTTCGCTCTTCTGATAGCTCATATCTTGCTGGTCCTGATGATATCTATGTATCTCCAAGTCAAATTCGTCGTTTCAACCTTCGTACCGGTGATACTATTTCCGGTAAAATTAGACCACCAAAAGAGGGTGAGCGTTATTTCGCATTATTAAAAGTTAACGAAGTTAATCACGATAAGCCCGAAGATGCGCGTAACAAAATTCTATTTGAAAATCTCACGCCACTCCATGCTAATATTCGCTTAAGAATGGAACGAGGCAATGGTTCAACCGAGGACTTAACTGCTCGCGTATTAGATTTAGCTTCACCGATTGGTCGAGGCCAGCGTGGTTTAATCGTCGCGCCGCCAAAAGCCGGTAAAACGATGTTGCTACAAAATATCGCGCAAAGCATTGCGTTTAATTACCCTGAATGTGAATTAATGGTGTTATTAATTGATGAGCGTCCAGAAGAAGTCACCGAAATGCAGCGTCTGGTGAAAGGTGAGGTGATTGCTTCTACGTTTGATGAACCCGCTTCTCGTCATGTCCAGGTCGCTGAAATGGTGATTGAAAAAGCCAAGCGTCTCGTTGAGCATAAAAAAGATGTGATCATTTTGCTCGATTCAATTACCCGTTTAGCACGTGCTTATAATACTGTCGTTCCTGCTTCAGGTAAAATTCTAACCGGTGGTGTGGATGCGAATGCACTACATAGACCAAAACGCTTTTTTGGTGCAGCGCGTAATGTTGAAGAGGGCGGCAGCTTAACGATTATTGCTACTGCATTAGTCGATACAGGTTCAAAAATGGATGAAGTGATTTATGAGGAGTTTAAAGGTACCGGTAATATGGAACTTCATCTTTCTCGTAAAATTGCTGAAAAACGTGTATTTCCGGCGATTGACTTTAATCGTTCTGGTACTCGTAAAGAAGAGTTGATGACTTCTCCTGATGAGTTACAAAAAATGTGGATCTTACGTAAAATTCTCCATCCTATGGGTGAGATTGAAGCAATGGAATTCTTAATTGGTAAATTGGCAATGACCAAAACCAACGAAGAGTTTTTTGATATGATGAAACGTTCTTAATTTAGTCATGAGCTATGACGATGTACTTTGCTCGTGGAGTGAAGATATTGTTGTCTAAACTCAGTTTGATTAAGTAATATAAAAATAGGGGACTTGTCCTCTATTTTTTCAACTATCAGATTTTGATTTGAAACCGATTACGGTTAGCTCAATACGGATACTGAGGTCTCATTTTTCGGGATAAGTTAACTTGATTGAGAAGATGTTAACGTATTTTTGCGTGTGGCAAAGTGAATAGACAAAGATAGTTGGTTGTTTTTCGGATACGTTATAATCTTTACCAGCTATTACGGTATTAACTATCATCAATAGTATCTATTAATCCAATCATCTTTTAGATAACCTGTTGAATTTTCTGATTTTAAATAAAAGTGCCTTTACTTAGCACTTTTTTTCGTTTTTTAAATATAATATGATGCAAAATAACCATTTATTTTCGTCAACTATTGTGAGTTGCTGATACAAATTATTTTAAGGAGCTTTTTATGTCGAAACAACATATTGGTGTCATTGGCATGGCGGTCATGGGGCGTAATCTGGCCCTGAATATTGAAAGCCGTGGTTACACTGTTTCTATCTACAACCGTTCAAGAGATAAAACGGATGAAGTCATGGCGCAGCACCCAGATAAAAAACTGGTTCCTTATTATTCGATGCAAGATTTTGTGGATTCATTAGAGAAGCCCCGCCGTGTGCTTATTATGGTTCAAGCAGGTAAGGGCACTGATGCGGTCATTAATGAGCTAAAATCAATATTAGATAAAGGTGATATTATTATCGATGGGGGTAATGCTTATTTCCCGGATACGATTCGTCGTAATATTGAATTATCAAACGATGGTTTTAACTTTATCGGTACGGGGGTATCTGGTGGTGAAGAGGGCGCATTAAAAGGTCCATCGATTATGCCTGGTGGTCAAAAAGAAGCCTATGATTTAGTTGCACCAATTTTGGAGCAGATTGCCGCCAAAGTAAATGGTGAACCTTGTGTAACCTATATTGGTTCGGATGGTGCAGGTCACTATGTGAAGATGGTTCATAATGGTATTGAATATGGTGATATGCAGCTTATTGCAGAAAGTTATTCTGTCTTAAAACATATTGCCGGCCTAAGTAATGATGAACTCGCGTCGGTATTTAGCGAGTGGAATAAAGGCGAGTTAGACAGTTACTTAATTGAAATTACTGCAGATATTTTCCGCAAAAAAGATCCAGAAACGGGTGAATACTTAGTTGATCTGATTGTTGATGCTGCTGGCAATAAAGGCACCGGTAAATGGACCAGCCAAAACGCACTTGATTTAGGTGAGCCACTATCACTCATTACCGAATCAGTCTTTGCTCGTTATATCTCGGCAATCAAATCACAGCGTGTTGCGGCATCTAAAGAGTTGTCAGGTCCAAAAGTCAATTATCAAGGTGATAAGCAAGCCCTGGTTGAGAAAGTGCGTAAAGCACTCTATATGGGTAAAATTATCTCTTATGCGCAAGGTTTTGCACAACTAAAATCAGCTTCACAACATTATCACTGGAATCTGAATTATGGTGAGATTGCCAAAATTTTCCGTGCTGGTTGTATCATTCGTGCGCAGTTCCTGCAAAAAATTACTGACGCCTATAACCAACAGACCGATGTGGTTAATCTACTCTTAACCCCTTACTTTAAAAAGACGGTTGAAGATTATCAACAATCACTCCGTGATGTCGTTGGTTTAGCGGTACAAAATGGTATTCCGGTACCGACGCTTTCTGCAGCAATTGCCTACTATGATAGTTATCGTGCGGCGGTATTACCGGCAAATCTGATTCAGGCGCAGCGTGACTATTTTGGTGCACATACTTATCAGCGTACTGATAAAGAAGGCACGTTCCATACTGAGTGGATGGAATAATCGATTGACTGATTTATAATTACGCAATTAATCATTATCACCCAGACGAGAAAACCGCTTTAGTTTTTTTATTCTGGGTGATTTTTTTGTCCAATTTTCTCTATTTAATTAAAGTACTTATCAAAATAGCCGTATTTTTTCTCTTCAATATTATTTTCTGGTGATAACTTTTCTCTCAATATTGTCCGCCAATAAATAGATGAAATATTTTCATAAATCCTATATATTGTGTCAATAATTTATTACATCACTATATATTGTAATTTTTGTTTATTTTTTAGGAATAGAAGGGACCTGTTATGCCTGTTGTGATTAAAAGAGATGGATGTCAGACTGCATTTAATGAGAGTCGCATCCGCGATGCTATTATGAAGGCCGCAGTCGCTGCAAATGTGAATGACACGGACTATTGTGCCTCAGTTGCTCGTGTCGTCACCAATCAAATGTCTGAATTTGATAGTGTTGACATTGGTGATATTCAAAACTCAGTCGAAAATCAGTTGATGGCTGGTCCTTATAAAAAACTGGCACGAACTTATATTGAATACCGTCATGATAGAGATCGTGTTCGTGAACAACGCAGCCGCTTAAATCAAGATATTAAAGGGTTGATTGAGCAGAGCAATGTGGCGATTTTAAATGAAAACGCCAACAAAGATAGTAAAGTGATTCCGACCCAGCGCGATTTATTAGCCGGTATTGTCGCGAAACATTATGCCAAACAATATTTATTACCCAAAGAGATTTCTCGCGCACATGATCTTGGCCAGATTCACTACCATGATCTAGATTATGCGCCGTTTTTCCCTATGTTTAACTGTATGTTAATTGATTTAGAAGGGATGCTAAAGAACGGCTTTAAAATGGGTAATGCTGAAATTGAAACGCCAAAATCGATCTCAACGGCCACCGCGGTTACGGCGCAAATTATAGCGCAAGTTGCCAGCCATATTTATGGTGGAACAACAATCAACCGTATTGATGAAGTGCTGGCTGAGTTTGTCACTAAAAGTTATCACAAACATCTTGAAGTCGCCAAAGAGTGGCAAGTGCCGGATATCGAAAAGTATGCTAAATCCAGAACAGAAAAAGAGTGTTATGACGCATTTCAGTCACTGGAATATGAAGTCAACACGCTGCACACTGCTAATGGTCAGACGCCTTTTGTCACCTTCGGTTTTGGCTTAGGTACTAGTTGGGAATCTCGTCTGATTCAGGCCTCTATTTTGAAAGTGCGTATCCATGGTTTAGGTAAAAATCATAAGACCGCGGTATTCCCTAAATTAGTTTTTGCCATTAAAGATGGCACCAATCATAAAGCCGGTGATATTAACTATGATATCAAACAGCTGGCTTTAGAGTGCGCCTCTAAAAGAATGTATCCTGATATTCTTAATTATGAGCAAGTTGTTGAAGTGACGGGTTCATTTAAAACCCCAATGGGATGCAGAAGTTTTCTGGGGACTTATGAAGAGAATGGCCAGCTTGTTCACGAAGGACGCAATAATCTAGGTGTGATAAGTTTGAATCTACCGCGAATTGCACTTGAAGCCAAAGGGGATGAAGCGCGTTTCTGGCAAATCTTAGATAAACGTCTATCACTCGCCAAAACCGCTTTAATGACGCGGATAACGCGCCTGGAAAATGTTAAAGCCCGTGTTGCGCCTATTCTTTATATGGAAGGCGCATGTGGTGTGCGTTTAAAAGAGGATGATTGTGTCGTTGATATCTTCAAAAATGGCCGTGCATCTATCTCATTAGGTTATATCGGGATCCATGAAGCATTGCAGGCGTTATATGGCAATCAGACACACCCTTTTGATAGCGAGCAGCTGAGAGAAAAAGGGGTTTTGATTGTGCAGCGACTACGCGATGCGGTTGAGCAGTGGAAGAAAGAAACGGGATATGGTTTTAGCTTATATAGTACGCCGAGTGAAAATCTTTGTGATCGCTTTTGCCGTCTTGATGCGGCTGAATTTGGCGTCATTACAGGGGTAACGGATAAAGGTTACTATACCAATAGTTTCCATTTGGATGTTGAGAAAAAAGTGAATCCTTATGAGAAGATTGATTTTGAAAAACCTTATCCTTCCATCGCGAGTGGTGGGTTTATCTGTTATGGCGAATATCCTAACATGCAAAATAATGTCAAAGCGTTAGAGGATGTTTGGGATTATAGTTATACTCGGGTGCCTTATTATGGAACCAATACCCCTATAGATGAGTGCTATGAGTGTGGTTATGCTGGCGAATTTGAATGTACCAGCAAGGGTTTTACCTGTCCAAAATGTGGCAATCATGATTCAAGCAAAGTGTCTGTTACCCGTCGTGTTTGTGGCTATTTAGGCAGCCCTGATGCAAGACCGTTTAATGCCGGCAAGCAAGAGGAAGTCAAACGTCGGGTTAAACATCTGTCTAATGGGCAATTAGGATAGTGTTATGTCAGCCAAACCATTTTATGACCTAAGATGGTTTTGTCTGAATAGGCTTTTCTAATGAGAAGATGAGATGAATTATCATAAATACTATTCTGTTGACGTGGTAAATGGTCCCGGTACACGCTGTAGTCTATTTGTTGCCGGTTGTGTGCATCAATGTCGCGGTTGCTATAATCAAAGTACCTGGCCTGTTAATTCGGGTCATCCTTTTACGCAGGCGCTTGAGGATCAAATCATTCATGAGTTGCAAGATACCGAGATTAACCGGCAGGGATTATCTTTATCCGGCGGTGATCCACTCCATCCGCAAAATATTGCCGCGGTCTTAAAACTAGTCACCAGAGTAAAACAAGAGTGCAAAAACAAAGATATTTGGCTTTGGACAGGTTATAAACTCGATGAGCTCAGTGCTGATCAGCTGCAAGTCGTTAAATTTATCGATGTGCTGGTGGATGGTAAATTTGAGCAAGCACTCTCTGATGCTGCGCTAGTTTGGCGTGGTAGCAGCAATCAGATTATTCACTATTTTAAAGACTAAGTCATACTGTTATTACATGATCAAACGTAATAACAGTATGTCAGATACTTGTATTACTCACTTTAATTTTTTTCATCCACTACATTATGGGATTGAAATAGCGTTGAAATAGCTTCACGATAGTGAATCTCTAAGCTTTCAGGGCTGAATGAACTAATCTTTAAATCGGTAATTCGGCCGTTATTAATCCCATAGACCCAGCCATGAATTTTGACATTCTGACCGCGTTTCCAGGCTGATTGAATAATCGTTGAGTGGCCTAAGTTATAAACTTGTTCAATAACATTAATTTCGCACAGGATATCCAAACGCTGCTCTTGAGGAAACTCGCCTAAAACCGAGCTGTAGCGGAACCATAGATCGCGGATATGCAATAACCAGTTATTGATCAGTCCAAGATCGGGATTTTCTACCGCAGCACGGATACCGCCACAGCCTAAATGGCCACAGACAATAATATCTTCAACTTCTAAGACATCAACAGCATATTGAACCACTGACAGGCAATTGAGGTCGGTGTGAATCACCAGATTGGCTACATTTCGATGGACAAACAGTTCGCCGGGTTCAAGATGAGTTAACGTTTCTGCAGGAACTCGGCTATCTGAACAACCGATCCATAAAAATTTAGGTTTTTGATCTTTGGATAAGCGATTAAAAAAGTTTGGGTTATCTAAGATAACGCTATCTGACCAGTCATGATTACTTTGGATTAGATCATAAATTTTCTTCATAGTTACGCGTTCTTTTAAAATAAATAGGTTTTAGTTTATTCAGATGAACAACAAATATTGTTTTCAATGATCGGAATTATCGTGTTTAATGTAAGTGGCGCCAGTTTAAGTTTTTTAGCATCCGCTATTGTGACCCATTGAACCTCTTCTATTTCAGCTGCAGCAGTGATTGGATATTGCTCGGTTGTCATATAAAATAGATCGGCAATCACATTATGATTAGGTTCATTAGCTGCGGGAGCAGTATGCTGACCAAGATATCTTAACTGGTTCGGTTTAACCGTTAATATTAATTCTTCTTGTAATTCTCGAATCGCAGCTTCAAGCGCGGATTCGGCAGGTTCAATTTTACCACCTGCTTGCATAAAATAGGTAGACCCTTTTTTTCTTACAAGTAAAATTTGATGGAAAGGATTAGTAATAATAACGGCAGCTATCCGGATAACCGGAATTTTTGCATTCATAGATTGGGCTTCTCAGATAAGAACAAAGCAAAATTACGCTATTGCGTATTTTTAAAATCAGCCTAAGGTTATAATGAATAGGATCACATATCAAGGATTTTTTATGTCAAATTATGCACTTGAATTAGTCGGGCTTCGTAAAAAATATCATAACGGTGTTGAAGCACTGAAAGGAATCAATCTCACGGTTGCTGCCGGTGATTTTTACGCGTTACTGGGACCTAATGGTGCGGGTAAGTCAACGACGATTGGCATTATCAGCTCGCTTGTCACAAAAACGGCAGGTAAAGTCAGTATTTTTGGCTATGATTTAGATACCGACTTAGTGAATGCTAAGCGTCAATTAGGCCTGGTACCACAAGAATTTAATTTCAATCCTTTTGAAACTGTACTGCAAATTGTGGTTAATCAAGCTGGTTACTACGGCATCTCTCGTTCGAAAGCGCTGACAAAAGCAGAAGAGTATCTCAAATTGCTTGATTTATGGAATAAAAAAGATGTTCAAGCGAGAACATTATCGGGCGGTATGAAACGTCGTTTAATGATTGCACGAGCGTTAATCCATGAACCTAAACTGCTAATTTTAGATGAGCCGACTGCGGGGGTTGATATTGAACTACGCCGCTCTATGTGGGACTTTTTACGACAGCTTAATCAGCAAGGTATCACGATTATCCTAACGACTCATTATCTGGAGGAGGCGGAGATGCTTTGCCGTCATATTGGGATTATTAGTAACGGGCTGTTGATTGAAAATACGTCGATGCGCGATCTACTCTCTAAAATGCAGTCGGAAACCTTTGTTTTCGATTTTATCCCTGCAACGACTAAACCTGAATTAATCGGTTATAACACTAAACTGATTGAACCTGGTGTTATTGAGGTTGATGTGATGCGAAATCAGGGACTTAATCAATTATTTAACTTGTTTGAGAAACAAAACATGCAGATTTTAAGTATGCGTAATAAAAGTAATCGATTAGAGGAACTCTTCATCCATTTAGTCGCTGATGCTCAAGGAGAACAACATGACTAAATTATATTGGACTGCCTTATGCAGTATTTGGCGAAAAGAGATCACTCGATTTCTAAGAATTTGGGTACAAACACTGGTGCCACCAGTGATTACGATGTCTCTCTATTTTGTGATTTTTGGTAACCTGATTGGTCATCGCATTGGGGATATGCATGGAGTGAGTTATATTCAGTTTATCGTACCAGGACTGATTATGATGGCTGTGATCACCAACGCTTATACCAATGTCTGCTCCTCTTTTTTTAGTGCTAAATTTCAGCGCAATATCGAAGAGTTATTAGTTGCGCCGGTTCCAACCCATATCATTATCGCAGGTTATGTTGGCGGTGGGGTTGCACGAGGGGTTTTAATCGGGATCATTGTGACGCTGGTGTCTTTACTGTTTGTCTCGTTTGAAGTACATTCGTGGCTGGTGGTTGTGTTTACCTTACTGATGACAGCGATTCTATTTTCACTGGCCGGATTATTAAATGCAGTTTATGCTAAAACCTTTGATGATATTAGTATTATCCCGACTTTTGTATTAACGCCGCTCACTTATCTTGGCGGGGTGTTCTACTCGTTATCTTTATTGCCAACAGTATGGCAATGGATTTCAAAGTTTAATCCGATTGTTTACATGATAAATGGTTTTCGTTTTGGTTTTTTGGGCATGAGTGATGTCTCGTTGCCGATGACCTTTTCAATTCTGTCGCTTTTTGTATTGGTATTGTATGTCGTTGTCTGGCGATTAATTGAAAAAGGTAAAGGATTACGCAGCTAATCGGATAAGTATTATTTGATTGATCAATGTGGATTTAAATAAAACGGGTCGCGAGTCGACCCGTTTGGGTTTTAAAGGAATTTAATTGATGCGTCTTATTATTCTGCAGTGATGAGGGTTTCACTCAGTGTTATGATGCTATCTTGAATAGATTTGAGAATTAAGTTAGCCTCATAGTATTTGCCGCTTTTTAATAGTTGCTGTGCTTGTGCTATCGCTGCATTGGTTTGTTTCAATCCAATCACGTACTGTGTTTGATTAACACTTACCCCTGCCAAACGAAGCTGTTCTAACGCTTCTTGTTGCTGTCCTTGTTTTAATTTTTCATTTGCAGCGGCAATGGCTTTTTCTTTTTCAGGGGTTGCGACAAAATTTTCTGATAAAGCGATTGAAACATCAATAATCGCGTAGTTATCATCGGTTTTTAGCGCAGGATCTTTAATCATGGTCAGAAAATCAGTCCAGTTAGTACTGTCTTTTGCTAGTAATTTGGCGGCCTGATCAGTTGCTTTGATCGCGTCGTCGATATTTCCATTAAAAATAGCTAAACGTGCATATTGCACATTACGCATTGCTTCAAAACCTTCAATGGCTGATTTTGTGAGTTTATTGACTTGTTGAGTCGACAGGGTGGTTGCCTTCACTGTAGTTGTTGCAGTGACCTCTGCTGCCTGTGCACCAGCAGCAAATATTGCTAAAGATAAGGTTGTGATAGCTAAAATCTTTTTCATATAATAGACCTCATTTTGTTAAAACTTAATGACCCATAAATTGATTAAATAAGTGATGATGATCACTATTTAACGCCTGTCTCTTATTAATAAATTTTTTTGATTTTATGTCAATGGAATTACATTAATTTTAAATAAAACAGATAATTAGCTTTATTGCGCACTAGTTCTTAACGACTTATATCGATAATTTAAACGCTTTGACAAAAGCGTCTGTGAATTAGCTCAATATTGTGATAATAAAATAGGTTAACATTATGTTTAGATTGAGCCGATTAATATATTGATTATAAACGATATATTTTTAATGTCATACGTCTTGAAATAGTTTTGTTACATGATAATTTATTGATTATTCACGCTATTTTAAGATAGATAGTGATGAGCTAGGTATTGTTGACAAAGTGCCATATTTCAGTAAACGGTACACTATTTTAAATATGGACATCTTATTGCGATGTGAGTTTATCTGCAGATTTGTTTAATGACGCAAATGGATGTTTGCAAGGTGGCTACGATAAATCGTCAGATAATCTGAATATCTAACTGACGATATACATTCAAGATGAGAGCACTGATGAAAAGAGATAATGAATAAATCTGCTTAGGCTTTAAAAGCATGTAACTGATTCATTGCCGCATTCATATCCTCTTTGATTAGTGTTCGTGTGCAACGAACCGCTTCATCTATCACCGCATCAATCAGGTCTTGTTCACTCTTCGGCGGCTTACCTAGCACAAAACCAGTGACTTTACTTTTATCGCCGGGATGACCAATACCAATTCTCAACCGATAAAAGTTGGGATTATTACCCAATTTACTTGCGATATCTTTTAGCCCATTGTGACCACCGTGACTGCCACCCAGTTTGAGTTTTACTGTTCCTGGTGGCAGATCTAACTCATCATGGGCAACTAAGATCTCTTCTGGTTTGATTTGATAAAAGCTCGCTAAAGCACTCACCGCTTTGCCACTTAAATTCATAAATGTGGTGGGTACCAGCAGGCGGACATCGCGATTTTCAAGATTAATCCGTGCCGTATAACCAAAGAACTTAGGCTCATTTTTTAGTGATTGATTATAGCGCTGCGCTAATAGATCAACATACCATGCACCAGCATTGTGTCTGGTTGCTGCGTATTCAGCACCAGGATTGGCAAGTCCAACAATAAGTTTAATATCTGACATAGAGAGTAAGTATTTTAGGTAGAAAAATCAGCATGTTTAGCCATGCTGATTTATTGATGTGAAAATTAGTGCTCAAACATTGCAGAAATAGACTCTTCGTTACTAATACGGCGAATCGCTTCAGCAAGCATGCCTGATAGCGTGAGTGATCTGACATTTTTTAATGCTTTTACTTCCGGTGAGAGCGGAATTGAGTCACAGACAATAACTTCATCAATTTTTGAATTTTTGATGTTTTCAACAGCCTTTCCAGAGAAGATTGGATGCGTCGCATAAGCAAATACGCGTTTAGCACCGCGCGCTTTCAGTGCATCTGCCGCTTTACATAACGTACCCGCAGTATCAATCATATCATCAATTAAGATACAGTCACGATCGGCAACATCACCGATGATATTCATCACTTCAATTTCGTTGGCACGCGGACGACGTTTATCAATGATAGCCATATCGGCATCGTTTAATAGTTTCGCAATGGCGCGTGCACGTACAACACCCCCAATATCTGGCGATACCACGATAGGGCGTTCGAAATTTTTACGTAACATATCTTCTAGCAAAATAGGGCTACCAAAGACATTATCTACAGGCACATCAAAGAAGCCCTGGATTTGTTCGGCATGTAAATCAACCGTCAGTACACGGTCAACGCCAACGGTTGATAAAAAGTCAGCAACCACTTTCGCAGTAATCGGCACACGTGCTGAACGAACTCGACGATCTTGTCTAGCATACCCAAAATAAGGGATAACAGCAGTGATACGGCCAGCTGATGCGCGACGCATGGCATCAATCATGACTAATAATTCCATCAGATTATCATTAGTCGGCGAACAGGTTGACTGGATAATAAAAACGTCCTCACCACGTACGTTTTCATTAATTTGAACACTGACTTCTCCGTCACTAAAGCGACCAACTGCGATGTCGCCAAGAGATGTGTATAGTCGATTTGCGATATGTCTTGCCAGTTCTGGTGTTGCATTGCCGGCGAAAAGCTTCATGTCGGGCACGAGATAAACCTCAAGCTTTATTAATTGAGATGATTACGAGTAAAGTAATCGGTTAAGTTTGGCCTGTAATTATATAATCAATTGCCCTTAATCCTCAATGATATTATGGTGAAATCTTAAATTTTTTCAATAAACTATTGTTTTATACCAACTAACATCTCTCTTTTTTGAGCAAATCCTTTCCGTTTATTTACGCTAAAGCCGGCAGCCTGCAAATTTCTTCTGACAAAACCAGCCGCGGTGAAAGTGGCAAAAGTTGTTGATACTTGACTCAAATCAAATAGGTCGCGAAAGAGCGATTCAGACCACATTGCTTCATTTTTAGCTGGAGAAAAGCCATCAAAAAACCAACAATCAATCAACCATCGATGAGTTGCTAAAAATGAGGGATATTTACTCACATCACCTAAATAGAGTGTGAGCTGGCAGTCATTGAATGATATTTGTGTCATACCTGCACGGGGCATAGGCCAGTTTTGCTGTAATTGTTGCACAAGTTCAGCTAATTGCGGATAAAAGGCATGAATATCGCGGACATCTTGAGAGGACAGCAAAAAATTTTCCACGCTGATAAAATGGAGTTTTTTTAACTGATGTGCCGGATACTGTTGTCTAAATTGAAGAAATAACTGCCAAGCTAATAGAAAATTAAGCCCAGAACCAAAGCCCGTTTCGCCAATAGTAAAGGTATCTTGTGTATGATTTAAAAAACGCTCAGGCAGATGATTACCGGATAAAAAAACATACTGCGTCTCTGCGATTGGATCCTGATTTGAAAAATAGATATCACCAAAATTTTCGGAGTTAGGGATATTATTATCGTTCCAAACAATTTTTGCAGTGTTAATCAATTTATTTTGCATACATAGAAGAAGATGGATTTAATCGACTTGAAAAATACAACATAGCAAAAATAGAGATAAAAGCAAAGCTATCTACATAAAAGGCAATCGGCGATCGCCATATATCTGACATGATACATGTTTTATTTATCTAGTTTAAAGAGATATTGACCAAATACTTTACTGAGTGGTGTTTTTGAATTGTTTAATTTTAGATCAAATATAAAAGCATTTTGCCAATTCATTGATTTTATCATTCCGCTTATCTTATTCCTTGCTATAATAGTTTTTGTCTATGAGGAGAGCCACATTATGATTTTGTTGTTTCGTTTGATTGTTGTGTTTATTGTCGGTGTTATTATCTGCGTAGCCGGGGTTATTTTTTGCTTATTTAATCCGCGTAATCCGAAAAATGTCGCTCTTTTTGCTCATCTCTTTGGTCGCTTCTTAAGACCCGTGTGTGGTATTAAAGTCATTACCCGTGAATATCAGGATATTAAAAATAGAGGCAGCTGCGTGTTTATCGCGAATCATCAAAATAACTACGATATTCTTGTTGCCGCTGATATTGTTCAACCTAAGACGGTAACTGTCGGTAAGAAAAGTCTGGTCTGGATCCCTTTCTTTGGGCAACTTTACTATCTCACCGGTAATATCTTAATTGATCGTGATAATAAATCAAAAGCGCGTGATACCATTACGCAAGTCGTTAATGAGATTAAAAATAGACAGATCTCTATCTGGATGTTTCCTGAAGGCACGCGAAGCCGTGGCCGAGGATTGTTACCTTTTAAAACGGGTGCATTTAAAGCCGCAATTGCAGCTGGGGTACCGATTGTCCCTATTTGTGTCTCTAATACTCATGATATTCGGCTCAATCGCTGGAATAACGGCTATATCATTATCGAAATGTTAGCCCCGATTGAAACGCTGAATATGAATAAAGATGATGCAAGACAGTTAATGGCGCAGAGCTATACCTTGATGTCAGAAAAAATAACGCAGCTTAATCAAGAAGTACAGGCATTAACACAGAAGCGATCGTAATGGCAGACCAAATGATTTCGTCTTTCTCTGATCGCAATTTTGATGATATTGCCGGTAAATTTTCCCGAAATATTTATGGGACAACTAAAGGTAAAATTAGACAAGCTATTCTCAAAGAAGATTTGGATAGTCTTCTGGCCACTTTCCCTACAGGAAAACCGTTAAAAATCCTGGATGCTGGTGGCGGACAAGGCCAGTTCGCCTGCTATTTAGCCTCATTAGGCCATCAGGTTACATTATGTGATATTTCTGCGGAAATGCTACAAATCGCGGATGAGAACGCAAAAATCAATCGGGTTAATCTGAATCTGATTCAATGTCAGGTCCAATCACTTGATGACTATCTGCTACCCGGTACCTCGTTTGATCTTATTTTATTTCACGCTGTTTTAGAGTGGGTGAGTGAGCCGATTGCTGTCCTTACTATGTTAAAACAGTACTTGACTGCTGAAGGTGCCTTATCATTGATGTTTTATAATTATCATGCGCTGCTGTTTAGAACGGTGACATTAGGTAATTTTGGTTATGTTAATGCCGGGATGGCAAAACGGAAAAAGAAAACCTTGTCACCCGATTATCCGCGTAAACCCGAAGAGGTTTATCAATGGTTAGCTGATTTAGATTTTCGGATTATGGGCAAAACAGGTATCCGTGTTTTTCACGATTTTATGGTCAATAAACAGAAACAACAAGACGCTTTTGAAGAGTTACTCACATTAGAACGAACTTATTGTCGTCAAGAACCCTATATTCAGTATGGCCGCTATATTCATGTCATGGTTAAAAACAATCTCTCAGCTACATCCAAGGATTAAATATTTAACGCTTTTCTCTCCGCAGCGTTCAATGCGATAGTGGTCAGGGAAACTCAAATCATATGTTGGCTGTCTCAGCCTAATTTTTTCTCTTTAAAACTGATGGTTATTCTGCAAAGTAGTGCATCACGCTAACTAAAACAGAGAGAATAAAAATACTTAATCATCTTTAGCTTGATCGTTATGCAGCGTTTTTGACTGTTTTCTCCCAGTGGTAATATATCAGGCTAAAAAACTATACTCGAAAATCGACACGGAAACAGTTATTATAAGGAGATTAAACAATTATTAAGAATAGGATTAAAGTATGATAGTTGTAACGGGTGGTGCTGGTTTTATCGGTAGTAATATTGTGAAAGGATTAAATGATCGCGGCTATAAAAATATTTTAGTAGTAGATGATTTAACTGATGGTACAAAATTTGCCAATTTAGTCGACCTTGATATTGCTGACTATATGGATAAAGATGAGTTTATTAGTTATATCGTCTCTGGTGACAATATGGATATTGAGGCGATTTTCCATGAAGGTGCTTGTTCTGCGACCACGGAATGGGATGGTAAATTCATGATGGAGAATAATTACGATTACTCCAAAGATCTATTACATTATTGCCTCGATTTTAATATTTCTTTCTTATATGCCTCATCAGCGGCAACTTATGGTGGCCGAAGTGATAACTTCATTGAAGATCGACAATTTGAAAAGCCATTAAATGTTTATGGCTACTCTAAATTTTTATTTGACCAATATGTCAGAGAAATTTTACCTAGCGCGAAATCACAAGTGTGTGGCTTTCGTTATTTTAATGTCTATGGACCGCGTGAACAGCATAAAGGTAGTATGGCGAGTGTCGCTTTCCATTTAGATAGCCAAATTAAAAAAGGCGAAAAACCGAAACTGTTCTTTGGAAGTGATAATTTTAAACGGGACTTTATTTACGTTCAGGATGTTGTTGATGTGAATATTTGGTTTTGGCAGAATGCGGTTTCTGGTATTTTCAATTGCGGTTCTGGTCGTGCAGAGTCGTTTCAAGCAGTAGCTGATGCGGTACTGGGTTTTCATCAACAAGGCGAGATCGAGTACATTCCATTCCCTGAGCATTTAAAAGGTCGTTACCAAACGTTTACGCAAGCTGATTTAACTAAACTAAGAGCTGCCGGATGCCCGATTGAGTTTAAAACGGTGAAAGAAGGCACAACGATGTATATGAAACAATTAAATGAAGAATAATGTTAAGACGACACGGTTATTTTTAATATTGTTTGCGCATTGAGGTATGAAGAGATGAAAACACTGGTAATAGGACCATCATGGGTTGGTGACATGATGATGTCTCAGGGGTTATATAGAACGCTCAAACAGCTTCATCCTGATATAGAGATTGATGTGATGGCACCAGCATGGTGTCGTCCGCTATTGAATAAAATGCCGGAAGTGGCTCATGCAATTGATTTGCCGATTGGTCATGGTGAGTTGGCTATAGGTGCACGCTATCAATTAGGTAAACAGTTACGCAGTGCTGCTTATGATCAAGCGATTGTACTACCTAACTCATTTAAGTCGGCACTGGTTCCTTTTTTTGCTCAGATTCCTAAAAGAACGGGTTGGAAAGGGGAGATGCGTTACGGCTTACTTAATGATCGTCGTACGCTCAACAAACAAGCTTTTTCCTTGATGATTGAACGTTATATTGCTTTAGCTTATCCAGCCAGTCAGATTAAGCAAGCCAGTGATCTACCTAAACCACTATTATCGCCCAAACTGAGCATTGATAAGTATGAAATGAGTAAAACGCTTGTTGAGTTTGATTTGCAGTCTAAGCTGCCTTTAATCGGTTTTTGTCCTGGAGCAGAGTTTGGTCCGGCAAAACGTTGGCCTGATTATCATTACGCGGCGCTGGCAGATATGTTAGTTGATCAAGGCTCACACATCGTTATTTTAGGTTCAGCAAAAGATCGCGAAATTGGCGAGAAAATTTGCCAGTTGATGCATCATGGTGAATATTGTATCAATCTGGCCGGTACGACAAGTTTAGATCAAGCAGTTAATATTCTTGCTAACTGTAAAGCGGTGGTTTCAAATGATTCTGGATTAATGCATATCGCCGCTGCGCTTGATAAGCCATTGGTTGCCCTGTATGGGCCAAGTAGCCCTGATTTTACGCCGCCGCTATCTGATAAAGCCGAAGTAATAAGATTGATAGATGGTTACTTTAAAATCCGTAAAGGCGATAGTGAACAAGGGTATCATCAGAGCTTAATTGATATTAAGCCGGAATTAGCATTTGAACGATTGTTGAAAATATTAGAACGTAGTGACAAAGAAGCTATAGTGAAGGATTTCCATGGTTAAACGTGTGCTTATTGTAAAAACCTCATCAATGGGCGATGTTTTACATACCTTACCGGCATTAACCGATGCTCAGCAAATTATGCCAGATATTGCATTCGATTGGGTTGTCGAAGAGAACTTTGCGCAAATCCCAACTTGGCATGATGCGGTTTCAACCGTGATTCCGGTAGCGATTCGTCGCTGGCGTAAACATTGGTTTGGTCACGATATTCGCTTGGAGCGAAAGCAGTTTTATGCCACTTTACGCGAGAAACAGTACGACGGTATTATTGATGCTCAGGGATTAATTAAAAGTGCTTTCCTTATCACACGTAAGGCAAGAGGCGTTAAGCACGGTCTTGATAGACAAAGTGCCAGAGAGCCGATTGCCAGTTGGTGGTATGATATTAAACATCATGTTGATAAAAAGCAGCATGCTGTTGAACGTATTCGGCAATTATTCGCGATGAGTTTAGCATATCAGTATCATGGCCAAGGAGACTATGGTATCGCGCGTCATTTTTTAACGCGATTACCCGCAACTGAGCCTGCTTATTTAGTTTTTCTACATGCCACAACACGCGATAATAAACACTGGAGCGAGTCTCAATGGCGCGATTTAATTGCTAAACTTGCACCGACTGGACTACGGATTAAACTGCCTTGGGGCGCGGCACATGAACAGCAACGAGCAGTAAGATTAGCCACTGGTTTTGCGCATGTTGATGTACTACCTAAGCTCAGTTTAGCTGAGGTTGCGGCAGTGCTTGCTGGCGCTCAAGCTGTCGTATCGGTCGATACTGGCTTAAGTCATCTAGCCGCGGCCTTGGCCAGACCTAATATCACGTTATATGGTCCGACCAACCCCGGTCTCATTGGCGGATATGGTCAGCGTCAATTTGTCATCAAATCAGCCGATGAGCAGGTGTCTTCAATTTCGGCGCAGCTGGTTTTTGAGCGGTTGCTCACGGAAAAACTGATTTAATTTCATTATAGAGAGCGATATTCGCTCTCGTATCTTTCCATCACACCTTAAGTCGTTTTTTCAGTGTTGAGAGAAAAATGAGCGCTTAGCTTATCAATACAATCTGTTTTTTTATGCGTTTAATAACGGATTATAATCCATCTCGATTAGAATTTGATTAAGTCGAATTAACGGTAATCCAACTAAAGTATTGATATCGTCGCCGTGTAATTTTTCAAATAATGTAATACCTAACTCATCACACTTAAAACTGCCAGCGCACTGTAAGGGCTGCTCTTTACGAATATACGCTTTAATTTCATCAAGGGTGAGCTGCCGAAAGGTCACTTCATACGGTTCATAGAGGGTTATCGATTGATGAGTGACAGTATTTATCACCGTTAAACCGGTATAAAAATGGATAGTTTGTCCACTACATGCAGTGAGTTGTCTAATCGCATTGTCTTCGGTTAGTGGTTTTCCTATAATTTGGCCATTGAATACGCCGACCTGATCAGATCCAATCACCAGACTATTTGGCTGGTGCTTTGCTACTGATTGTGCTTTGATTTTTGATAGTCTGAGCACTAATGAAACGGCATCTTCATTTTCAAGTGGTGTTTCATCACATGTTGGTGCAATACTTTCAAATGGGATCTGGAATTTTTTGAGTATCTTTTGTCTTGATAATGAGGTTGATGCAAGAATGATTTTCATCAGAATATATTCCATTTCCTAAAAATAGATAAATGATGTGGCTTAGCTATCTGATGCCACCTGTAAACTAGTCCTAAATAGATCATTAATTAAATTAGACGAACATGATGTGTTAATTAGCTATCTATCGTAATTTTATCTGGCTATTATTCCTCATCGGGATAGCCTGTTGGATTTTTTTGTTGCCAACGCCAGCTATCCTTAGCCATATCCTCTAACTGATAATGCGCCTGCCAGTTGAGCTCTTTTTGAGCTTTGCTTGCATCAGACCAGAATGCTGCAATATCACCAGCTCTTCTGGGCATCATTTTATAAGGTATCTGCTGGCCACAAGCTTTACTGAAAGCTGAAACCACTTCTAAAACGCTGTTGCCACTGCCATTACCGAGATTATAGATGTGTGTTCCGGACTGATTTAATTTTTGTAAGGCACAGACATGACCAGTAGCTAGATCTTCTACATGAACATAATCTCTGACACCAGTACCATCTTTAGTCGGATAATCGTTGCCGTAAATAGATAAGAACCCATGTTTACCAATAGCAACTTGCGAGATATAAGGCATTAAATTATTGGGGACTCCTTGCGGATCTTCACCCATCAATCCGGAAGGATGAGCGCCGACTGGATTGAAATAACGTAGTATTGTTACACTCCATTCTGGCTCGGCTTTTTGTAGGTCCATTAAACATTGTTCTACCATGAACTTACTCCAACCATAAGGATTGGTAATATTACCAGTAGGATAACTCTCGATAAATGGTGAGGGATTTTTATCACCATAAACGGTAGCAGATGAGCTAAAAATAATATTATTGACCTGATATTCGCTCATCACATCTAGTAGCGTGATCGTACCATAGACATTCACCTCATAATAGGCAAGCGGCTTTTTGACCGATTCGCCCACTGCTTTGAGACCTGCAAAGTGTATAACTGCTTCGATATCGTGCTGTGCAAAAATTGGTTTTAAGTCGGTTTTATTGCGGATATCAGCTTCATAAAATAACGGTTGTTGTCCAGTGATCTCATTGATGCGTTTTAAGACTGATTTTTTACTATTGTAAAGGTTATCGACGATAATGGGCGTATAGCCAGCTTCAATTAGTTTAACACTCGTATGGCTACCAATATAACCCAGCCCACCGGTAACAAGAATCTTCATGTCTATTCCAGAGATGATAAAAGAGTATCAATTATAAGATGTTATCAGAAAGAGAACAATTATACATGGGTAAAATAATAAATAGGGCTAGGCTAAACAGCAAATGCCTATTCTGTAATCGCTATTTTGTCGTAGGATTATCCAGTTGGCTGACAATGGCTTGCATTTTATTGATGATTAGCTGATAATAGCCCGCATCAATTAACTCGGTTAATTGGTACCTCTTCAATGGAGGCTCTATGGGTCCTCTTGCAACATTAGCTTGCGAACTCGGTCAGGTCTGGAAGGAAGCAGCCGTAGTAGGTGTTATGTGTGTGGGATGTGGCTGATAGAGTTCTCCACCAAAATGACTCATCACAATTTTTATTTTTCAAATAAAAGTCTAAGCTGATTTAGGTTGTATGATGATTTCATGTTCGTCAGTTCGATTTGTTCTCTTTCGTTTATTATTATGAGCCCATTAAGTCCATCTACTGGATTGATGACTCAATCTATTGATTTCATCATCGAGCCTTTTTTGCCAGATGAACCGACATATTCAAGTCGTGTGGATGGTGGAAGATGATGAGTAACATCAGAAAAGAGGCATGTTAGCAGGTGCTTATTTTAGATAACAGATCGCCATGACGAAACTTAGCAAACTAAATTTCGTCTATATTAAGCGCTTGATTCTAAAAGTGAATCTAATTATCGGCTGCGGAAAATAATTCTCGCTTTAGATAAATCATAAGGTGTCATTTCTACGGTGACTTTATCGCCGGTAAGGATGCGAATATAATTTTTACGCATTTTTCCTGAAATATGAGCGGTTACAACATGGCCATTCTCTAATTCGACACGAAACATAGTATTAGGTAGGGTGTCTAAAATGGTGCCTTGCATTTCAATATTGTCTTCTTTAGCCATTGAGTCCTCTAAAGTGTAATGTTAAATAAAGATACAACAGCGCGAAATGATGCCCAAAAAAAAGGCTAATGTAAAGCGCTTTCTCCTCTATTCAGTGAAAAAGCACAAATATTTTTGTCATTGTGCTTTTTTCATTCGATTCTAAAAATCGATCATTGAATCAACGCTGCATTATTAACTGAATTTATTTATTGAGATAAATCTAGTTTCGATATAACTGATGATGCTTGATATATTGCCAAACAGCAGGCGGTAATATCTCTGAACAGTCTTGATTATGTTTTATTCGCTGTTTTATTTCCGATGACGCAATATCGCACAGCGGTGCTTGGGCGATAAATATTTTCCCCGTAGGATAGAGCCTTAATTGATGAATATCTCGGGTTAAATGTTGATCTAACCATGACTGTAATTCGGCTGAAATAGTCTGCTTGGCAGGAAAAGGCCGCGGACAGACAAGCAGGTGACAGTAGTCGAGAATGGCTTGCCAGCGGTGCCAGCGATCAATAGTGTAGAGTGAGTCAGTACCAATAATAAATGCCAAAATAGCCTGCTGATGGTGGCGCTGATGCCATTGAATTAGCGTATCAATAGTATAAGATGTCGTTTTTCTTATCAGCTCTTGCTTGTTGATGGCAAATAAAGGATTATCTTTTATTGCTAATGCTAGCATGTCTAATCGCTGTCGATTGGTCGCTATCGGCTGTGGTTTATGGGGCGGAATATGGTTAGGCATCAAATAGATTTTGCTTAGGCCAACTTGTTCAGCCAGTGCCATAGCCGGTTTTAGATGGCCATAATGAATCGGATCAAACGTTCCACCAAAGAGTGCCGTAATAGTCGGTTGTGACATTATCTGTTTACCTAAGCGCCGGTTTTTCCTAATAGAAGTAGCGATAGCGTTTCGAGTTCTTGCCAAGGTACCGCGGTATAGTCCTGTTTTAAACTCACTTCAATCTTTACTAGCTGATGCAGTGCCGTAAAAAGCGTATTCAGGCTTAATCGATTTAAAGTGGTGGTATAGAGTGCTCGACGATTTTGCCAAATTTTATATTGATTGACCAGTAATGAGAGAGGCTGTGTTTCCATCGCTTTTTTCAGATTAATCAGTAAAATAAGCTCTTTTTGGATGATGCGGACCATAATAAGCGGCTCAGCATCGTTAACTTTGAGCTGCTGAAGAATATGAATTGCTCGCTTGGATTTACCCGCTAATATAGCATCAACCCAATGGTAGGGAGAAAAGATAGCCGAATCATTGATATTATTTTCAATTTGATTCACGGAAATGACAGTATTTGGGTAAAGTAATTTCAACTGTTCTAACAGCTGTGATAAGGCCAATAAATTGCCTTCATAATAATAGCAGAGTAACTCAATCGCCGACTTATCCAGATTAATGCCTTTATGATGGGCCTCTTGGGTTAGCCACACGGGGAATTGCCGAGTGTCTGGTGGCAGACAGTTTATCCATAAGGTCTGTGCATCAATCGCTTTAAGCCACGGTGCATTTTCTTGGGCTTTGGTTAACTTATTAAAGACAAATATGATTGCCAGATCATCATGTAGCAGTGTGATTAACTCATTGAGATGAGCTAAAATAGCTGCCGATAAACCGGTATCACCAAATTGCAATATCAGTAATGTTTTATCCGAGAATAAGCTGAGAGATTGGCAGTGATCATAAATATTATTCCAGTCTGTTTGGCCATCAATCGTGACAATAATCTGCTGTTCAAAACCGGCACTGTTTAAATGATGTTGTAGCTGCTTTTGTGCTTGATAAGACAGAAAAGGCTCAGGTCCAACCAGCAAATAGTAACGAATCAAGCTGGTTGGTTTAGCGGTTTCTTTTAGTCGGAAACTGAGCTGTTGTGAATTTATTTTGATCATTATTGAGTTGATTTTTGGTCTGTAACATTGACAGCTTTAAGTTTACGAATTAATTGCTCAGCTGCTTGTGAATACATCTCATTTTTAATCAAGTTTTGTTCTGTATCTTTAGCTAGCGCCGCTGCTGGATTGTCAAAGAAAGAACGGAAAATTTTTACTTTGATTGGATAGATATCCTTACCTGCAATCACGACTTGGGCATCAACATCTAAAATCAGTTGATATTCTGCCGCTTTACCATCCTGATAAACCGAAACCGTATTCCGACTGATCTCATACTGCATCAATCTTAGACTAGGAACAGAGACATCATCTGTCGCATCAACTAAGTTAACCCCATTGATCTTTAGTGCATATTTCACATCTCTCACTAATGCGCTATAAGGTTCTAAGCTATAAAGAGACATCGTTTTAAATTGTTTAGGTACTTCTGTTTTATCTTGTAAGTGGAAACCACATCCAGAGAGTAAAAAAGTGATTAACAGGATCAACCATGGACATTTTTTGATTAAAAAAGACATTGAATTCCCTTTTGTTTACCATTGGAAATAGTAAAAGGATGTATTGATACACATCCTTATTAAATGATTAACCAACAACAATATTCAACAGTTTACCAGCAACGTAAATAATCTTACGGATTGATACGCCATCTAAATATTTTTGAATCATTGCTTCATTTTTCGCTAATGTGACAACCGAGTCTTGATCTGCATCGGCAGAGACTGTCAGTTTAGCTCGGACTTTACCATTAATTTGTACAATAATCAGTTTCTCATCTTCAACCATCGCTTTTTCATCAGCGGTTGGCCAACAAGTCGAATCAATATCAGTCTGATTACCTAACGCTTTCCACATGGTAAAGCAGGCGTGTGGTATCATCGGATAGAGTAAACAAACGATACTTTGCAACGCTTCATCCATCAAGGCACGATCTTGCTGTGTTTCCTGTGGCGCTTTTTGTAAGCGATTCATGAATTCCATAATTGCCGCGATAGCGGTATTAAAGGTTTGACGGCGACCAATATCGTCGGTGACTTTGGCGATAGTTTTGTGTAACTCTCTTCGCAATACTTTTTGTTCGTTATTAAGCTGGGCGATATCAAGTGGTTCAACTTGACCTTGTTGGCTATGTTCATAAACCAGACGCCATACTCGACGAATAAAGCGATTAGCACCTTCAACACCCGACTCTTGCCACTCGAGCGTCATTTCGGCCGGTGAAGCAAACATCATAAATAATCGAACCGTATCCGCACCGTATTTTTCAACCATCTCTTGCGGATCGATACCATTATTTTTTGATTTAGACATTTTACTCATGCCAGCATAAACAAGTTCACGACCCTCTTTATTCAACGCTTTTGTGACGCGTCCTTTATCATCTCGTTCAACAGTGACTTCGGTTGGTGAGACCCAAACACGGCCACCAGTTTCTGAAGTGTAATAGAATGCATCTGCCAGTACCATACCTTGGCAAAGCAGACGTTTGGCTGGTTCATCAGAGTCGACTAACCCTTCGTCACGTAATAATTTATGGTAAAAACGGAAGTACAATAAATGCATGATTGCGTGTTCAATACCACCAACATACTGATCAACAGGCAGCCAGTAGTTAGCCGCGTCTGGATTTAGCATACCTTGATCATAGTGTGGGCAGGTATATCTGGCGTAATACCAGGATGATTCCATAA